>DASXKQ010000175.1:0-38888 GCA_036496745.1 Polyangiaceae bacterium
TTTATCGGCTCACAGGGTCCCGTTTGGGCTCGTGTGTGGGCCCACTTGCGACGGGCGACACGCGGAACTAGCAAAGCAGCATGGCAAAAACGATCCTGGTGTGCGGCTTTGGGCCGGGCATTTCTACGGCCGTCGCGGAAAAGTTCGGCGCTGAAGGTTTTTCGGTCGCGTTGGTGGCTCGCAACACGGACAAGCTTACGGCGGGCGTGCAAGCGCTCGAGGCCAAGCGCATCCACGCCGCCGCGTTCCCGTGCGATCTCGCGGATCCGGCGGCCGTGCGCGCGTTGATCGCCAAGGTTCGCGCCGCTCTCGGGCCGATCACGGTCGTGCAATGGACCGCATACGCCAACGCAGCCGGTGATTTGCTGACCGCCGACACCGCTGCCGTCCGCACCGTGCTCGACGTCGCAATTTCCGGTCTGGTCGCTGCGGTGCAAGAAGCGTTGCCGGATCTACGCAAGGAGAAAGACTCCGCCGTGCTCATCACCAACGGCGGCCTCGGCTACTTCGACCCCAAGGTCGACGCGGCAGCCGTACAATGGAACGCGATGGGCCTCGCGGTCGCCAACGCGGCCAAGCACAAGCTCGTCGGCATGCTCGCCCAAAAGTTGAAAAGCGACGGCATCTACGTGGGTGAAGTGATGGTGCTCGGCTCGGTCAAGGGCACGGCCTTCGACGACGGCCGCGCGACGATTGAAGCGAGCGCCATCGCGCAAAAGTTTTGGGAGCTGTACCGCGCGCGGGCGGATACCACGGCGCAAGTCGGGTAGCTCGCGCCGTGACTATCCGCGGATATCCCGGAGGAGCGGTTACTCCCGTCGATAGTTGCGCAAGAGCGGCGTTCGTCCGGCGATCCAAAGGACCGCGAGCACGCAGCCGAAGCCGCCCGAGACGACCGACGCGACCGGGCCGAAGGCTTGCGCGACGACGCCCGCTTCGAGCTCGCCGAGTTGCGGCCCGCCCATGAAAAAGATCATGTTCACGCTGGTCATGCGCCCGCGCATCTGATCTGGGGTGGACAGCTGACGGATCACATTTCTGAGCA
The DNA here is from genome assembly GCA_036496745.1 of Polyangiaceae bacterium. Taxonomy (GTDB): domain Bacteria; phylum Myxococcota_A; class Polyangia; order Polyangiales; family Polyangiaceae; genus PMG-095. The sequence continues at coordinate 1,046 of DASXKQ010000175.1, forward strand.
CGGTGCTCACCATGTCGGCTGAGCCTGCCAGGAACAGGAACGCGCAGCTCAGCAAAAAAACCTTGGAGGCTCCAAAGCCGACCGTCACGAGTCCATAGACGACGGCCGCGCTGACCAGCACGCGCCCGCGTTGCGCGATGCGGTCGAGCAGCGGCACGAGCAAGAGGCTCGTGCTCACGGCGCCCACGGCGGTCGCCGACGCCAGGACGCCGTAGCCGTGCGCGCCGACGCGCAAGATGTCCTGCGCGTAAATCGGCAAGAGCGCGGTTGCCGAGGCGAAGAAGGTCGCGAAGAAATCGAGCAGCATGGACGAACGGATCAGCGAATTTTGGAACACGAAGCGGAGGCCCTCCCAAGCGGCGCGCGGTCCCATGGTCAAGCGTTCGCCCACGAACGGAGGCGGCAGATCGCGCATGGCCAGTAGGGAACCACCCAGCACGAGGAAGCTCACGGCATCCACGACGTAGACGGGTCCCACCCCGCTTACGCCGATGATGAGTCCGGCGAAGAGCGGCCCGATCACTGACGCCGACTGAAACACGATGCTGTTCAGGCTGATCGCGTTCGGCAAGTGCTCGCGCGGCACGAGCGTCGGGAAAAAGGCGTTGCGCGCGGGGTTATCGAACGTGGCGGCGCCCGCGCTCACAGTGGCCAATGCGTAGATCGGCCAGGGGTGATGCACGCCGAGGAACGTGATCAGCGCGAGGGCGCTCGAGACCAGCATCATCACCGTGTTCGTGACGAGCAGCACGCGCCGGCGATCGAAAGCGTCGGCCGCGACGCCCGCCACGAGCGAGCCAAGCACGATCGGCACCGCGCGCGTGAGGCCCATCGCGCCGAGCGCGATCGCCTTTTTCCCCGGCGGCACGAGCAGCGATACGTGCCACAAGAGCGCGGCGTTGCGCATCATGGAGCCGGCCATCGAAATGAACGTGCCGAGCCAGAGCAGGCGATAATTGCGATATTGGAGCGCTATCAGCGCGGTTCGGGCAGGCACGTGATCGGTCTCGGCGCGCTCAGCGTACCAGCGCGCGCGCCGCCGTCGAGAGGAGTCTCGAGCAAGCTACGGCGGAGCGAGGACCGCTGTCAGGAACGAACCGAGCGTGAGCCCGCGTTGATAGGCGTTCCAGGCGGCAAGACGACAACGCGCACGGCCAGACGACACGGGCGGTGATGATGTACGGGAGGAGCGCGTCCGACAAGCGTGGGCGCAAGCGGCAGGAAGCTTGCGTCACGAATGCCCGCGGATGGTCGCGGCCGCGCCCTGGCGGAAGACCTAGGGCGCGCAATGGCAGACACAGCGGGTTAGGGCACGCCGCTGTGTCTGCCGCGAACTTGCGTCAGTTGCGGGACGTTACTTGGTGCCGATGAGGATATTGACTTGGCCGTTACTGTCCGTGGTCTGGACTTTGAGCGTCGAGCCCGTCACACAGTACTGGTTGGGGGTGCCCGGCGTATCGCCCGTCTTGGTCGTGGTGAACGTGGTGCCGGACGTGGTGTAGGTGCCACTTTCACTGCTGTTGGCGGGCATAATCGCTTTCGTGCATGCGCAGCCGGTGGTGTCCGCCGTGCAGGCGACTTGGTTCGACGTCCCGAACGCGTCGCAGGTCGTCCCGCTGAGGCAGGAGGTCGGCACCTCGGCGTTGATCGTGCCGCTCTCGGTGAGGTTCACGCTGTAGGTGCTGTCCGCGTTGAACGTGACCATGCCGGCGACGTCCGTCTGCGCCATGACGGTTGCGGTCGGGCAGCCCGACAACGCCGACGAGTTAGAATTGAAGCAACCAGCCGTAATCGTCCATGCGCCGGTGATGTCACCGCCGCACGCGCTGAAGGAGCAGTCCACCGGTCCCGTCCCTCCGCCCTTGAAGCGGACCACGAACATCGTGAAATGCGGAACGGCGGCGGTAACCGCGCCCGCCGACACGGTCGTGTCGAGATCCTGCCAGGCGTTGCTGGTGGTATCGAGCCAGGAGACCACCGCGGTCTGCCCGCTGCTCGGCGCGCTCGGCAACGGCAGTGTGAGTGGCGCCGGCGTGCTGAAGGTGGTACCCGCGGGGCCGAAATCATAGACCGGGCCTTGCACGGTCGCGGCTTCGGGCAAGCTGCTCGCAGGAGCTTCCGTCGTGAGCGTGATGTCCGTGTCCGCCGACAGGGCGCCCGGCGGGATCGAGAGCTTGGCACTGCCGATGGCGACGTCACCGCCGCTGGCAGCCGTGATCGATACGGTCACGGTTTGACCGACGGCAGGCACGTTGTTGGCTGCGGCGGGCGTCGAGCCGCCCTTGTCGCTGCTGCCGCAGGCCGCGGTCATGCCGAGCACGAGTGCGAACGCTAGGTACTTGAGCTTCATCATGTGCGGATTCCTCTTCCCTCCGAAAAAAGATCGAAAAACGGAGGATGAAACCTTGCGAGTGCACGCGCCGGAGGGCAATCGCATGTTCATGCGGTGCACGCCTTTGCGTCACCTGAGCCGTCCGAGCTCTAACGGCTCGTCAGAACGAAACGCGCGTCGTCAATTGCACGTTGCGCGGCGCGCCGGGCAGGACGCCGAGCGCGTTCGTGCCGCTCAGCGTGTAGCGGCGATCGAGTACGTTTTGCACGAACAGCGACGATTCGACGCTGCCGTGACGATAGGCGACCCGCGCGTCGAAGCGCACATACCCGGGTATTTCGCTCTGGTCGACCAGGCTGCGCTTGCTCGTGTAGACGAGCCCTGGACCCACCGACAGCCCAGGCAAGAAAAGCCACTCGATGAAGCCGGCGCCCGCGTGGCGCGCGGAGAGCGGCAAATTCGAGCCGATCTGCTTCGGATCCGGATCGTCCGTCACGACCGCGTGCGTGTAGGCGTAGCTCGCCATGGCGCGCAGATGTCGCGCGAGGCGAGCCGTGAGCGCGAGCTCGACGCCGCGGCTCTCGGCGCGGCCGCGCTGAACCTGAAAGTTCGTATTCGTCGGATCGATGACGCTGATGTTGCGGTTCTTGATATCGAACAGCACCGCGTCGAACGTCAGCTGCTCGTGGCCGAGCGACGTGCGCTGGCCGAGCTCCCAGGCAAAGCTATGTTCGGGCTTCAGCACGTGTCCGTCGCCCTGAATCCCGAGCACCGGCCAAAAACCAGTGCTCAGATTGCCGTAGAGCGCGCTCTGCTCGATCAATTGGTACACGACGCCCGTGCGACCGGTCAGCGCGGGCTCGCCGGCTTTGTCGAAGAGTGTGCTGGTGGCGCTCGTTTGGCGATACGTGTCCGCGCGCGCGCCGCCGAGTAGGTTGAGCCCAGGCGCCAGCTTGACCAGATCGTTCGCGTACACGCCGCCCGACTCGTAGGTCCAGCGATCCAGCCGTCCGGGCGGCAGCGGCGCGCTCGGCAGCGGCGAGCCGTAGTGCGGATCGAACACGTCGATCACGTAGGGATCGACGGTCGGATCGCTGAGGCCGATGCGGTAATCGACGATTTCGCGGCGCGCGTCGACGCCCGCGATGAGCTCGTGCTCCAGGCTGCCGGTCGCGAACTTGCCGCGCAGCGCGACCTGCAGGGCCGTGTCTGCGCTGTGCGATTGCCAATTCGAGAGCACGCGAATCAGCGAGCGGCCATCTGTGTCGAGCAGCGCGGGATTGAGGGCTTCCTCGTCGTAGCGACCGAGCTGCGTTTGCGTCGCGACGCGCAGTGACCAACTGGGGGAGAGCGCGTGAAAGAGTTCGATGCGGCCGAGTTGCCCGCTGGTGGTGGCGAGCGGCAAAGCCGGCTCGGCGAACGAGCGCTCGACGGGAAACGCCTGCGAATTGCCGGCGATCTGCGGTACGCCGTAAGGGTCGGCGCGATACGCTTCTTCGTACGCCTGCACCTCGGCCAAGAGCCACGTGTCGCTGGCGAGTCGCACGGAGACGACTGGATTGACGACGTAACGGCGAAATGTGTTGAAGTCGCGATAGCCACTGCTGGTATCGCCGGCTGCCGTCAGACGATAAAGCACGCCGTCGCTGAGGGGTCCGGTCGTGTCGAGCTCGGCGCGGGCGGTATCGAAGCTGCCGACCGAGATACCGACTCGTGAGCGCGCCTGCTCCGAGGGGCGTTTGGTGACGAAGTTGATGGCGCCACCCGGTAGGCCTGGACCGTACAGCGCGGAGGCGGGACCGCGAATGACCTCGATGCGCTCCACGTTGACGACGTCTATGGCGTTGGCACCCGAATAGCCGCTCAGGAAACCATTCCGAAACGTCGTCGCGGACCAAATATGGAATCCGCGCAGCGTGTAGTCGTCCCAAGTGCCTCCGTAGCCGCTGAAAAACTGCACACCGGGCGCGAGCGTGAGCACGTCATTGGTCCGATGCGCGTCGCGATCGTCGATCGCGTCGTGCGTGATGGCGGTCACGGTCAGCGGCAAATCATCTATTTTGCGCTCCTCACGGGTGGCCGTGACTTGGGTGGAGGTCGCGTAGGACGGCTCTTTGCGCGGTGGAGCGGTGACGTCGATCTGGATCTCCGGAGCGGCCTTTTTCGCGGGTTGATCCGCAGTTTGCGCGTGCGCGAAGGCCGGCGCGGCGAGCGCGGCCGAAATGAGAACCCGCGACGCGTTGAGTCGCGCCCCTCGGTTTGGAAAAATCGCGCGTGCGCGCATGCTAGCGATCTGCGCGCGTCGAGCGCGCAAGGCCAATAGTCATCGTGTCAATCATCGCGTCAAACCTGGCCATGCTGGCCATGACAATCCGCGCCGCCCGTAAGATAGAATATTTCGCTTGTCAAGCTACTGGTGCGAGCCGTACGGTGCGTCTCTGATGGGTGGACTGTCCGGAGTTTTGAATGCATCGAGCGCCAGCAAGACGCACGGTGCCGAAGCTCGGGAGTTAGCTGAGGTCGAGCCGTCGCCGGAGATGGAGCGGGCCTTCGCCGCCGAACGCGCGCGACCGATGCGCGTGCGCGTGCTGTGCGTGGTCTTCGTGTCACTCGCGATTTGGGCGAGTCAGGCCATCATGTACGAGACACAGATTTTCCCGTCGCGGCGCGCGGCGCTGGTGTATCGCGCGAGCGAGCTCGTGCTGGGCTTGGCGATCGCCTTTTTTGCGCTGCGGACGCGCGCGCTGCGGCGGCTGGAGTGGGGCTGCGCAGCCGGGTTTTCGGCTCTGGTCTTGGCCCACGCGTGCGCCGTGCTGTCGGTGTTCGACAGTTGCGTCGTGCCGTTCACGCTCACGATGGAGTGGGCGCAACTCGTGATCGGTCTGGCCGCGCTGCTCTCGTTCGCGCCGACTCTGATGCTACTCGCCATCACCTGGGCGGCCGGTATCCTGGTCACGGCGGCGCGCGCCAAATGGGATTTCGATTTTTCCGACCACATCGTGCTCGGCTTGATCTACGGAGTGGTGTTGCTGTCGATTCGCAGTTTCGACAAACTGCGTCGGAGCGAATTTCTCGCGCGCACGAACCTCGATCGCGCCAACCAATCGCTGCGCGAGGCCGAGCGGGTGCGCAGCTGGCTCTTTCAGAATCTCAGTCACGACTTTCGCACGCCGCTCGCGCTGATCAACGCCGAGGCAGAGCTGCTCGAGCTCAAAGGGCGACCGGCGGACCTGGCGGGGCTCTCGCGCATTCGGGCCAATGCCACCGCCTTGGCCGAACTCACGAGCGAGCTACTCGAGCTCTCCCGGCTCGAGGTCGGACGCGTGCCGCGCGACGCGCGCTCGTTCGACCTAGCCGAGCTGTTGCGTGAAATTGCCGCGCAATTTACGCGAGAGACCGTGGCCGTACGCGCGCTGCTCGAATCGGCCGAGCTCGGCGTCCTCGCGGATCCCGGCCAAACGCGCCGTATTTTCGGCAATTTGGTGGCCAATGCCACGCGCGCGGCGCGCTCGGAAGTCACGCTCGTCCCGCGCTTCGAGCCCGGCTTCGTGTGCGTCGACGTGGTCGACGACGGCGCGGGCATCGCGGAAGATCGCCGCTCCGCGGTGTTCGAGCGCTTCGTCTCGTTCGACTCGGCGGGCGGCGTGAGCTCGGGTATCGGCTTGCCGCTGGCGCGCGAGCTGTGCGAGCTGAATGGCGGGACCTTGACGCTGGAAGACGCAGCGCGGACGACCTTCCGCGTGCGCTTGCCGGTCGCCGCAGCGCCGCTCGAGTCCGTGCTGGGAGCCCGGCGTGCAGTCGGGCTTCCGAAAGTCGATTCCGCAGAGCCCGTGGCGCCCGTGGGCAAAGTCGCGCGCTCGGTGCTGATCGTGGAAGACAACCCGGACATGCGCAGGTTGCTCGAGGCCCTGCTCGCCCCGCATTTCATGACCTCGAGCGCCGCCGGCGTGAGCGAGGCGCTCGAGCGGCTCGAGCGGGAGACGCCGAACGCAATTCTGTGCGACGTGCTGTTGCCGGATGGCGACGGCTACGGCGTGCTCTCGCGCGTGCGCGCGGAGCGCCGGCTCGACGGCGTGCCGCTGCTGTTCATTTCCGCGCTGGCCAGCGTCGAGCACCGCACGCGCGGCCTGGCCGCCGGCGCTGACGACTATGTGACCAAGCCCTTCACCACCGCGGAGCTGCTCGCGCGGTTGAGCAGCGCCTGCACGCGCGCGGAAGCGCGACGCCAGGCGCTGGTCGAGCAGAGACAAGATTTCTTGGCGGAGCTGCACGACGGAGTCACGGCCAGCCTCGCGCGCGCGGCGCTATTGCTCAGCTCGGCCGAAGACGGCACGGCCCAGCCTGCCGCCGTGGCGGCCGCTCTGGATGCCGTCCGAGAAGGGCTCGATGAGGCGCGCACGATTCTGTCGCTGGTCGACGCTGGCACCAAACCTTTTGCCGAACTCGTGGAGTCACTTCAGGAGCAGGTCGACAGCGCCGCGGAATTTTCGCTCAATGCGCGCTTCGAGGTCGACAGCGACGGTTCGGCTTCTTTGCTCTCCGCGGTCGAAGCACACGCCCTGTCGCGGGCAGTCCGCGAGAGCCTGAGCAACGTCATCAAACACGCGCGCGCGCGTGAACTCGAAATTCGCCTCACGCTCGAGCGCGGCTCCGTGCGCCTGCAAGTCGAAGACGACGGCAAGGGGCTCGCTGCGCCGAGCAAGGGGCGCGGGCTCGCCATCCTGCAGCGCCGTGTGCAGCGTTTGGCCGGTTCGCTCACGCTCGGTCGTTCGGCGCGCGGCGGTCTGTGCTTGCTCGTCGAATTTCCGCTCAGCTTGCTGCAGCGCACCGACGGTGACGACGCGCAGCGCTCCCGCGAGGCGACGTCACTGGCGCTGCAGTAGTCCGAGCTGGAGAGCGGTCATCACGGCTTCCGTGCGAGTCCCGACCGACAGCTTCCTGTACACGTTCCGCACGTGGCTGCGCACGGTGTTGATGGAAACGCCGAGCTCGTTACCAGCTTGCAAATAGCTGCAGCCGCCGGCCAACGAGCGAACCAGCTTGAGCTCTTGCTCGGTCAGCCGCTCCGCGTCGGGCGGAGCGCCGGTCGGAGCGGGCAAGCCCGCCATCAAGCGCAGCGCCATGCGCGCCACTTGAGCCGACATCGGCGCGCCGCCGGCCAGCGCCTCTTCGATCGCCGGGAGCAGCCGCTCGCCGACGTCTTCCTTGAAGAGGTAGCCGCGCGCGCCCCGGCGAAATGCGGCCAGAACCCGCTCGTCGTTGCGGTTTACGGTCAGCACCACCAGTGGCGTGTCCGGCCAACGCGCGCCGAGCTCTCCGATCAATTCGACGCCGTCCCCGTCTGGCAGGCCGAGATCGACGAATGCGACGTCCGGCGGGCACGCCCGGTGCAGGCCCTCCGCGGCCGTGGTCGCGGTTTCGATCTGGGCTCGTTCACCCAAGACCAGCCGCACCGCGTCCAGGAAGCACACGTCGTCGTCGATGAAGAGCACGCGACGCGGGGCGGTATTGGGTGATCCCACGACGAGTAAACGTACGCCCGCACGCGCTAGCCACGCAATACGCGCTCGCGATATCGTAAAAATGCCCATGTTTTACTCGGGAAACGCCGCCAGAGCGCGCGCGCGGCACGCCGCGCGTCGTCAGAACTCCAGCTGTCCGCCGAGGTCGAGGGAGAGCCAGAGCCCCTTGTGCGCTCCGAGCAGGCCGCCCATCGTGGTGCCGAGGTAGACGGGCGAGGGAATGAAGCCGCCGCTCGCGCCGATCCCGAGCTGAGCGCCGTAGCTCTTGGCGTTCGGCGTCACGAGCCCCGTCAAGGACCACGTGGACAGATTGTTGCCGTGGCGAAGGGTGTGTTGGAAGCCGGCTTGCGCGAGCAAGAGCGACGTGTCGTCGGGGCCCTTCAACAAGGTCTTCACGCCCCCGACCAAAGCAAATTCTCTGCGCTTGAGCTGGCAGTGGGCGTCCCACGCAATCACGGCGGTGGTATTGTGCAAGTTGGCGAATCCAGCGTCGATCCAACGCGTGCCGTAGCTCACGAAATTGAAGCCGGTGAGCGCGTCGAGCTGGAGCGAGTGGCCGCCCTTGGTCGACACGTAATACGCCGAGCCACTGAGCCAGAGCGGGCTCAAAATACCCACGTCCACGCGTGAGCCGATCCGCCAGCCGTAGTCTTCCACTTTGTAACCCAGCACCCCGCCGACCGTTGGCATGAGCCGAACCGCGTAGCGCTCAGCCAGCTTCGAAGCCCACAGCGCGCGGACGGCTGGGCTCGGGTGATCCGCCCAGTCATTGCATTCGGTTTCGCTGTCGGGCCAGCGGGGCACGGCTGAGCTCGGTTCGGCTGAGCTCGGATCGGACGGACTCTGGCTCGGCGCCGTTGCGGGCGGCGCAACCGCTGGCGCGGTTTGCGGCGCAGCTGCGTCCGAAGCCGCGGCCGGTGGCGTGTTCGCCGCGGCCGGCGCCGCGGCGTCGGCTGGCGCAGGCCTCGCGGGATTGTCGCTGGGCACCGCTGCGGCGTCCTGTGCGCGGGCCGCAGGAGCCAGCGCAAGCAGCGAGAGACTAAAGGCGAGCGATGCTCGAACGCGACGAATCATAATCGCGCATCCGGCCTGACAAACGGCGCGGCGAAAATCGCATACTCATGCGATTTCGATTCACGGCGCGTTCGCGTATCAAAAACTTCGCATGAAACCTCACTCGAACGCGCCCGCGCTGCTCGCGATCGGCGCTCTAGCTATTTCGCTCTTGCCCAGCTGTTTCGGACACCTGACACCCGCGGTCGCCTCGGCGCACATCGACGCTCCGATGCTGCTCGGACCGGTCGACCACGTGGGCGGCGGCGCCGCTCTGCAGACTCAGCCCGTGCGTGAGTTCGAATCGACGTCCAAGCATACCTTCACGCATAGCGACAACGGGACCATCACCGTGGACGCGGACATGCGCGAATCCAACGTCAGCCAAGAGGCCGCGTACGCGACGCGCGGTGACCGCCAGCTCGATATCCGCCTGACGGAGATCAAGCCGCAAGCCGTGGGCGTGTGGACGGGCATCAAGGCGCGCGTCGATCTCGAGGGCCAAGTCGTGCGCGTCAAGTCCGCCGAAGGAGCCAGCAAATGAAGACGCAACTGTTCGTGGCTGTTGCTTGCGCCGCTCTGAGTTCGGCGTGCGGCGTGAGTTCCTGGGTGACCGCACCCGAGTCGAAGGTGCCGATCTCGATGTCGAGCGGCGTTCGCGATCAAACGGGTCAGCTCGTGCCTGCGGCTCGCAAGCAGCAGGTCGGCAAGTTCGCGATGGACTACAAGGCCTGCTCCATGCTCTGGCGCTTGATCTCGTTTACCGGAGACAAAGACATCTCCGAGCAAGTGAACAAGCAGGTCGCGGACGCGGGCGGCAACGCGATCACCAACCTCAGCGTCGAGTCGAGCGGCACCGTCTGGACGATCATGACACTCGTCGGGATCTTCCCGGATTGCGGCAGCGTGCGCATCGGCGGCAAAATCGTCAAAGTGGACACGGCACCGCCGCCGCCAGCGACCCCGAAGGCGACGCCGAGCGCGCCGCCGCCGGCAGCGCCGCCCACCCCGGATGCGCCCGCCACCCCGGCAGAGCCCGCGCCCGCGACGAAAGCCGACGCACCCGCGACCACCACGCCCGGTTGAGAGCACCCCTCTGCCCCTAACGACGCGAACGTCGCGCCGCTGCTCCACCTGCTGCTCGCCCCCGGGCGCGAGCGAGCGTTCGTTTATGCAAGTCGCTACAGTGCGTCGAGCGAGCGCTTGTAGATCGCTTTGCCGTCGCTCCAAAAGAGGGCGTTAGGGGTGCCGACCCAGAGTTGGTCGATGTAGCTACCGTATTCGGGGCGCTCGAGCAGGCGCACGGCGGGATCGGATGGGACTTGCGTAGCGACCACGACGCTGACCTCCTGGGATGCAAAATCTCCGGGCCTCTCCAAGAAGAAGAATCTGTCTCCGATGAATTGCAAACGCTCTAGAGAGGAGCCCTCGCCGAATGCGCGGGTCCTCTTCCAAAGTCCGCCAGTTTTGGGTGCCGTGTCGAGCAGGATGCCCATGAGGTGCGATGAAACGCTGCCATGCACTACCCACTGTCCGAGGTCGGCCGTCTCCAGGCCATAGAGGGAGTCTCCAGTCACGGCGAACGCGTCGTTGGCCGGACTGACGAGGTCCTCCTGCGGAACGCCATGAATCCCGCCGTCGTATGGATATCCGGCGACCGCGGCGCGTACGATTTCCGACGTCGTTGTGCAGTAAAGATACGTGCCATCCGTCGTCAGCTGTTGGAATGGAGTGACTCCATCGAGGAACTCGGCGCCATCCAGATCGTTCGCGGTGATCGTGATCACCTGGTCGCCCCCGTCGAAGATGAACGCTTGGTCACCCACGCTCGTGAAAAACCCTCGTGAAAGAGCGGGCGCCCAAGCGTTTTGGAGCGTCTCGGATGCACCACCCGACAGAGGAACACGCAAGATTCGCGGAACGCTCGGGCTTCCGACCAAGGGCGCTCCGTCCACGGAGACGTAGGCTCGAGTCGTGGTCACGCCGAGGTCGATCGGTCCCGGCAAGCTCGACGCGATGGTGGTTGTCGCGCCGCTGGCGAAAGCGTAGGCGCTCAGCGCGCCGTCGCTCTGGTAGTTGCCTAGTGCGTCTCTGGTCCCGTAGTCGACCCAGTACAGGTTCGAGTCGTCCGCGACCATCGCCATCACACCTGCTTCCACGCCGACCAAGTTCTGATTTCCGTTGCCCGAGATGCCAGCGGAGCCCCCGCTGCCAGCGGAGGCCCCGCTGCCGGCGGAGCCCGCGCCGCCCGCGCCCCCGCCGCCGCTCGAACGGTACACGACGCAGATTCCGCTGATCGTGGCAGGGCAGTCCGGTGCTTGGACACACGTACCGGAGTTGCAAGCAAGACCGTCATTGCAATGATCGAGCGTCCGGATTTGAGCTTCTGCGATGGTGCCGGGCGCTTCCGTCTGGAGTCCGCCGGCGATGCAGGGCGCCCCCTCGACGCCGAGTACTCCGCCTGAGCCCGCTGTCGCTCCTGCGAAACCCGAACCCGCGCTGCCCGCTATGTCGGTGGTTCCGAACCCAGCGCTGCCCCCCACCGTGCCCCCTGTTCCCGGGCTCTCGCTGCCCCCCACGGCGTTCGCGCTGCCTCCCGATCCAGCCGTGTCCGGCGTTTGGCCGTCGACGTGCAGCTTGCCATTGCATCCCAACGCCAACGATGTCCCAAGCGCCCACGATGCCAACCGCGCGATTGATGTTGTCATGACCTCTCCCTTTCAGTGCTGTATGAAAGACCGCGCTCGATCGACGAGCGGGCTCTCTGGATTCTGTTCCACGAATTTGCTGGCGAGCACGGCGGCCGCCGCGGGTTTGCCCGCGCGCGAGAGCGCTTCGATGCGCAGCAGCGTGGCCTCGGCGCGCATTTGACGGCCCTGCAAGACATGGTCGTAACGGTCGAGAGTTTTCAGCGCGCTCTCGGCATCGCCCGCGCTGAGCGCGCTCTCCGCGAGCTTGAGCGTTGACAGCTCGTCCGCCAAAGTGGGCGGCGCTGATCGTGCGGGGGTCGCGAAGCCCGGCGTCGTGATTGGCGCGCTGGGCGGCTGCGGCCCGTTCGCGGGTTCGGCGTTCGTGGCCGCGGCAGGCGGCGAGGTTCGTTCGTCATGGCGTGCTGGCCGCGCGGGACTCGAGGGCTCGGCGCTGATCGAAGTGGCTGCGTCGTGGCGGCGAGCAAGTACCAGCGCCGCCGCGGCGAGGACGGCCGCAAACAGCCAAATTGCCGACACGCGCACGCGCGACCTGAGCGCGCGACCCGGGTGCGTCTTTCCGAACCCAGCCCGCCCGGCCTCGACGGCGCGCCGCTCCGCGCCTTCCGGCAACGGCTCGTCGCGCGCGGCTTCGAACAAGCGTGCGCTGAGCACGTCGAGTGGATCGGCGCTCATGATTTCTCCGCGAAAGGGTTACGGTCGCGAGTGCGCTCGAGCAGCACGCGAAACTGTTGGCGGGCGAGGCGCAGGCGCGAGGCCGCGGTGCCGACGGGTACGGCTTCGAGTTCCGCAATCTGCCGGATCTCGAGCTGTTCGATTTCAGCCAGCACCATCACACGCCGGAGCTTTTCCGGAAGCTGTTGTAAGAGCTCGCCGAGCAGCGCGCGGGCGCGGACGAGTTCGCTCTGCTCTTCGGGACCATCTTGAGCGAGCTCGGGAGCTTCGTCGACCTCGCCGTCATCGCCGGGCACTTCCCGGCGGCGGCGCGCGCTGCGGCGTGCGTTGCCCGCGACGCGCAGCGCCGTGCCGTACAAGAACGAGCGGGTGCGTTCGGGAGTGATGGTGGCGAGCTTGCGGGCGGCGATCATGAAAACCTGCTGGGCGGCATCCTCCGCGTCGGTTCGAGACAAGCCGAGCCCGCGCAAGATCCGCCAAACGAAGCGATAGTGACGAGCCGCGAGCGTCTCGAGCGAGAGCTCGCCTTCGACCGCCGGCGTGAAGCTGGTCGGTGAAACCTTGCTATCTGCCGAGCTCACTGCGCGTCCTGTGCGGCCATGTCCGTAGCCGGCCGCCGAGATCACCAAAGCCGAACGGCGACGCCCAAATCAGCGTGAAATGCCGCGAATTTTGCTTGATAAATGCGCTCGCTACCCGCGTAGACCTGGCTCTTCACGAGCGGCAGCAGCGCCCCCGCGTCGGCTTCGAACCGTAGCCTCGGCACGAGCTCGAGGTCCAGGCGCAGGTCGGCCCCGGGCGCGGCCCAGGTGGCGGTGTCGTGGTGGCCCGTGGCTCGCGTATCCGAGGCGCCGGTTGCGCCGAACTCGAACGCCACGCATGGCGAGAGTCCCCAGCGCGGGCCGTGCCAGCGCCACGGACAGCCCTCACTGCGCGTCGTGAAAATCCACTGCCTGACCGCGCCCACCGAGGTCGACGACGAGCCGAGTGCGCCCACGACTCCGAAGCGCAGCGCGACGTTCGCTGCCACGAGATCGGCGGCTTCGACGAACGCCCCTGCGCGCGGCAAGAGGTTCGGCGTGATGCCCGTCACGGCGCCGCCTTGCAGACCCGCCCAAAGGCTGCGCGTCTCCGTTGTTTGGAGCGCAGGTGGGGGTGTCGGGCGCGGCGCGCCCGGTGGGATCGCGGGCGCAGGCTCCGGAGCGCTGGCCGGCGTACTAACCGCGGATTCGGCTGGCACCGCTTGCGCTGGGTCGAGAGCGAGCGCCAGGCTGAGCGCGAGCGCGTCGGCGACATGTCCGCAATCGGCGTCGCGCAGTTCGCGGATCGCCACGGTGCCGCTCTGGGTTTGTCGCTCGAGCCGTCCCGCGGTTTCACCGTTCGCGGCGACCAGCGTGACCACGAAGTCGATGTGATCGCCGCCCGTGGCGAGCCGCGCCTGCGCCGCACGTTCCCCCATTTTCCCGAGGAATTGCGGCCCCGTGGGGCACGCGTCCGACGCTCGGTACCAGACGACGGCGTGTGCGGCCTCGGCGCGAGCGGGCGGAGCGCACACGACGAGAATCGCAAACCAGCCCACTCCAAGCCACGAGCCCGCGCGCATTTTCGCGAAGACTACGCGGGACTCACTCGAGCGGCAATCACAGAGCCAGGTTCGCTCGGGCCGCATGCTATATCGCCTCGACCAACCCCGAGGTCCAAGATGAAACTCTATTACAATCCGCTATCGCCCAACGTTCGCCGCGTTCGTCTTACCGCCGCCGTTCTCGAGCTCAACCTCGATGAGCAGTTGCTCGATTTCTCCAAAGGCGAACACAAGAGCGCGGAGTACCTGGCGCTGAATCCAAACGGAGCCGTGCCGACGCTCGTCGATGGTGACTTCGTGCTCACCGAGTCGCGCTCGATCATGCAGTACCTCGCTTCCCAGAAGCCGGAATCCGGGCTCTTGCCGCGCGATGAAAAGGCGCGCGCGGACGTCACGCGCTGGCAGTTTTGGGATGCGGCTCACTTTTCGCCGCAGCTCGGCACGCTCGGCTTCGAGCGCGCACTCAAAGGCATGCTAGGCCTCGGTGACCCCGACGAAGGCAAGGTCCAGGAGGCTCTCTCGAACTTTCGTCGCTTCGCGGCGGTGCTGAACAAGCGCCTGGAAGGCAAGCAATACGTCGTGGGCAACGCGCTCACGATCGCCGATCTGACGCTCGGTGCGTCCATGATGTACGCGCAACAGGTCGATGCGCCGCTCGGCGAGTTCCCGAACGTTCAGGCGCTGCACGCGCGGATCACGGGGCTCGACGGTTGGAAGAAGACGAGCAGCTGAGCAAAAGGCGCTACGGCGCTTTCATACACACGGCGTAGGCCTGAATGGTGATCGCTGTGGTGCTCGGCGGCGCGACGTCGCATACCCAGAGGCTGTTGAGCGCGGGGTTGGCTGTCGTTTGCGCTACGCTCACGTTCGAATCGTACGCCCCGTATTTCCAGAGCCCCGTCACTCCGCCCGTACTCTGCGGCGGGTTGGTCACGCAGAAACCAGTGACGATACGTCCGGTTGCTCCGCAGCTGGCAGCGGTAAATTTATCCGTAGTGCCAGAGGTGGTCACCAGCGGGCTGGCAACGCCATAGAGCAACGCGGAGGACGTCTGCAACGCCGTAATGGCGGTGTTCAGGTTGGTGAAATTCGCGTTCACGTCCGCGGCCTTGATCGGCGTGTTCGACGTAAAGGTCGTGAGCGTGACCGCGGCGCGCACGGTGACTGCCGCGCCGAGCAGCGCTCCGATGGGCAGCACCGCGTAGAAGATCGTGTTGCGGAGCCAACGAGGGGGGCTGAGCTTGAGTGTGTAGATTTTGATTTCCATTTTTGGATCCATTCACTGCCAGCAAGATTGGTCCCAGTTCGTCATGTCCCAGACGCCCGCTGAGCAGGTGCCTGCCGTTCCGCCGCTGCCTGCGGCTCCGCCGCCGGTGCCCGCGGTGCCACCCGTCGAGTCGCCCGCGGCGCCGCTTTCGCCGCCGTTGTCGCCCGCGCCGCTCGTGCCCGCGCCGCTCGTGCCGCTCGTGCCCGCAGATGCGCCCGCGCTGCCTCCGGCTTGTGCGGCCGTTCCACCGCTACCACCCGGGGTCGAGACGAGATGCCCCTCTCCGTTGTCGAGGATCGCGTTGCAGCCCGCGGCGAGCCCGAGCAGGCCAACGACGGAGAGCAGGAGCGCAAGCTTGACGGCGCGCATTCAAAACGCTCCGCAGAGTCGCACAGAACCAAGCCCGATGCCGACTTGCGCGGAGGAGCCCGTTTTCGGCGCCGTGAGCCAGAGCGTGACGCCGCTCGCCAGTCCGACGCCGCCCACGATCATCATCGCCGTCGAGACGTTGCCGGCGCTGCGAGCGTCACTCTTGAGGGTGACGCCGCGCGCGTCCGTGCACGCACTGCCGGTGCAGTATTTGTCTGCGTCGTCGTGCTTCGACTTGGACTCGAGCCCGAAGACGGTGCCGAGCACGACGCCCACGACGCCGACGCCACCGGCGACCAACGCGACGGTTTTTTGGGTGCCGAGCCCCGGATGGTTGCCGGTGTCCGCGGGTGGGCCGCTCGGAGCGGGTGCTGGGCCCGGGTTCGCAAGGGAGCCAGCCGGCTGAAAGCTCAACGCGAGCGGCTTGGACTCGCCCTCGGCGACCGTGACCTCGGCGCTCGTCTGTCGGGCTCCGTCACGCGCTTGGACCACGTGCTTTCCCGGATCAACCAGGCGCGGCACGCCGAGCAACGCCGTGGACACGTCAACGCCGTCCACGCTGAGCGCGAGCGCCGCGGACCCGCCCTCGACCTGCATGACGATGCTCGGGATCCGCGGCGTGAGCTCGCTGAGCTCGCTGGCTGCGTCTTGCTGCGCTTGCTTTTGAATGGCGACATTGCCCTCGGTGGGTGAGAGCAGCGTCACTTCGCGGTAGCGCTCGGACGCTTTGACGAGCTGGCCGAGCTTGGCGAGAGCGCGCGCGGACCACAGACCCACCGACGGCACCTTGAGCACCAAGTACGCCTTTTCCAGCTCGCTGCTGGCCGCCACAAAGTCGCCACGCTGAAACGCCTCGACGCCGGCTGTGCCGATGTCGCGTCCCGCTGCTCGAGAAGCGTCGTCTGGTTGAGCTTGCGCTCCGGCCCGCGAGGGGCTCGCTAGCAGCGCACCGCACGCAGCTACCAGCGCGACACTGAAACGGGCGATACAGCCGACTCGCGTCAGGTCGTCAAGCACGTCGCCGTCGTAGCCGAAGTTTGCGCTGGAGGCAAATCAGGCAAGGCACTGATCGTTCAGTTACGTATTGCCGCACGATCGGCCTGCGAAGCGGCGCGTGCGAGCTGCCAGCGCACGAGCAGCGGAGTCAGCAGGGTGGTCAAGATGACCACCGCCACGATTGCCGAGTACCCTCGAGCGTCCAGGAGATGCGCTCCTTCGAAGGTCAAGGTCATGCCCAGGCTGGCGAAGATCAACGCGACTTCGCCACGCGGTATCATGCCCACGGCTACGGTCAGCCTGTCGACGCCGCGCGCGACGCCGAGCCCGCAGACCAGCTTGCCGACGACGGACGCGGCGGTGAGTGCGAGTGCGAGGCCCAGCGTGCTCGGCTGAAGGAGCGCTCCGGCGTCAGCCCGAATCCCCATCATCACGAAAAAAATCGGCACCAGAAACTGCGCTAGCGGCTCGATCAGCTCCGTGAGGGATTTTTCGCCGCGCGCGACGAAGCGCGCCGAATGGCGGTCTTCGAGCACGAGGCCCGCCGCGAACGCACCGACCAAGGGCGCGAGGCCGAGGGCATTCGCGGCCCACGAGAGCAATAGACAAAACGCCAGCGCGAGAGCCAGCAGCGTTCCGCGAGTGCGCAGCTTGGTGGCCAGTCCGAACAGCCACGGAGTCAGCCGCGAGCCGAGCGCGACGATGGCCACGAGAAACCCCAGCGTCTTGACCAGCCTCCAGATCAGCGGAAGGGCCTGCACTCCGCTGACGCCGGACGCGCGCTGCGTGAGCCAGCCACCAATCAAAGCAAGCACGAGCAAGCCGAGCACGTCATCGAGTACCGCTGCTCCGAGAATCGTGCGCGCCTCGGGTGTCTTGGTCCGATCGAGATCTTTGAATGCACGTGCCGTCACGCCGATGCTGGTCGCGGAAATGGCAGCGCCCAGAAACAAATGCGAGACGACGCTCGCTCGGGGGAGTAGCAGCGAGGCCGCCAAGAAACCAGCCACGAGCGAGCCGAGCGTTCCGAGCACGGCCACGCGAGCCGCCGCGGCACCGACCGCGAGAACGTCGCGAATCGTCGCGTCGAGCCCGACCTCGAACATCAGAATCAACACGCCGAGCTGCGAGAGCAGCGCGACGAAGGTATCCGAGCCGAGCTCCCCGAGCGGCTTCCAGGGGAGGTTGCCGAGCACCATGCCCGCCAGGAGCTCGCCGAGCACGGGTGGCTGCTTCAGGCGAGTGGCAAGCTCTCCACCGACTTGCGCGGCGACCAGTACGAGCGCGACGAGCAGCCCCAGGTGAGCGATCGAATCTCCAGTGCCCTCGCCGTTTGCAGCGGCGTGCGCGAAAGAGGGTGCGAAGCCAACGCAGGCGACGACAAGCAGGGTGGCCCGGATCCAGCGTCGCATCGCTCCGCTCATATGGTTCCAAAGGTCGGCGGCTGTCACGCAAAACCGGAGCGCCCGCGACGAACAGCTGACAATTCCTGGACGACCCGCCACCCGACGAACGTCGTCCGCGAGTGCGCGTGGCATACTGTGCTCGTGAGTCGAGCCTTCACCAAGGAGGACAGCGCCGAGCCGCCGTTCGTCGTACCGCGCGCGCCCTTGCCCGCGGGGATTCCGAACTACGTGACGCGGCGCGGTTTGGCCGCGCTGCGCGAGGAACGAGCCGCCCTCGAACCCGCGCGCCCGAACGCTGAAGAAGCGGATCCGGACGCGGCCAGCGCGGTCGCCGCATATCAAGCCCGGCTGGGAGCGCTCGAAGCGCGCATCGCCAGCGCCGTGCTCGTGGACCCCGCCCAGCTAGCGCATGACGAAGTGCGCTTCTCCGCCGCGGTCACCCTGCAAAGCACGGACGGTCGCGAACGACGCTATCGCATCGTGGGCGTCGACGAAGCCGATGCGGAGTCGGGGCACATCGCGTTCCTTTCACCGCTCGCTCGCGAGCTCGCCGGCAAGCGCGTCGGAGATTCGATCCGGCTCCGCTCGCCGCATGGCGAAGAAGAGCTCGAGATCACTAAGATTGACTATGCTCAGGAGAGCGTGAGCGCGTCCGTGTAGCCTTCGCCGAGTTGCTGTGTGCCTGCGGTTTTTTTGGCGTGCCATGAGTTTGCTCAGCTATCACGCGCCACACGCAACTCGGCATACACGTCGCCCGATGAGGCCACCAAGTGCCCTCGTTCTCGCACGAAGCTTTGCTCTTGCTGTTTCGGAATCGTCCGGAGCTGGCACCCGAGCTGCTGCGCGAAGCGCTCGGCGTGGAGCTGCCGGCCTATAGCGAAGTCCGCGTCGAATCCGCGGATCTCACCGATATCGTGCCGGCGGAGTATCGCGCGGATCTCGTCGTGCTGCTGGTGGACGGCAAACCGGTGTTCGCGATCGCCGTCGAAGTGCAGCTCGCCCGCGACGATCGTAAGCGCTTTACTTGGCCGGTCTACGTCGCGGGTCTGCGTGCGCGCTTCGAGTGTCAGGCAGCCGTGCTCGTCGTCACTCCGAGCGCGGAGGTCGCGCGCTGGGCCGCCGAGCCCGTCGCGCTCGGGCCGGGCGGTGCGCTCACGGCGCTGGTGCTCGGACCCCACGCGGTTCCCGTCGTCGTCGATCCAGCTCGCGCTAAAGCAGAGCCGGAGCTCGCCGTGCTCTCGGTGATGGCGCACGGCCACGGCGAGGTGAACCAAGCAGTTCGCATCGCGTTCGCCGCGAGCGCCGGCATCGAGCAGCTCTCGGACCGTGACATGAGTGTGCTATATTCGGATTTGATCGGCGTCGCGCTCGGCGAAGCAGCCAGAAAGGCATTCCAAATGCTCCCCACGAGTTACCAAATTCAAACCGAATGGCTGCGTGACGGCATCGCCAAAGGCAAAGCCGAAGGCAAAGCCGCTGCCGTTTTGGCCATTCTGGAAGCGCGCGGGTTTACCGCCTCGACAGCTCAGTGCGAGCGCATCCTCGCCACGACCGATCTCACGACGCTCGATCGCTGGGTGCGCCGCGCGGCGACCCTCGGTGCGCTGGACGAGCTGTTCGCCTGAACCCGAGCAACGCGCCTCAGCGCGCAAACGCTCCCGCGAGCAGCCGATAAGACTCGAGGCGCGCCGCGGGATCGTGCACGACGGTGGTGACCATGACTTCGTCGGCCTGCGTGCGTTGTACGAGGGTCTCGATGCGGCGGCGCACGGTCTCGGGCGTGCCGACGACTTGCAATTGCCGATAGGCGGCGGCCAGGCCACGCTCGGCTTCGTTCCAGGGGTGCGCGGCGGCTTGCTCGGGGCTCGGGAGTTTGCTCGGGCGCCCGGAGCGGAGGCGCACCCAGCCGAGCTGCATGCTGCTCGCGAGTCGCTCGGCTTCTGTTTCGCTTTCGGCGCACACGACGGAGAGCGCGATGATGGCGTGCGGCGCGGCGAGCCGCGCGGATGGCTGAAATTGGGCGCGGTAGGCGAGCAGCGGCCGATCCGGCGGATCCGGGCTGAAGTGCGCGGCGAACGCGAAGCCGAGGCCGAGCTTGGCGGCGAGTGCGGCGCTGTAGTCGCTCGAGCCGAGCAGCCACACGGGCGGCAGCGGCACGTCTTCCGGACACGCACTCACGCTGCGCTGCGCGGTCCTCTCCGCTGGCGGCGCGCCGAAATCGAACAGCGCGCTCAGGCGCTCTGGAAAGTCGTCCACCAGGAGCGCGGCGCGTGAGCCGCGCAGGGCGATCGTGGCCGCGGGATCCGTGCCCGGCGCGCGCCCGATACCGAGATCGATGCGCCCCGGATAGAGTGCCTCCAGCATCTTGAACGACTCGGCGACTTGCAGCGGCGCGTGATTGGGTAGCATCACGCCACCCGAACCGACGCGGATCCGCCGCGTGCACCCAGCCGCCAGCGCGATCATCGTGGCCGGCGTGGTGCTGGCGATGGCCGGCATATTGTGATGCTCGGCGTACCAGAGACGCCGGTAACCGAGCTCGTCTACGAGCCGCGCGAGCTCCAGACTGCTTTGGAGAGCTTGCGCGGCGCTCGCGCCGTCCGCGACTGGAACCAGATCGAGTACCGAGAGCGCTAACGGCATGGGCGAGAATGTAGCGCCCTGTGCGCGCTCGCGCCGCCACAGAAATGCCCAAAAACCCGGACCTTCCGCAGCTCGAGGGACGCTAGTGCTCGCCTCGGAAATCACGCATACTTTGCTGCGCGGAGGTCCGAGGCATGAACAGATTCACGATATTTGCCGTGATCGCTGGGCTGTGGGCGCTCGGCGCGTGCTCGAGCTCGAACTCCTCGGGTACGGGCGACGCGAGCTGCACGTTCAAGGGCTCGTGTCCGAACAGCCCGGCGCCGAGCGCGAGCAACGTGCTGCAATGCCAGAGCCTGCTCGCCGATCCGAAGTGCGGCAGCCTGTATCGCGTGTATCTCGACTGCGCTTTTGCGCAAGAGAAGTGTAACGCCGCGGGCGTCACCGACGACGTGGCGACGAAGGCCGCGATCATGGCCAACTGCGGCGCGCAATCCGCTCAGGCCGAGGCGTGCTCCGGCATGACACAGACGCCGACCTGCGGCTACGAGGGAGCCCCGTGCTGTACCGACGGCAGCGCGCCGTGCGTGGCCACCGTGTGCTGCGATCAAGCCACGAACAAATGTCTTGGTCCCGGCGTGGCGTGCACGGCGTCCGGCACCGTGTGCTCCGCGGGCCAATGCGGCGCGTGCGGCGCTCCGGGTCAGCCCTGTTGCAACATCATCGACCAGACCACGCCGAATCCGTGCCCGGCAGGTGGCTGCTGCAACTACTCCGCCGGTGAGCTCGGCGGTACGTGCATCGCGGAGGGTGGCCAGTGCGAGGCTCCGGGGCCTCAGAGCACCGAAACCGTGTGTCGCTCCGGCGATTGCGTCACCTGCGGCTCGACGCTCGACACCTGCTGCGCAGACGGCAAGTGCAGCGACGCGAACGCGACCTGCACGAACGACATGTGCAAGTAGCTCAGCCCGCGCCGAGCAACGTGAGCAGCGGCGGCCACCTGATTTAGCGAACGTTCGCCGCCGACCCGGAGTAAGCTGAGGGATGCCCGCACGGAGTTTCGCGCTCGGAGCCACGGGTTTGGCCAGGGTGAGCTTCTTGTTGGGGGTGCTGTGCGCGGCGGAGGCGCGCGCGGGGACGCTCGAGGTCGGTCCGGGCAAGACCTACGCGGCGCCGTGTAGCGCGTTTGCGATGGCCATAGACGGCGACACGATCGAAATCGACGCAGCCGGTAACTATGACGGCGACGTGTGTGCGATCGCGCGGAGCGGGCTCACGATCGTCGGCGTGAACGGGCGCGCGCACATCGACGCGGCCGGGCAGAACGCGCAGGGCAAGGCGATCTGGGTCGTGCAAGGCAAGGACACCACGATCCAAAATATCGAATTGTCCGGCGCGACGGTGCCCGACCAGAACGGCGCGGGCATCCGACAAGAGGGCACGAACCTGACGGTCCTCAATTGCTACTTCCACGACAACGAAGACGGTATTCTGGCGGGCGCCGACGCCAGCAGCACGATCCGCATCGACTCGAGCGAATTCGCGCGCAACGGCTTCGGCGACGGCTTCTCGCACAACATGTACATCGGCGCCGTGGGCATGTTCATCCTCGAGTACAGCTATTCGCACTCGGCCAAGGTCGGTCACCTCGTCAAATCCCGCGCGCTCGAAAATCACATTTTGTACAATCGGCTCACGGGTGAGGCCGACGGCACGGAAAGCTACGAGATCAATCTGCCGGACGCGGGCACGTCGTATATTATCGGCAACTTGATCCAGCAAGGCCCGGGCACGGAGAACTCGGTCATGCTCGACTACGCCAGTGAAAGTACGGCAAATCCGGGCCAAGCGCTGTACGTGGCGAGCAACACGTTCGTGAACGAGCGCGGCGGCGACGCGCTCTTCGTCAGCGTGGGCGCGGGCATCACGACCGCCGCGATCGTGAAGAACAACCTGTTCATGGGCCCGGGCAACGCGATCAACCAAGCCAGCGCGGTCCAGGCCGGCAACTTGTCGACGAACGACGCCCTGCTCGTCGACGTCGCGAACTTCGACTACCACCTCTTGCCCGGCTCCCCCTGCGTGGACGCGGGCGTCGATCCGGGCACTTCTGCGGACGCCGTCTCGCTCGTGCCGGTCAAGCAGTACGTGCATCCGCTCGCGTTCGAGACGCGTACGAGCGCGGGCGTGATCGACATCGGCGCTTATGAGCTCGGCGGAGGCACGCTCGCGGGTGGCAGCTCGGGCGCGACCGGCGCTGCGGGTGCCGGCGCAGCCGGGCAGGGGCTCGCCGGCGCTGGCGGAACTGGAGCGGCCGGTGGCACGGCTGGGGCGAGCGCGCTCGCGAAGTCGAGCACGAGCGGCGGTTGCGGCTGCTCGTTGCCCAAGCGCCACGGCTCCGGTCGAGCGCTCGCGCTGTGCGTCGGGCTCGGCCTGTGGCTCGCTCGCCGTCGCCGCATGTTTGACCGCCCTTTCGGCGTCGCCTAGTAAGAAAGCACCGTGGCTGAGGAGCGCAGAACGACGATTGGCGTCCTCACGGAGGAGGTCGCCAACGCGTACTCCGAGCCGATTTTGCGGGAGCTCGATGAAGTGGCCCGCGAGCGCGGCGTGAGCCTGCTCTATTTCGTGGAGTGGCTCGAGCCGAAGGACCTCGGCGAGCGGCGCTTCCTGACCACGGATCTGGCGGGGCCGCAGAACGTGGACGCGGTGCTGGTCCTGCCGCTCGGCTACAGCTTGAGCGCGCGCGATCTAGCCGGGTACTGCGAGCGCTTTCGGCCGCTGCCCATTTGCAGCATTCCGGACATCGCAGCCGACTTCAGCTCGCGCGTCAGCGTGGACAACGACGCGGGCCTGCGCGCCGGTCTCGAGCACTTGATCCACACTCACGGGCTCACGCGCATCGCGTTCGTGCGCGGCCCGGAGCTGAGCGACGAGGCCACGCTGCGCTACGCCGTATACTGCGACGTGCTCGAGCAGAACGGGCTTGCGCTCGACGAGCGGCTGGTCACGCAGGGCTACTACGTCGTGCAGAGCGGCGTCGACGCCGTGCGCGCGCTGTTCGACGAGCGCAAGCTGCGCCCGGAGGCGATCGTGTGCGCCAACGACGGCATGGCGCTCGGTGTCTTGCAGGAGCTCACGGCGCGCGGCGTGCTCGTGCCGGACGAGATCGCGCTGGTCGGTTTCGACGACATCGAGATCGCGCGCTACCTCGATCCGCCGCTGACCACGGTGCGCCAACCGCTCGCGGAGCTCGGCCGTACGGCGCTCGAGGTCCTGCTCGACCAGCTGACGAACGGCGGCGCGCCGCGCCACGTGGTCTTGCCGAGCGAGCTCGTGATACGCGAGTCATGCGGCTGCCTCGCGTATCGCATGCCGGGCGCGCGCGTGTCGTCCGTGCCGTACGACGCTCAGGTCGGGCTCGACGCGCTCATGCAGCGCGCGCCGCAGGTCGTCGCGGCGTTGGAAGCGTTCTCGATCGCCGGTATTTCGGGCACAGATTGGTCCGAGTCTCTGTATCGCGCGTTCGTCGGCGAAGTGTCGGGCGAGCCCGGCGTATTTCTGCGCGAGCTCCGGCAGCTGCTCGATTCCGTGTCCGCCATGCGCGGCGACGTGGGCAGCTTACATCGGGTGGTAACCGTACTCGGCCAGTTCGCGCGCAAGAACTTGCTCGCGGGGTCCCCGGAATGGCAGCGCGCGGATTCGCTGCTGCACGCGGCGCGCGTGCGAATATCCGGCGTCGCCCAGCGAGCGCCGTCGAGCCAGCAGGTGCGGCTGGTCGACGCGACGTACAAGTTCACCCGCGCCAGCAATGCCCTCAGTCAAGCCGTGGACTACGCGGCGATGAGCCAGGTACTCGCCGAGCACTTGCCGTCGCTCGGCATTTCGTCGTGCTACGTGTGCGAGTACGCGTCGCCGGAGCTCACGTCCTCGCGCCTGGTGAGTGGCTTCGACGGCAACGGCGCGCTCGCTTTGTCGGCCGCGGGCATGCCGTTCGAAACGCGCGAGCTTGCGCCAGCAGACGTGCTCCGTGGCCTCGCTTCGGGTAATCGCCTGGTGGGGCCGCTGCGGCGCACGGGTCTCTCGCCCGGGTTCGTGCTGTTTGCGCGCGACGCAGCGGAAGGCTTCGTGTACGAGAATCTGCTGGTTCAAATCGGCAGCGTGGTCGACCGCTTGCGGCTCGTGCGCGAGCTGGTCGAAGCGGTCGAGCGGCGCCAGCTCGCGGAGCGCGAGCGCCTCGAGCGGGAAATGGCGATCGCCAAGCGCATTCAAACCGGGATCTTGCCGCGCCGCGCGCTCGTGCCGGGCCTCGAAATCGCCGGCGTGATGCTACCGGCGACGGAAGTCGGTGGCGACTACTACGACGTGATTCCGATCGCGGGCGGCTGCTGGATTGGCATCGGTGACGTCGCGGGCCACGGCTTGCCCGCGGGGCTCGTGATGTTGATGGTGCAGAGCTTGGTGAGCGGTGTCGTGCGCGCCACACCGAGCGCTTTGCCGAGCGCGGCTCTGGCCAACATCAACGAGGCCCTGTTCGAAAACCTGCGCGAGCGGATGGGCCAGGACGAATTCGTGACCTTCAGCTTGCTGCGCTACAAGGACGACGGCACGCTGCTCGTCGCGGGCGCGCACGAAGATCTGCTCTTGTACCGGCACGCGAGCGGCTCGAGTGAATGGCTGCCGACCGTGGGCACTTGGCTGGGCGTCGTGCGCGACGTGCGCGACGTGACGGTCGACACTCCGCTCGCTCTCGGCCGCGGAGACTTGCTCGTGATCTTCAGCGACGGCATCGTCGAGGCCCAGAATGCGCAAGGCCAGTTATACGCGCTCGAGCGCTTGCAGCAGAGCGTGGAGCGAGTCGCGCACGAACCGGTCGAGCGCATTTGCGACACCCTGATCGCGGACGTTCGCGCGTGGATGGCCGAGCAATTGGACGACATCACCGTGCTCGTGATTCGACGTACGGCGTAGGCGTGCCTTGCGCGTCTCGGCTGCGGCGCGTAGCCTGACGGCATGGTGCCTCGGTGGGTCGCCGTCGCGTGTTCTGCGCTGCTAGTCGGTTGTGGCGGCAAGTCGTCCATGTCAGAGCCCGGTGCCTGTTTCGGTTCTGCGTGTGATGCGGGCGACGGGCATACGCCGAGCACCTTGGGCGACGGCGCACTCGCCAATGACACTCCTCTCGACGGTACGGTTTCCATGGCGCCCTGTTGGCCCGACGCGGAGCCGCCGGCTTGTGACGCCGGCGTCGACGAAGGCGTGACTTGCGACGGTTCGCTGGCCGTTTGTCGGCTCGACGATGACGGCCAAGTCCGGCTGATGCTGTGTCGGAACGTGCTCAACGGCATCGCGCTCGAGTGGACGCAGATCAACACCGTCACCGTTTCCTGCACCGATCGCGCGGACGCCTGCAACCCGATAAGCGCACCGAATATCGACGCGCAGCTCGCGACCGACTTGCGGCTCCAGCTCGGCGGTTGTCTGGGCAACGACCACAGCTGGGGGATTTTTTCGTTCGCGGACGGCTGCCCCAGCTCGTTCGTGACTTCACGTCACGACGCGGCATCGCGCACCTGCGTGGACTACGCGCTCCGTCGTTACTCCTGCCTGACAGGGCCGGCCTGCGCAGGCGTCATGGTCACCACGTCCAACTGACGCGTCCGGACGGGCGCCGCTTTCGCCGCGCGCGCTACTCGCGCGGCGCGCGGAAATCCCGCTCCATCACGGTCTTTCGTCCGGCCAGGCGCGCCTCGGCGATGGCCGCGTCGCACAGCTCCCGCACCTTGTCCGACAGCACGTCGACCACGCCGTCCGAGGTGTTCATGCCGGAGGCCGCGCGAACGTAGGCCTTCATCTTGGAGACGACGATCAAGACGTCCTTGCTGGCTGGCTCATTGCTGGCTCCGCCGACGATGCGGCGTTGCTTGTCGTTCGGATCGGTCATGGCAGGACTCGGCTCCTTGGCGCGCGTCTCGCGCTCGGTCGCTGTGTGCTCGTCGCGTTCGAAGTCGGCGGCGCTGGGGGCGGTCATGCGCTCGGCCCAGGCTTCACGATGTCGCATCATCGGCAAGTGCGCGTCCCAGCACTCGACCGTGCAAAAGAACAGGCCGACGCGCGGGCGATTGCAGGTAGACACGCTGCATTGAAAGTACGCCGAGCCAAACGCGATCGGCTTCTTGCAGGTGCTGCACAGCTTGAACTGCTCGACCTCGGCCATCGGGGGGAACATCATACAGAGCTCGATGCCGCGTCCCAACTGGTTCTTCGGTTTTCCCGTCGACGGTGCGTTCCTGCTCACGCTGCCCGACCTGCCGCCCTCGATTCGTCGTTTCCATCCGGAAGACGCGCACATGACTTTAGCTTTCTTGGGCGGTTGCGGTGAGGAAGCCGCCCTGCGCGCGCTCGGTGCGCTCGATGTGCGCCTACAGAGCGAGCCGCTCGCGCCGCTAAGAGTGTCACTCGCCGAGGTCGTGCCGATGGGCTCGTCGCGCCGCCACTACACGGCGCTCTCCGCGTTGCTCGGCGGCGGTCGCGAGCAGGCCAGCGAGCTCATCGCCGCCTACCGCGACACGCTCACGGAAGCCGCCACGGGCCGCCGCGAAAAACGTCCACCGAAACCGCATGTCACGCTCGCCCGCCCGCGCGGCCGCGCCACGGACGCGAATCGTGCAGCCGGACTCAGTTGGGCGGCGGCCCTCGATCTGAGCCACGTCCACGCCGTACTCGATCGCGTCGCGCTCTACACCTGGCCCGAGGATCGCCGTGAGCGCATGTTCAAAATCGTTGCTGAGCGACGGCTCAGCCCGGAAAATCACTCAGGTTCCCCGTGAACATCAGAAGCGAGAGCACCGTCCAAGAGTGGTTGTAGTAGCGGCTCCGAGCAAGCAAGTTGCCGGTATTCACGCGCGCGTACGCCTGGTCGATGAAGGTCTGGTAGCGTGCATCGTGCATGGCGCCGGCCGCCGCAGAGCCGACGAAAACGGCGGAGCCCGGGTTCGGGCGAGCTGCGCGCGGGTCGGGCGCGGGCTCGCCCTTGAGCGTGTAGCCATCGACGATGGCGTTTGCGCCGATTTCGGCGAAAAAAGCGCTGGTCTTGGCTAGATACGCGGCTGCGCGCGGGTCGCGGCTCGCTGCCCAATCTTGCGCGATGCGGAACGGCAAGCGCGCCGAATCATACTGGTAGTTCATCATCGCGCCGGGAAACGCCTCGACCGGCGTGCCGGCGTCGTCGCACCACGCGGGGACAAGGCCGTTGTCGCGGTTCCCGTTTTTTTCGCTCAGGCTATTGTCGATGATGGCGTAGCCGCGATCGATCACGCGCAGCCAACCTGAGTTGCCCGAGAGCTCAGCGAACAGTCGGTATTGTTGGGGCGCAAAATACGATGGATTGAATACGTTGCGTCCGCGCCAGTCGTCCCCCGGAAGCAGCATATCGGGCCACTGGCCGTGATCGACCTCGTATTCCCACACGCGCTCGATCTGTCGCAAAGCGTGCGCCCGGTACGAATCCGCGAGCGCGCCACACCCACCCCATTGGCGATCCGCCATCAGGAGTGCCCAGGCGATGTCCTCGTCGGAGTCCGTTGCGCCGCCGACTCCGAGCGGCGCCTGGCCGTCCGGCGCGATGTACCAATTCATCAGCCCGCGCTCGTTCGCGAACGCGAGCGCGTATTGATAGAGCCCGTCGAACAGCGGCTGGTCGTCGATCATGACCGCGATGATCATGCCGTAGGCGATCCCCTCCGACACGGTCGAATTCGCGACGCCGTCCGGCGTGTCGGGCCTGCGCGCCCGCAGAAACCCGCGCGCGCCGTCGGCCGTGATGATTTCGTCTCGCCATGCTTGAACGGCGCGCCGCGCGTCGGCCGCGTCAGCCTGCGAGGGGTAGCTGCAGCCTGCCTGCCGTAGATTGCGAGGGAAGGGAAAGCGACCCATGCGCGCAATCCTAGAGCGGCAGGACCGTATTGTGGAACACAAAGACTGCCGCTCTAGGCGGCCGCGAAGCAGCCGAGGGGCGCTATACGTCGACGTAGCTCGAGAACGTGCTGGGCTCTGGAATTTGAAGGCCCTCCGCCTTCAGTCCCTTCAGGTGAAACGCAATCGCGGCGCTCATCTTGCGCGCGATGGCCTCGCGCGTTCCTGCGGTCGCAACACAACCCGGCAGATCGGGCGGATACGCGGAAAATCCGGACTCCGTTTTTTCCACGACGATGAGGTACCTCATAGCTTGATCCTGGCTTGTTTTAGCAGGCTGACCAATGTTCCGGTAGCGAGGTCATCGGGACGACTCGCGCGAGTTGCCCGAATTTTGGCTCGCCCGAGGACGCTCAGCTACGCTTTCGTCGTGCACGGCGAGGTCTGGTCATGAAGAGCGTCGCGGAACGAGCCCCGACCGGGCGCTCGAAGTGTCGCGCGTGCGGCAAAGCGATCGCGCGTGGTGACCTGCGATTTGGCGAGCTCGTGCCGAATTCGTTCGGCGAGGGTGAGACGACACTTTGGTACCACCCGACGTGCGCCGCGTGCAGTCGCCCGGAGTGCGCGCGCGCCGCACTCGACGTGAGCGCGGAGCCCATTGCCGAACGCGAGTGGCTGGAGGGAACCATCGCGCATGGCCTGGCGCATCCGCGGGTGCAGCGCTTGGCGCGTGCGGAGCGCTCGGTGTCCGGTCGCGCTCACTGCCGGCGCTGCAAAGAGACGATCGCCCTGGGCGCCTGGCGGATCGCGCTACACATCTTCGAAGAGTGGCGTTTTGCTCCGCTCGGTTACGTGCACGCGAGCTGCGCGGCGCCGTACTTCGAAACCAGCGAAGTCGCGCCGCGGCTCGCACGTTTGTGCCCCGATCTCTCGGTTGAGGATGTGGCTGAAATCGACGCGCTCGTCCGGTCGGCGCCGAGCGACGCACCCGGGCTCGCCAAGACGACGGGCGGCGAACCCGAGCCCGAAGCCAAGCAGAAAAATCGCTGACTGAGACGCTGCGAAACTCGCGCCGGCCATGCGCGTACTGATCAGGATGACCACGCGATCGGTAGCGCTGGCTGGCGCGTTGTGCCTCACGCTGTTTACGGCGCGTTCGCGAGCCTGTGGCGTGTCGGCCTCGGGCGTCTCGTCCTGCAGCCTGGCGGAGCACAATGAAGCCGTGCGTCCACGCTGGGCCGTCGGCGTGAGCGGGCTTTACACATCCACGTCGCTGCGCTTCTCGGGCTCACAGCGCGCTGACGAAATTCGCTACGCGACGCTGGCCTCGCTCGCGTACATGCCGACCGACCGCTGGGTGCTGCAGCTCGGCGCGGGAGCGACCTTCGACGGTTCGCTCACGCTCCCGGATGGCAAGCACGACTTTTCGCCCGGCCCAATCGGCTCGCTCGGCGCGGACTATCGACTCTACGACGACGAGCGCGTCTTTCTGCTCTTCACGTCGTTGCTCTCGTTCTCCGCAGCGCGCACGCACCTCGCCGGTCAATCGTCGGTCGGCTACGAGGCGTTCGATCTGCGGGTCGGCGCCGAGTTCGGCGTGGACGTGGCGAAGGTGCTGCGCCCGTACGCGCTGGCGCGCGCGTTCGGCGGTCCAGTCTACTGGCGCTATCAGGGTAGCGCGGTGACGGGCACGGACACGCATCACTATCAGTTCGGCGCAGGCTTCGCGCTGCTGCTGTCCAAACGCGTCAACGCGTTCGCGGAAGGCGTTCCGCTCGGTGAACGCGCCGTGTCGCTCGGCATCGGCTCCGCCTTCTAGCGCCGCACGCGCTCTCCCACATCGCGTTTGCGCGTCGCGCTCGTGACAAAAGCGCGCTCTGGGTTGCGGCGAGGTTTCGCGTGCTTTGCGCCTGAATGTTGAGCCCGAGTTGAGAGTGAGTTGAGAAAAAGTTGGAAAGAAATGGCTTGCGAGTGTTGCCCGCGATGAGATCATAAGCGCGAATGACACTCTCTGCGCTGGGCCCCTCAGCCCCGAATCAGGATGGCTTTCGGGTGAGCGTCAACGGCGCAACCCTGGCTGACTTCGTGCAAATGGAGTGCTTGGCGCAATCGCGACAAGCATTCCGCATCACCTCCGCCGACAAGATCGGCTACATGTATTTCGACGGCGGTCAGATTTTGCACGCGATCAGTGGCGATCACGTCGGTGAAGCCGCGGCCCTCGACATTCTCAAATGGCGCGACGGCGCCGTAGAGCCATGCAACGTCGGCTGGCCGGATCAGCCAACGATTCATGCCAATTGGCAAAGCCTGCTCTTGACCGCCGCGCAAGCGCGCGACGAATCCGGGCGGCACAAGCTCGTTCCCTTTCCAGCTCAGCGCTCGCTCGTGCCGCGTCCCAATGAAACCAAACAACCCACCAAGGCAGAAGAAAAAGAGATGAGCGCGCCCCCGAGTTTGTCGTTCGCAAATTTTGCCGCTGTCGTGCGCCTCGATCCAAACGGCAACGTGCTCAACGCCAAGGGTCAAGCCGAGGAGCTCGCGCCGGTCGTGGCCTACAGCGCGCGCTTGTCCGAGCTGGTCGGTAACATGCTCGGAATGGAGGGCTTCGTCGCGCTCGAATGTTTGTTTGGTGACGAGCGCCTGCTGATGCATCGCGAGCGTACCGGTAACTTGGTCGCGCTCAAGGCTAGGGTCGACCAGGACCTTTCGGCCGTGCGCGAGCTTTTCGGAATTTGAAATGCATCTCATGACAGAGAGTGAGGCCAAGAAATGATCGGAACAGCGCTGGCAGCTTTGCGTGACGTGGACGGAGTCTTCGGTAGCTTCGTGGTGAACCGAACGGGTGCGCTCGCCGGCAAGGATTTGCCGGCAGTTTTCGAGGATCGCGTGCTAGCGGAAGTCGGTCCGCGCTTGGTGCGCTTGCACGACACATTGGCTGCGGGCGGCAAGCCGCTCGACTCATGCGTCATGCGCTTTGCCGATCACAAGCTGCATGTGCGCGTGCTCAACAACGGCCTACTTTGTGTGCTCACGAGCAACCAAGCCAACGCTTCCGCGCTCAAGATGGCCGTTACGCTCACGGCGCGCCGCGTCGATCCGGCGATCGTCGAAGCAGCGCCCCGCGCCATCGGTTCGCAAACGCCCGCGCCGCCGACCGCGTCTCAAGCGCCGCCCTCCGTGCAGCGCAAGCCGGGCGTCTATCGCGGCAATCGGATTCCGTAGGCCTCGCGCGGCCGTCCCTATGCCTGATCGTATTCGCTGGGCAGTTCGTCGTTGTAGCCGGGCACACCCATTTCGGGCACGTCCAGGCCCGCGATCTCGTCCTCGGCCGAAACGCGATTGCCCACCAGCTTGTTGAGCACGAACATCGTGATTGCGGTCATCGCGCCGACGTACACGATGTTGGTACAAACCCCGATGCACTCGGCGAAGAATTGGCCAGAATCGCCGAAAAATAGGCCTGTCACCTTGCCACTCACGCCGTTGAAGCCGTCCCCGTACGAGCCGTTCGCGAACAGGCCGAGCGAGAGCACACCCCACGCACCATTGATCCCGTGCACCGCAGTTGCGCCGACCGGATCGTCGACCTTGAGCGTGTGCTCGACGAACATCGCGCCGACCACGACCAGGATGCCGGCTATCGCGCCGATCAAGATCGCCGAAGGCGCGCCCACGAACGCGCAGGGCGCAGTGATCGCGACCAGGCCGGCCAGCATGCCGTTGGCGAGCCAGGTCGGGTCCGGCTTGCCGAAGCGCAGCCAAACGTAGATACCCGCGCTCGCCGTGCCCGAGGCTGATGCGAGCATGGTGTTCGTGGCGATGATCGCGATGCGCGTGTCGGAGCCGGAGAGCGTGGAGCCCGGATTGAAGCCGAACCAGCCGAAGGCGAGGATGAACGCGCCGAGCAGCGCCATCGGGATATTGTGGGGTGGGATCGCGTTCGCCGAGCCGTCGGCGTTGTATTTGCCGATGCGCGGTCCGAGGATCTTGGCGCCCACGAAAGCCGCCACGCCGCCCGTCATGTGTACGACCGAGCTGCCCGCGAAATCGACGTGGCCGTGACCGAGCTTGTAGTTGACGCCCAGGTTTGCGAGCCAACCGCCACCCCAGGTCCAGTTCGCGAAGATCGGATAGATGAGCGTGGAAATAACCAAGCTGAACAGGCAAAACGACAGGAATTTCCAGCGTTCGGCCATGGCCCCGGTCGGGATGGTCGCGGTCGTGTCCATGAACACCATTTGGAAGAGGAACATCGCCGCGACCGCGGGCGTGTACGTCTCGAACGTCAAGAAGAAGCCTCGGGTGCCGAACAAGCCAAAATCGTGGCCGCCGAATCTGAGCACGTACTCGCTCGCTAATGTAGCGTCGCCGCCGAACGTCGCCATCGCGCCCACGCCGCCCATTTGGAACGCAAAGCCGACCATCCAAAAACCCAGGATGCCGATCGAGTAGACCAGGAAATTCATGGCCATGGTGTGCGCGACGTTCTTGCGCCGGCACAGCCCGGTCTCGACCAGGGCAAAGCCGGCCTGCATGAACATGACCAAGAACCCAGTGACCAAGGTCCAGACGATATTGAGGTTCACCGGCGCGTCGCCCACGGCGATTTTCAGGTCATTCAACTGCTTGGCGACTTCGGGGAGTGTCGGGTCGAACATGGTGCGAAGAACCTCCGGCTTTCGCTCCCATGCTTGCGCAGCTGGGCATTTCTCGCGGGTTTCGGAGTCGGCTCATTTCGACGTCGAATCGGCGAAGATTCGGCTGCGTGCTCGGCGCGTCACTTTCGCTCGCGCTGCGCCAAGAGCTGGAAACCCGGCTACGCCCAGGCGCGGCGCGTGTCCGTGAAAGCGGAGACGAGATCCTGGTCGCCCGAGCGTCGCGCGACTTCGATCGCTTGATCGATGTAGTTCAGGGCTTCGGGCGCGCGCTTGCGGCCGTAGGCGACGTGGGCGAGCGCGGAGAGCACGCGCGCGCGATCGACGCCGCTCGGGCCCGCGACGTCGAGGGCTTCTCGCAGGACGCCCTCCGCGTCGGCGAAGTTGCCGGCCCGCGTCAGCGACGCGCCCAGCTTTCGGCCGAAGATCAGGACGGCGCGGAGCGGATCGTCGAGCTCACCGCGCGCGATCTCTTGGCGCGCGATCTCGAGGCCGCGGCGCAGGGCCAGCACTTCCGTGGCCGCGTCCCCGCGCGCCGTCGCGCGATCGGCGACTTGCTCGAGCAAGAGCAGCGCTTGGAAGGAGTCGCCCGCGTAGTAAGCGTGCTGGGCGCGGGCTTCGATTGGTGCGCCGATGCGTTCGAAGGCGCTGAGCGCCTTGGCGTGCAGTTCCTTGCGCGCGGCGGCGGGAATGCCCGAGAGCACGATCTCACGAATCAGCGGATGCGACGTGGATACGCGGCCCGCGTCGATCTCGACCATGCCGGCTTTTTCGAGATCGCGCAGCATGCCTTCGAAGTTCTCGGCCTTCGGCACCAAATCGATCAGCGTGTCCGGCTTCATGTCGTCGCCGATGGCGGCTAGCGCCTGGAGCGCGCGGCGCGCGCTCGGCTCGAGCGTATCGACGCGCAGGGCGATCAAGTCGGCCAAGCGACTCGGCGGGTCGCTGCCGCCGTCTTGCGAGTAGCGCAGGAGTTGCTCGACGTACATCGGCAACATGCCGCGCGGGTCCGGGGTTTGACCGCGCGGCGCGTTCTTGCCGGGTCGGAGCAGGCGTGACACGGCGGGCGGCGGCAGGGCCGCCAGCACGCGCGCCGGTGTCTCGGCGCCCCAGCCGCTCTCGAAGCCGGGCACGTGCGTGGCGAGCATGAGCGCGGCGCACGCCGGCGGCTCACCGACCACGTCCGCGAAGGCGTTGCGGCTCGCGCCGTCGACGCGATAAAGGTCGTCGATGGCCAATAGGACGCGCTGTTTGCCGGCACGCTTGGTGGCCGTGAGCAGCGCCCAGCGCAACGCTTCGGCGAGCGCGTGACGCCGCTCGGCGGGTGAGCGCACGTCGTGGTGCGTGGGCGGACCGCCGAACAACTCGTCGAGCCCCGACTGCGCCTCGAGCGACGCTCCAGGAAACATGCGCGCGTCGACTTGATCCGGACCGAGCTGCGCCAAGCGGCGCACGGCCTCGCGCAGCGCGTAGTAGGCGACCTCGGCATAGAACGGATCGGGCCCCGACAGCACGGTGATGTCGCCCTCGGCGCGCGCGCGGTTCAAGAGCTCGCGCAACAGGCGCGTCTTGCCCGCGCCGGGCTCGCCCACCAAGCGCGCGCCGAGCAACGTGCCCTGCACGCGCTGTCGGCGATCCTCCAGCCAATTCAGATCTTCTTCGCGCGCGACGAGCGGCAGCGGTAGCTGCGGGAGATTCGGGCTGTCGGGAGCGCCGCTGCGCATCGGCAGGCGCACGCCGCACTCCAGGCAGAACTTGGCGAGCGGTACGAGCGAATGGCAGGCGGGGCAGGTGATGCTGCCGTGGATGCTCGGCGGCAGCGACGTGCGATTCGAGGGCGGCACGCTCTCCGCCAGCGCCAGCGCGCCGGTCAGGGCGTCCGCGAACTCTTGCGCGTCCTGATAGCGCTTCTTGGCGTCCTTGGTCAGCGCTTTGAACACCACCTCCACCAGGGGTTCCGGGATGTGGCGCTCGGGCGCGACCTGACGTGGATCCGGTATCGGGATCGTGAGGTGCATCATCACGACCTGCGTCGGGCTGTCCGCCTCGAACGGCAAACGGCCGGTGAGCAGCTGAAATAGAATGATACCGACCGAATACAGATCGCTGCGGCCGTCGATCGGATCGCCGCGCCCCTGCTCGGGCGCCATGTAGTCGGGTGTGCCGCAGACGATGCCCGGACTCGTGACGCTCGGGCTCTGTGCGTCGGCGCGCAGCTTGGCGAGACCGAAATCCACCACTTTGACGAAGTCGCCGCCGCGCCGCAGCGGCTCGAGGATCACGTTCTCCGGTTTGAGATCGCGATGCACGATGCCAAGCTCGTGCGCTTCCGCGAGCGCGGCGAGCACTTGTCGCAGCACCTCCACGATGCGCGAGAACGGCAGCGGCCCTTCCTCGTACGCGACGCGAGCCAGATCCTTGCCGCGCAGGAACTCCATCACCAAATACGGCTGACCGTCGTCGGTGCGACCGAAGTCGAAGACAGCGATCGAGTTCGGGTGGTTGAGCTGGCTGGCGGCGCGCGCTTCGGTCATGAAGCGCAGCGCGGAGTTTTCGTCGGAGAGCAGGTGCGGATGGATGATCTTGACCGCCACCGTGCGGCCGAGCGCTGCTTGCTCCGCGCGATACACGCGACCCATGCCGCCGACGCTGATCAAGTCCAGGATGTGGTAGCCGCCGGGCAGCGACTTGCCGACGAACTTGTCGTCGCGGTTCGAGCTCATCGTGCCGACTGGAAAGCCGCAAGCCGGGCAGTACTGATGCGACTCGCTGCACGGTGAGTTGCAGTGCGGGCAGGTGCGCATGGCGGCTTGTGCGGTTACCAACTAGTCTCGGTCCAGTCCGGGCGGGGTAATCTGCAACACGCGGGCATTGTATGCCAGCGCGGGGAGGCTAGAACCAAGGTTTGTGGCTCGGCCAAGTGGGAGAACAGCCCCCCGCATCCTACCCCCGGCGCGCGCCAGCCGGCGGGCGGGAATTTATAGGCAAATTTCCGAGCATGCTCGGTGGCTTGCCACAAACTGCGAGGTCTCTCGGGCGCTGAGCTAATATCGTAGGATGGCTTCCGCACGTGTTCGGTTGGGCGATCTGCTCGTCGAGTCTCAGATCATCCGGCGTGAACAGCTCGAAGAGGTGCTCGCCCTCCAGAAGCAAGATGGGCGCCGCATCGGGACGCTGCTGGTCGAGCAGGGCCTCGTCAGCGAGACGCAGGTCACGCAGATCTTGAGTCAGCAGCTCAGCGTGCCCTGGGTGTCGCTCTATCACATCGATTTTTCACGTCAGCTCTTGAACCTGGTTTCGCACGACTACGCGGACAAATACTGCTTGGTCCCGATCTTCGTACGTCGAGTCCGCGGTTTGGGCGACACGCTCTACGTCGCGATGGACGACCCGAGCGACGAGGCCGCGCTGCGCGAGATCAGCCAGTATGCCGGCCTGCCCGTGCGGGCGATGATCGCGCCGCCGTCCGACATTCGCTCGGCGATTCGCGTCTACTACGGCGTGGGTAAGGATACGTCGTCGCTGTCGGAAGCCGTCGCAGAGGTCGACCTCGAGACGTCCGCCGGGGCGCGCGCGCGCGCTGCGCTCGAGGTCGTGCCGGAGCCGAGCCCGCCCATGCCCGTCGCGGCGGCGCCGGCGGCGAGCGCGCGGGCCGAGCCGGCGGCCCCCGCCATGCCGCGCGTTTCGATGGCGCCCATGCGTTCGCCGAGCTCGGGCTCGATGCGAGCGGTGCGCGTCTCGTCCAAGCCGCCGAGCGGCGACGAGCCGCCGGACTCGAGCCCGCAGATCGAGGCGCGCGAGATCTCGATGCCCGCGCCCAAGAAAAAGGGCGGTGGGGCGCGCATGGTGACGCTCACCTTACTGGATGGCACCAAGGTCAACCTCCCCGCGCTTTCGAGGCAGAAAAATGCCCCAGCCCGCGCCAAGAGTATTCCCCCGGCGGAAGGCGCCGCGCTGACGGCGGGCGACCTGGTCGCGGCCCTGCGCGCCGTGTCGCACGGCGCGGACGCCAGCGAGATTTTGGGCGACCAAGTGCATTGGCAAGCGCTCTTCGCCGCGCTGCTCTCGCTCTTGTTGAAAAAACATTTGATCGCGGATTGGGAGTTCGTAGACGAGTACAAGAAGGTCTAGGGAGCGTCGCCCAAAGAGGCACGGGCAGGGCTCGCGGGCGGAGCTTGGGGGAGAGCGTGAGGGTTTGCTGCCCCGAGACACGCGCGTGCACCAGTTCTTGACGGTAGAGGCTCCGGCGTAGAGCGGGTGTTCGCCGATGTGGGCCGCGAAGAATGAAAAACGAGTGGGCGCGAGCCCCCTCGCGCAGGCTGTTTGGTCGTAACGCGTGTTACAAGCAAATGGCGCTCGACTGTGGGCTGGTCTTGCGCCGGATCGGCTACCGTGGCGTCGCGCTACCCGGCGTTTTGGATCGGGCCGCCGCGTTTGCGGCGGGTCCGGCCTTCGATCAGGCAAGCTGCGTCTAACGCGCCGCGCTCGCCAGCCTAGCCTTTGAGTTCGGCGCGTTGCGCTTGAACCCAGGGCGACAGTGTATTTGCGGCGGTCGGCGCGAGCGCGGTTCGTTTTTTTTCT
The DNA here is from genome assembly GCA_036496745.1 of Polyangiaceae bacterium. Taxonomy (GTDB): domain Bacteria; phylum Myxococcota_A; class Polyangia; order Polyangiales; family Polyangiaceae; genus PMG-095. The sequence continues at coordinate 38,689 of DASXKQ010000175.1, forward strand.
TCGTGCGCGGCGGCGACGGCCGCGGCGATGGCGGCGAGTTCGCGTTGTTCGGCGTCGAGCATGGGCTCGCTGAGCAGGGTCGCGAGCTCGCGCATCACGAAGCCGATGTCGTACTCGCCGCGCACGAAAGCGGGGTGCGCGAGCACGGCCGACAGGAAACGTAGGTTCGTGCGCACGCCGGAGATTTGATACTCGCCGAG
>DASXKQ010000176.1:0-7567 GCA_036496745.1 Polyangiaceae bacterium
AAGCGAGCAAACGGCGACGTGTACCAGCGCTATGATTGGCAGCCGGGCATCGCGCTGGTCGACTTCACGAACCCGGAGGCGACCCGCTGGTACCAACAGAAGCTTCGCGCGTTGCTCGAACAAGGCGTGGATTGCTTCAAGACGGATTTTGGCGAGCGCATCCCGGCGGACGCGGTCTACTTCGACGGCGCGAACGGCGAGCGCATGCACAACTACTACACCCACCTGTACAACGAAGCCGTATTCTCGCTGCTCGAGGAGTTTCACGGTCCCGGGCAAGCCGCGGTTTTCGCGCGCTCGGCAACCGTCGGCTGCCAGAAGTTTCCCGTGCACTGGGGCGGGGACTGCGACGCGACCTTCAACTCGATGGCCGAAACCCTACGCGGCGGGCTGTCGTTCGGTCAGTCTGGTGGCGCCTTCTGGAGCCACGATATCGGCGGCTTCAACTCTACGGCGACGCCGGCGCTGTACAAGCGCTGGGTCGCTTTCGGGCTGCTCTCGAGCCACAGCCGCTTGCACGGCTCGCACAGCTACCGCGTTCCGTGGTTGTTCGACGAAGAGTCGGTCGAGGTGCTGCGCGCGTTCACCGAGCTCAAACACAGCTTGATGCCCTACCTGTGGCGCGCCGCGCATCAGGCTACCGAGACCGGCGCGCCGATGCTGCGCGCCATGGTGCTCGAGTTCCCGAGCGATCCGGCGACGCACTATTTGGATCGTCAGTTCATGCTCGGTGATGCGCTGCTCGTCGCGCCCGTGTTCAATGAAACGGGCGACGTCGAGTACTACCTGCCGGCGGGTACCTGGACGGACTACTCGAGCGGTGAGCGCGTGCAGGGCGGCACGTGGCGTCGCGAGCAAGGCGTGCCCTTCAAGCGCATTCCCCTGTTCGTGCGCCCGAACACGCTGCTCGCGCGCGGCACGCGCCGCGACACGCCGGCTTACGACTTTCTGCGCGAACTCGAGCTCGAACTGTTCGAGGTCGCGGACGGAGCGCGCTTGGAGACGCGCGTCAACGCGCAGGCCGGCACGCAATACGCGACGTTTCGTTGCGTGCGCGCCGGCTCGAAGCTCACGCTCTCGGCGACCGGCGCGAGTGGCGCAGGGCCGCGCGTGATCGTGCGGGGAGTCGGCGAGTATCCGTGGCCCAACGTCGAGCAAGTGTTGACCATCGAGTTGCCAGCGAGCTCTCCTGCGCGTTGAGCGCACCGGAGTCTCAAAATCCCACTGCGCTGACGAGCCCGATCCCGAACACCCAGGCGGAATCGGGCCCGCTGGTCGAGGCCCAGCGCCCGAAGCTGAACTCGAGCCCGGTGGCGCCTTGCTTCGGGTCGCTCGGAAAGCCCGCTGGCGCGAGCGGGCTGAAGTCGAAGCGCAGGCTACCGCGCGGGCCGCGGTTCACTTCCGTGCGACCGCCGCCGTCCGGGTTGCGCCGGCTGGCCCACTGTTCTTGAAAGCCGAGCCCCGTGGCCAAGCCGAAGCCCTGCGTTTGAAAGATGTAGCCGTCGAGCTCGAAGCGGAGCGGTATCAGGCTGAAGCCTTCGCTGCCGTCCGACGGAGGCGGACAGTGCCCGGAACAATTGGCGACGCCTAGGCCGAGCTCGAATCGCGTGCGCAGCGGGCCCCAATACCGGCCGATGCCGAAATCTGCGGACCAGCCCGCAGCGACGCTGCCTACGGGACGCTCTGGGAAGGCAGCGCGCACTCCCCCACCTAGGCTCCAATTGAAATCGCGACTCCAAGCGAGCGCGGGCAGATCGCTCGATATGGGTAAGCGTAGACAGCTCTGGCCTTGTGCCGTTTCGAGCACCAGATCGAGGACGGGCGTCTGGCGCAAGAGATCCTCGGCGCCTCCGGGGTACCAGACCTCCAGCAAATGATGTCCAGCGATCTCGATCGGGCGAAGCCAAATCGATTTGCCGTCGACCTCGAGCGTGTGCTCGCGCAAGCCCTCACGGCAGGGTTCGCCCGAGGCAGGCGCCAGCAGGACTCGACGCAGCGACGTTCCCGCATGGCCATCGACCTCGATCACGACGCGCAGGAACTCGCGGCGGACAAGCTCGGTGAGCTCGGCGTGAACATTCGAGTCGTCCGCGACGTGCGGCGCGACGGGATAATACGGCCTGCGCGAGGCACAAGCCCCCGATGTCGCCAAGAGCAGCGCGAGGAGCGGCGCGCTCGACCGCGGATAATTGCTGGACTTCACGGCTTGCGACCTCATAGCGTCACGTGGAAACCAAGCCCGATGCCCGGGACGATCACGAAGTCCGGAGCACCGCGCGCGCCGAACCAACCTGAAACGGGTACTTCGAGCTCGAAATACGTCACGCGGTGGGCCGGTTGAAACCCTGGGTACGGACTCGAGTGCGAGAAGGGATCCAGCCACAACGCTGGCGTCAGCCGCGGGCCATGCAGGAAGTAATTGTGTCCAGTAGGTAGACCAGCCTCCTTGCGTGCGACGGAGAACACGAAGTCGTAGGCGAAGCCGCCGGTCAAGCCCCAGCGCTCGCCACCGACGAGCTGGGTGTCTCCGCCGGGCGCGAGCTGGAAAATGCCGTGGCGGTCAGCGCCACCTCCGGCGAGTTCGAGCCACAAGCGCGAGGCATCCGTGGCTCCCCCGATCCGCATGAATCCTGTGCCGGCGGGTTCGATGCCGGGCGCGGACGTGGTGTCGATCGGAAACGCGCGCGCCCCGAAGCCCAGCAAGAAGCCCACGCGCTGTGGATCTGGCCGAAAGGAGCGCTCCGGCGCGTCTGCGGAGACGCGCTCCGGCGCGTCTGCGGAGAACGGCAGCCGCTGGCAGCGTTGGCCGCTGGCGGAGTCGAGTTCGAGATCGAGCGCCGTCGAGGCGCGGAGTGGGCTTTGCAAGTCATTGTGGCCGCTCCACGGCTTCACGAACGTGAGCGTGAGCGTGTGCGGACCGTCGAGCGCGAGCGGTCCCTCGCTTTCGTAGGCGCCATCACGTTCCACGTTGGTTTGCGCGACGCCTTCGCTGCATGGCTCCGCCCAGATCGACGCGAGCTTCACGCCGCGCAACCGGGTGCCCGGGAGCGCGCTCGTGCGAAGTTTTACTTCGACGTCTGTGCCGATCAGACTCGCCTGCACTTGATCGATGGACGCGTTGAGTTCCGGACCCGCGATGACGCGCGGTTCGACCGGCCGATACACGCGCGCGCAAGCTAGCGTTACACAGAGCATGCTCGCGAGTCCTGCGCAGCGCATGGCTTGCCCGAGACACGCACGGGCTCGCACCCATCTCAGGCGTCGGGCATTCACAGCGTGAACTCCAGATTGAGACCAATCGCCGGCACCACCACGAATTTCGGTGCGTCGTGCACGTCCGCGTGCGCGTTCACGCCGAACCAGCCGAACAGCGGCACCTCGAGCTCGACGTGGGGTCTGTGCTGTCCGGCGGGAAAGCCCGGAAAGTGCGGTGATAGCGAGGGCAGCGCGTAGAGGAGGCTCGGGGTTACGCGCGGTCCGCGCAGCCCATAACGCGCCGGCGTGTTCCGGCCCGGTGGGGTCGAGGCGCCCAGATCGTAGCCAACGCCTGTCGCGAACGCCCAGCTGCCGCTCGACGTGAGCACGCGGTTGCCACCGAGGCCAACCATGACGAGCGTGTCGTCCCCGCTGCGATCAGTGCCTGCTTGCACCTCGACCCATACGCGGTTTTCGCCGAGCACGGCGCCCTCGCGCACGTTCGCCGTCCACAGCGGCTCGAAGCCGTGCACGTTGCTGGTGCGCACGGGGAACGCGCGTGCGCCGACGCTCGCCAATACGCCGGCATCGGGCGGCTCCAATTGCCAGGCGAGCTCCGGCGTATCTTTTCCTAGCGGCACGCGGTAGCAGTCTACGCCGGTCGACGATTCGACCTCCAAATCGAGCGCGCTGCCCGTGCGCAAGACACCGTCCGCCGCTTCACGTCCAGAAAACACGAGGCGTAGCCGATGCGAACCCCCAAGCTCGAGTGGTGGATGCAGCACGACGACGCCATCGCGGTAAACATCGATGAAAGGCGTTCCCTCGTCGCAGGGCGCGCCCACTAAGCTCGCCAGAGTCGCCTTCTTCAATACGACGCCCGCTTGCGCTCCCACGCGCAGCTCGAGCTCGGCGTCGGATGCCCCGAGCGCTTGAAACGTCACGCGGTCGATCGACACGCGCAGCTTCGGGCCGGATACGATCCGTTCGCTCGTCGGCCTGAAGCGGTGCACGCAACCAAACATCGCAAGCGCACTCCCAAGGGCGAGCACTCCCGAACAGCGCCGACGTTGGCCCGAGTCGATCGCCAAGCTAGATCAGGGTACGCTCGGATGCCGCTCAGTTCCACGGCCACGAGCTCGCGATTTTTCGCGCGCACACGAAAAATCCAGCAAACACTTGCCAAGCGCCTGAAATCTGTCAGAGTCCGCCTCGCCGTGGGTAGGTGCCTTCGGTTTTCGCCCTAGCGCCAGGTCCGTTCCTGACGCGGCTTTCGAGTCCGAATTCTCCCAACGACGAAGGGCGGTCGTGCGATGCGGCGTTATTTCACGCTGCGCGCTCCCCCCGCAAGACGGCGTCGAGCCACGAGCCACGGCTAATTCAAGCCGAATGAGCTCGGTCTCGCGCCAACCAGGCCCCCGGCATTGCCGGCAGGCATTTTCACAAAGGTCATCTTGGAATCCATCAATACCGATGCGGACACCGCTCCGCTCGCCTCTTCTCCGTTCGCATTTTCAGATCTCGGCTTGAGCGCTCCGCTGCTCGCGGCAATCACCCAAGAGGGTTACGTTACGCCCACGCCCATTCAATCCAGCGCCATCCCGCAAGTTCTCGCGGGGCGCGACCTACTCGGCTGCGCGCAGACCGGCACGGGCAAGACAGCCGCGTTCGCGTTGCCAATCTTACAGCGCCTGAGCACGAACCGCCGGCCGCGGGAGGCTCGCCGCCCGCGCGCGCTCGTCCTCTCGCCCACGCGTGAGCTGGCGGCTCAAATTCGCGACAGCTTCGTCGCGTATGGTCGAGGCGTCGGCCTCGAATACGGCGTCATATTCGGCGGCGTCGCGCCGCGCCCGCAGGTCACGCAGCTCACCCGCGGAGTGGACGTGCTGATCGCCACCCCCGGTCGCTTACTCGACTTGATGAATCAAGGAGCCGTGCTGCTCGATCGCATCGAAGTGCTCGTGCTGGACGAAGCGGATCGCATGCTCGACATGGGCTTTTTGCCCGATGTCCGTCGCATTCTATCCAAGGTGCCGAAAGAGCGGCAATCGCTGCTGTTCTCGGCCACCATGCCGCGTGACATCCGTCGCTTGGCGGCCGACATCTTGGTCAAGCCTGCCGAGGTCGAGGTCACGCCCGCGGCGAAGACCGCGGATCGCATCGAGCAGGTCGTGTACATGGTCGACGGCGCAGACAAGCGCCGCCTGCTAGTGCGCGTACTGCGCGACCCGGCCATGGAGCGCGCGATCGTCTTCACGCGTACCAAGCACGGCGCGAATCGCCTGGTCGCGGATCTCTCGCGCTCGGAGGTTTTTGCCGAAGCGATTCACGGCAACAAATCACAGGGCGCTCGCCAACGCGCGCTCGACAATTTCAAGACGGGCCGCTTGAAGGTGTTGGTCGCGACGGACATCGCGGCGCGCGGTATCGACGTCGACGGCATCAGTCACGTCGTGAACTACGATTTGCCCAACGTGCCCGAGAGCTACGTGCACCGCATCGGTCGCACCGCGCGCGCGGGCGCGGCCGGCGTCGCGATCTCCTTGTGCGGCCGAGAGGAGCGCGGCTTTCTGCGTGACATCGAGCGGCTGACGCGCGCCCCGCTCAAGAAGCTCGAAACCCCGGTATTCAGCGACAGCGAGAAGGCGACGCCCCGCGGGGAAGTGCGCCCCGATCCGGACGAAGCTCCGCGCCGTGATTTTTCGAGCGACCGTCGACCCAAGCCCGCCTGGCAGCGCGATCCCCGCCCGGCGCCCAGGCCGCACGCCTCGAGCGAGCAACGGCCGCAAGGCGCGCCGCCGCGTCGTCCGAGCGACTTCCCGCGCGCGAGCGAGCACGGTCGACCGAACGATTTCCGCCGTTCGAGCGAGGCTCCGCGCGGCGACGCCCGCCCGCGCAGTAACGACTTCGCGCGACCGAGCGATCGCCCGCGCTCGAATGATTTCGGTCGCTCGAACGACCGCCCCTCGTCGAACGCCCGTTCGTTTTCGAACGACCGCCCGCGAGCGCAAGATCCCGGCGCGCGTGACTTTCGGCGCCCGAACGACGGCCCGCGAACGAATACGTTTTCAGCGCAAGCCAGGCCGACTCCGCAGTACGATGCGCGTCGCCCGGACACGCGTGATCGCGGCTACCCGTCGCAGTCCCAGCCGCAACGCAGCAACGAGGACCGCCCGCGCCGCCCTTGGGATCAAGCGCCCGGCGGCGATGCACGCCGCCCTGCGCCGGAAGTGATGCGCGCCCGCCCGTCATTTGGCGGCGGAGCGCCGCCGCGCCGCCCCGACTCGTTCGCGCGACGTGTCGAAGCGCCCGCGCCCGTCGGTGGCGGAGCGCCGCCTCGACGCCTCGACGGCGGAGCACCACCGCGTAGCGATCGCCCGCGCCGGGAAGTTCGCTTCAAGCCCTAGCACAGCGGCCACGCGGGCTTTTTGCGAGCGCTTGCGACGTTCGGGGGGACCTTTCCCCCGAGCTCGCCTCCGCCTGAGCACGCGCCGGCACAATACCTGTGCACGCCAGCGTCGCGAGGCAGCCAACCACCCGCCCTGCCCCAACCACCCGGTTTGCCCCTAGCGCTGCCCTTGCCCTCTCAATCCTAGATGCCGTCCGTGGGCTTGCCCTCGATGTGCACCTTGCCCGCCAGCCGCTCGCTCACCCAGACACGGTTGTCCTTGTCGACAATCACGACGCCCACGCCGGGCGTTGCTTCGACGAGCTTGAGTCCTTCTTTGGGTCCCAGGATGAACACGGCGTCGTCGACGGCATCCGCCGTCGTAGCATCTTCGGCCCAAACGGTGACGCTGCGGCTGGCGGTCGCGGGGTAACCCGTGCGCGGATCGATGATGTGATGGTAGCGCTTGCCGTCGATCACGTAGGCGCGCGCGTAGTCGCCGGCCGTGGAAAAGGCGTGATCGGTGAGCTCGATGGTCGCGAAGAATTTGCCCTGTTCCCCGCGCGGATCTTGGATGCCGCTCACCCACGGGGAGCCATCGGGCTTTCTGCCGGCCCCAAATAGATCTCCGCCCGCTTGTACCAAAAAATCTCGGACGCCGGCTTTCTTCAGGACATCGGCGGCGCGATCGACGATGTAGCCCTTGGCGATGCCGCCGAGGCCGATCTTGTGATCCTTGGCGAGGCGCACGGCGTGCTTCTGCGGGTCGAGTTCGACCTTCCGGTAGTCGATCAGCTTGCGGCGCTTTTCGATCTCCTCCTTGGGCGGCACGCTTGGATGTTCATCGGCGGCGCTGCCGAATTTCCAGAGGCCGCTCATGGCCTGAAACGTGATGTCGAACGTGCCGTGCGAGGCGACGCTCTCTTGCTGTGCGCGTGAGATCACCTCGAAGGTTTCCGGGCTCACCGTCACCCACTCGCCGGT
>DASXKQ010000177.1:0-13459 GCA_036496745.1 Polyangiaceae bacterium
AGACCAGTTCCTAAGCGAGCAACCCGTCGCGCTCACCCCCCCGAGCACTAGTTGTGATCCGTCAGCGCTCGCTTTGATCCGATCGTGGTATCTACCCATCAGTGGTTGGCAGCCACCGGCCACCTCAGGAACGGTCTGCACGACGGGGCAGAACCTGGGAATTTTTCACATCGTCGGCGGCGTGGGTGTCCCATTCCGGGGTTGGGGCGGCGGCCTCGGGGTCGCACTGGAAAAGCTCAACGGGCGCAACCCGGAAGCCACCACGGCCAATCCGGATGTCGACCGGTATTTGAGTCCTGCCCTCGACACGGCCAAGGGGCTGTGCGTGCCGACGGCCGCCAACCCGAACGGGCTGCGGCCTGAGCTCTGCCCGCCGATCGACGGCGAATACGCCACTGCCGTCGCGGCGCTCGATGTGAGCAGCTACGAGGGCGTCAGCTTCTGGGCGCGCCGCGGCCCGACCAGCCAGGCCGGTATTCGAGTCATGGTCGGTGACAAGAACACGGACGACGACTTGAATTTCTTGGCCCAGGAACACAACCAGCGCACGGGTTCGCACGACCCGCTGTACTGCGCACGCGTCAAAGCCTGCGGTTGCCTGTACGGCGGAGACTGCAAGTTCAGTGATGACTTCGGCATCCAATGGTGCGCGGACCCATGTGACCCGGCGACCGTGGCGCGCTGCACCACGAGCAATAACTTCGGTGCCGCGACGGGCACCTCGAACACGAGCAGCCCCAATGGTGGCTCGACCAATTGCCAGTGTGGGGCTCACAGCGTCTGCGACGCCCCCTACCCTGCATTTGCGCAGAGCTCTGGACAGGACCCGATGAATGCGACATCGAACCAGCCCGAAAATCTGGGAGATCCGCAATTCTTCGGTAAACCCTGCACGCCCTTCGCTTTCCCCGACGTGGACGCGAGCAGCTATTGCTTCGATCCCGCCACGGAGTCGCCGGCCATCGGTAGCGAGCGCTGCGGCGATCACTGGATGAAGACGGTGACCCTGACTACGGATTGGCAGTTCTTCAAGGTGCCGTTCGCGGATTTGCGACAGCAAGGTTGGGCGAAGAAGTTCGACCACCTCGAAACGCACGCGGTGTCGGTCGTGCGCTTTACGTGGGACGTCGGATTCATCGACTACTGGATCGACGATTTCAGCTTTTACCGAGCCAAGAATTAGCGGCGCGCGATGCTCGCGGACGACGACGGCTACCGGCTCTGGCTACGCTATGAGCCCGTGGCCGATGCGCCGCGGCGAGCGGAATACCGTGCGGCGTTCGGCGAGCTCGTGCTCGGCGAACGTATTGCCGGGACGCTCGCCACCGCGCTCGCGGAGCTCGAACGCGGGCTTTCTGGGCTACTCGGCGAGGCTCCGCCCGCTCGCCCCCAAATAAATAAGACAGCGGCGCTGGTCGTCGGCACGCCGGCTTCGTTGCCGATGCTCGCGAAGTTGGAACTCGCCCAGGACCTCGCCAAGCTCGGTGATGAAGGTTTCTTGATCAGGCAAACGACTAGCGACGGCGTGGCCTGCACGGTGATTGCTGCGAACCGCGAGCTCGGTTGCTTGTACGGCGTGTTTCATTTGTTGCGGCAAGTGCAGCTCGGTCGAGCGCTCACGGAATTGGCGACCGAGAGCGCGCCCAAGCTGCGCTTTCGGATGCTCGATCATTGGGACAATTTGGATCGCACGATCGAGCGAGGCTACGCCGGGTTTTCGCTGTGGGACTGGCACAAATTGCCGGACTATCTCGACCCCCGTTACGAGGACTACGCACGCGCCTGTGCGTCCGTGGGTCTCAACGGTTCGGTGCTCACCAACGTGAACGCCAACGCGCTGATCCTGACGGACACGTATTTGCGCAAAGTTGCCGCGCTCGCGAACGTGTTTCGGCCGTACGGCGTGCGTGTGTATCTCACCGCGCGCTTCAGCGCGCCGATCGAGATCGGCGGACTTGCCAGCGCCGATCCGCTCGCGCCGGCCGTGCGCGCGTTTTGGCGAGAAAAGGCGGACGCTATCTATCGCTTGATCCCGGACTTTGGGGGTTTCGTCGTGAAGGCCAACTCGGAGGGCCAGCCGGGACCCGAGGACTACCGGCGCTCGCACGCGGAAGGAGCGAACGTGCTGGCGGACGCGCTCGCTCCGCACGGCGGCGTCGTGATTTGGCGAGCGTTCGTGTACTCGAACACCGCCGGAGAGGATCGTCACAAGCAGGCCTACGACGAGTTCGTGCCGCTGGACGGCAAATTCCGTGACAATGCGCTGTTGCAGGTGAAAAACGGCGCGATCGATTTTCAGCCACGCGAGCCTTTTCACCCGCTCTTCGGCGCGCTCCCGCGCACGCCGTTACTCGCCGAATTCCAACTCACACAGGAGTACCTCGGCTGCGCGACGCACCTCTGCTATCTCGGCCCGCTGCTCAACGAGACGCTCGACTCGGACACGTTCGTCGCCGGGCCGGGCTCGACCGTCGCGCGCGTGCTCGAGGGCGCCGTGCACGGCGGTCACGCGACGGGGCTAGCCGCGGTTTCCAACATCGGCAGCGAACGGAACTGGTGCGGGCACCCGTTCGCGCAGTCGAACTGGTTTGCTTACGGGCGGCTCGCCTGGGATCCCGCGTTGCGCGCCGACGACATCGCCGAAGAATGGCTGCAGCTCACGTTCACGCAGGACCCGCGCTTCGTCGAGGAGGCCAGGCGCATGATGCTCGAGTCGCGTGAGGCGGTCGTAAATTACATGACGCCGCTCGGGCTCCACCATTTGATGGCCTGGGATCACCACTATGGACCTGGACCCTGGATCGATCAGGGGCGCGCAGACTGGACGAGCGTGTACTTTCATCGCGCCGACGCGAACGGCATCGGCTTCGATCGCAGCGCGACCGGCAGCAACGCCGTCGCGCAATATGCGCCGCCGCTCCGCGAGCGCTTCGGCAAGCTCGAGAGCTGCCCCGAATCACTCTGGCTTTGGTTTCACCACGTCGCGTGGGACCAAGAAATGACTTCGGGGCGGACGCTGTGGAACGAACTCTGTCACCGCTACGACGCCGGCGCGGTCGCCGTGAGCGGGATGCGATCGACCTGGGCGTCGCTGGCCGGCGCGATCGACGGCGCTCGCCACCGCCACGTGTCCGACCTGCTCGCCATTCAGGAAAAGGAGGCGCGCTGGTGGCGGGATGCGTGCTTGCTCTATTTTCAGACCTTCTCGCGCCGCCCATTTCCGGAAGGATTTGACCCGCCGCGCGGCACGCTCGCAGAATATCGCGCTCGGCGCGATCGCTTCGTGCCGGGGATTCGAGAGCGCGGCTGAGCCGCGTCTCAATCGTGAGCGTATCTTCCCAAGATCGACGAGTCGCAGCAGATGAAAATCACGCAAGCCAAAGTCATCGTCTGCTGTCCGGGGCGCAACTTCGTCACGCTCAAGCTCGAGACGGACGAGGGCCTGTACGGCTTGGGCGACGCAACACTGAATGGCCGCGAGCAAGCGGTGGTCGCCTATCTGGAGGAACACTGCATCCCGGCCCTGATCGGCCGCGATCCGTCCAAGATCGAAGACACTTGGCAATATTTTTACCGTGGCGCGTACTGGCGACGCGGACCGGTGACGATGAGCGCCATCTCGGCGATCGATCTCGCGCTGTGGGACATCAAAGGTAAAGCCCTAGGCACGCCGCTCTACAATCTGTTCGGCGGCAAGAGCCGCGAGCGCGTGCTCGTCTACGCGCACGCCACGGGCCGTGATCTTTCGGAAGCCGTGGAGGTCGTCGGCCAAAAGCGCGACGCCGGCTTTCTGGCGGTGCGCGTGCAATCCGGCGTGCCCGGCGTGCGCGACGCCTACGGCGTCGCGCAAGACGACAAACCCTACGAACCTGCGCGACCAGGCATCGCCGAAGAACAGCACTCCGACACCGCGCGCTATCTGCAATTCGCGCCGAAGCTGCTCGCGAAGACCCGCGAGACCTACGGCCCAGAGTTACAACTCCTACACGACGTGCACCACCGCTGCACGCCGATCGAGGCCGCGCGCCTGGCGAAAGAGCTCGAGCCCTATCACCTGTTTTGGTTGGAAGACGCCGTGAGCGCGGAGCTCCAGGAATCACTGCGCTTGATTCGCCGGCACTCGACCACGCCGCTCGCGATCGGCGAAGTGTTCAACTCCGGCTACGACTGCACGACGCTGATCACCGAGCAGTTGATCGACTACTTGCGCATGCCGCTCGCGCACGGTGGCGGACCGACGCATTTGCTCAAGGTGGCTGCCCTCGCCTCATTTTACCACGTGCAAATGGGCTTCCACGGCGCGACCGATCTGTCGCCCGTGAACCTCGCCGCGTCGATTCACTTCGATCTCGCGATCAACAATTTTGGCATCCAAGAATACATGCCGCACGCCGAGCTCGTGAACGACGTGTTCAAGACGAACTACCGCTACCGAGACGGCTTCCTCGAAATCGACGACACCCCCGGCATCGGCGTCGAAATCGACGAAGAGCGCGCCAAACGCTACCCCTACAACCCCGCGAGCCTCCCCATAAACCGCAAACTCGACGGCACCCTCTTCAACTGGTGAGCCCTCGGCTCTCTACGATTGGAGAGTCAACAGGAAGGCGCGAAGCCGCGAAGAAAGAGGGAGATTTGGGGGTTGCACCTTGATCGGCGCTGGCGCCAATTTGAAACGCCGCGGCATCGCCAATGACGGAGTAAGGCGCACCCAACCCCAAAAAACTCTTCGCGCCTTCCCGTCTTCGCGATCGATCGTGTTTGGACGTGGCGCGGCGCTAGGGGGCGCACTCGAAGAAGGCGATGTCGTCGACCCAGAGGTCGTAGAGTTGGCCGGGGCCGATCGACCAGTTGATGGCGATCAGCTTGCCGGGCGTGATCGACTTTTGCGGGTCACCCCAGCCCTTTTCTTGCGTCATCTCCGAGAACGGGAGCTTGTACTCGACCCACTCGGGCGTGAGCGTCAGATCATTGCCGAAGTGATTCCAGCAGGTTTTGCAGACGCCACCGTCAGGGTGCGTGTTCACGTCGGCGACCTTGAAGCGAATCTTCTTCGTCGAATGCTCGCCGATTTTCGCTTTGAAGGAGATGCCCGCGTATACGGAGGCGTCGTAGGCGCCCGCGCCGGCGAAGGTCGCGCCTAGCTGCGCGCCCCAAGCGCCGTTCGCGTCCGAAGTCTGACCGAAAGCGTGCGCCGCGTACTTCGAACCACCGGCGCCGCCTTCGGTCATCTTGAACGGTGAGGGTTCCATCGTGGACCCGTTGGGATCCACGCTGGTAAACCAATCGCCGTCGCGGCCGCCCAGCTTGGCGACCTTGTTGTCGTTGTCTTCCAGATCGTCGATCAAGCCGTCGGCCGCGGGCTGGGTGCCCTTTGGACACGCCTTGACCAGCGCGGCCGCCTGCTCTTGGGGCGAGGCGACGTCGTTGCCGCCGCTGGCGAGCCTCTTCGAGGCGTCTATGCAGGCCACACACGAGAGGCTCGCCGCGAGCAGCACGGCCGAAATGATTGATGCTCGGAACATCCGGATCAGTAGATCGTGATGTCGTCGGCCCAGACGTCGAAGCTCACGGGTATCGGCGTAACTTGCGCGCCGCCGTCAGCCGCGACTTGGTGCGAAGAAAACTCGATCTGGACCTTCTCGAGTTGATTCGAGTCGAAGGTGTCCGCGGTCGTATCCAGGCAAGGCGGGGTTTCGGCACTCGCCGGGGTGCAGAAGCCGTCGCGGTACGCCATGTTGAACGGCACATCGCATTCGGACCAATCCGTGCTGATGGGACAGTAGAAACCGTAGTCGTCGCCGTGCCGGTCGGTGGCGGTGACCAGCTTGACGTGGACGGTATTCGGGCTGTCGGAATAGCCCTTGCCGCGCGTGCCCGCGGTCGTACCACGGAGCCAGAGTCGTACGCCCATGTACATGGAAGCATCGTACGGCAGCACGCCGTGCGACGAGGTCGTGTCTTCATTCACGTCGAAGCCGATCCCGGCGCCGTAGTCCGCGTAGCCGGAACCGAATGCGTGGAACGCGCAATCGCTTGGGCCGGCGCAGCCGCATTTTTCACCGCCCGCCGTCTTGGTCGCGCCGGCGGTCGCGTCACCGTAGCTGAACCAGTACGTGTTGGGACTGGTCGCGTTCGGCAGAGCGAGGATCGTGGAGCCGCAGGTCGGCGCCGTCGTCATGCCGCTGTATAGATTCGGCGTGCCGGTGGTGTCGCACATGTCCGTCGTGTTGGTTTCCGTGCAGGTCGACGAGCCGCCTGCGGTGCCGCTGCCCGCGGTGCCGCTACCTGCGGTGCCGCTGCCTGCGGTGCCGCTGCCAGCCGTGCCGTTGCCGCCCGCGGGGTTGCCGGTGCCAGCCGTGGTGCTGCCGCCAGCGGCAGAGGCTCCCGCAGCGCCGCCGCTGCTACGCGCGCTGTCGCTACTGCTCGAGCTGCAGCCGCCTGTGACGGCGAATGCCGCCGTTGCGGCCGCTACCGTGCAAACACCAACTAGTCTGACAGAAAGGATCCTAGACATTTCAAGTACCTCCGACGAGCTGCTTCCTATATCCCGAAAGCCTTGTCGATACCATATCTCGCGTGAGCTACCAGCGCTGGTCCTGTGCGATCTCTCACGAATGGCCAAGCGAGTTCTCGCTACGCGCCATCTGAAAATCTCGCAACGAAGCCACGTTGCTGCGCGCTCAGGACGACTTCTGATCGCAACCTCGCAACTTCATTGAATTATTAACGAATCTTTAGAAATGGTAAATCGGCCTAAATTAGGCCTCAAAACCGGTTTTGGGCCTGCCGTCGCACGCTGCGACGGGCCGAGCGCGTCAGCCCTTCACCGCGCCGCTGGTCAACCCGCTCACGAATTCTTTTTCGAGAGCGAAGAAGAGCAGCGCGGGCGGCACGATCGCGAGCAGCGTGCCCGCGAGGAAGACGCCGTAGTCGTTCGAGTACTGGCCGATGTAGAGGTTCAAAATCACGGGCAGCGTGAGCTTGTCCTGACTCTGCAGAAAGATGCTCGGGCCGAAGAAAGAGTTCCAGCTACCGAGGAACGTGACCAAGCAGAAAGCCGCGCTCATCGGGCGCACCAGCGGCATCACCAGGCGCAGATAGATCTCGAACTCGCCGCACCCGTCGATGCGCCCCGCGTCGATCATCTCACCTGGGACCGCGAGGATCGCCTGGCGGAACAAGAAGATGCCGTACACGCTGACGATGCCGGGCAGGATCAGGCCGTGATACGTGTCGATGAAGCGGAGCCCGACCATCATCCGATACACCGGCGCGAGTAGCAGCACGCCCGGGATCATCAGCGAGCCCAGCATGAACGTCATCAACGTGCGCTTGCCCCAAAATTCGAACTTTGCCAGCGCATACCCCGCCAGCGAGCAGAAAAAGAGCTGCAGCACCGTGCCCGCACTGGCAAAGAACAGCGAGTTGAGCAGGTACTGCCAAAAATAAACCTTGCCTTGGACCGCGTCGTCGCCGTGCAAGAGGCGTCGGAAGTTGTCGAGGTTTACGGTGTGGCTCGACCACTCGCTCGGCGGCGGGAAAAAGATGTAGCTGTTGAAGACGCTGCGATCCTTGAAAGCCGCCGCGATCAGCCAAAAGAACGGCGCGAGCACCAAGATGGTCGCGCCGATCAGCGTCACGTTCCGCAAATAGCGGAGCGCCGGCCCCGGGTTCTTGGGTGAGCGCACGTAGAGCACGAGCGCGACACCGAGCGCCGCGAACAAGAGGGCGTGGAGCGCGTTCACGCCGCCTCCTTGGCCGCGCCCGAGAGCCGGATCTGCAGCAAACTGAGCGTGAAGATCACGACGGCCACGACCCAGCCCACCGCCGAGCCGAGACCGAGATCTCCCGAGTCGAAGCCGACTTGATATAGGTAGCCGATCACCGTGAGCCCCGCGTTGTCCGGGCCGTTACCGTGGCTGTCGGGCAAGAGCGCCAGCGGCAACTCGAACAGCTGGAACGAGCCGCTGATGCAGGTGATGAGCACGAAGATCACGACCGGCCGCATCGACGGCAACGTCACGTTCCAGAACACTTGCCAGCGATTGGCGCCGTCGATGCGCGCCGCCTCTTCCAAGCTCTTGTCCACGCTCTGCAGCGCGGCCAAGAAATAGATCATATTGAAGCCCACCCACACCCAGAGCGAAGTGAGCACGATCGCCGGCATCACCAGCGCGGGATTGCCGAGCCACTGCTCCTCGAGCCCCCAGCCGGTGAGCGTTTGCAGGAAGCGATTGATGAGCCCGTAGCGCGGCGTGAACATCACGCCAAATAGAATGCCGACGAAGATCTGCCCGACCAGATTGGGTGAGAACAAGACGAGCCGGAAGAAGGCCTTCGCGCGGCTCTTGCCGGAGTTCAGCAGCAGCGCGAGCCCCATCGACAGCGGCAATTGCAGGAACACCGAGCACGTCGCGAAGATAGCCGTGTTCTTGAGCGCCTTCATGAACACCGCGTCGCTCAGCAAGAAGCGGAAATTGTCGAAGCCGACGTAGGCGCGCGACGCGGGACCGTTGGTTTGATAGAACGCGAGCTCGGCGGCGTTGAGCAGCGGATAGAGCGTGAAGCTCAGGGCAATCACGACGTACGGCAGCAAAAACAGATACGGCGCGAGCCGCTGCGCCCGGAATGCACTGCTCTCGCGCGTCGTGCTCACTTCAGCGCCTCGCCAGCACGTTGCGAGCCATCACGCGCTCGACGTAGGCTTGCGCGCTCGCAAGCTCGGTTTCGATCACCTCGCGCAGTCCGCTTTCGCCGTGTGCGTCATAATGAGCGGCGGCGCGTAAAAATGCCTCGTTGACCTTGCTGTCCGCGACGCTGGAATAGGCGTTGCTCCAGACCGCCGGCGTATCGGGCGCGAGCGCCGCGTACAGGGCGCCCAGCGGCTGCCCGCTGAAATATGCGCTCTTCTGCTGAAACTCGGGCAGCGCCCAAGCGTCCTTGAATGGCGGGATGATGTTGGTCTGTAAGAAGCGGAAGCCGAGCTCACTGGGGCTGAAGTACAGAAACTTGGCGAACTCCCAGGCAAGCTCGGGGTGCTGTCCAGCCTTGGTGATCGCGAGTCCCGTGCCGCCCCACACGCTCGTGCGCCGCCCACCCGGGAACCACGCGGGAAGCGGCATGATCTTCATCTTGCCCTTGAGGCTCGGCACGTCCGTTTGCGTGACGAAGGTGCGCCAGTCCGGCGCGATGTAGAAGAGCGCGAGGCCGTCGATCATCGCTTTCATCAGCGACTGCCCCCAACCGCATTCATAAGCGATGCGCTGGGGGCCGTGCGTCTGGCGCAGATACCAGATCATGGTGTCGACGGTGTCCGGTACGTTGAAGGTGACCCTGCCTTGCTCATCGAACAGGCCGACCCCGCGCTGCCGGAGGAGCGTGGTGAGCCCGAACGCCCCCGAGCGCGGCAAATCGATCATGAAGCGATCGAAGACGCCGTCGCCGTCGAAATCCGCAACGACCTTGTGGCCCGCGGCTACGAAATCATCCCAGGTCTTCAGGCTATCGACGTCGATACCCAGCTTTTCGACGAGGTCCGCGCGGTACATGAGCATGACCGGATGCACGTCGTGTGGCAGCGCAAACACGTGGCCGCGCGACGACCAAATGCTGAGGCGCGATTCGACCAAGCGTTGCCGATAGCCTTCAGCCGAGAGTCGCGCCGTCAAATCGAGAAAACCGACGTCGGAGAGTGGACCACGCGTGAAAAAGGGCAAGCCGTCCTCGGGCAGCTCGACGAGATCCGGCACGCTGGTGTGGGCCAGCATCGCGTTTTGCAGCCGGGTCTGCAGCGCGCGCTGGTGAACCAGGTCGAGCGCAACGCGAACCCCGTGCGCCCGCTCGAACTCCGGCACGATCCGCTGATAGAGCGGCAGATGGTTGGGCGCGAAGAACGCCAGCGTCAGATCCGCGTGCTCCTTGTGCGCCTTGATGCGCGTAGCCACCACGAGCAACGTGGACACGAACGCCAGCACCGTCAGCCAAAAGGGCGCCTTGCCGTAGGGGAAGCGATCAGGGGTCACGAGGGTTCCAATGCGAGCGAGGCCAGCGCCCGGCTCAGTATGCGATCTCCTGCCGAACACCGAGCAGCTCGAGCTCGATCGACAAAGGCGCGCGGCCGCACAGCTCGACGCTGCGCGCGTCCGGCTGACTGCTGCCCACGCTGATCCGAAACTTGCCAGGCTCGAGCACGCGCTTGCCACGCTCGTCGATCAGCGACAGATCGCGCGAGCTGAGCTTGAACGACACGGTGCGTGACTGCCCCGCGTCGAGCGCTATGCGCTCGAAACCGCGCAGTTCATGGTGCGGCACGACGCATGAGCTTTCGAGATCCTTGACGTAGAGCTCGACCACTTCGTCACCTGCGCGCGCGCCGGTGTTTTTCACGCGCACCGACACTTCGAGCTCGTCGCCCATCGAAACCCGAGCCTTGGATAGAGCGAGCTCCGAGTATTGAAATGTGGTGTACGAGAGCCCGTAGCCGAACGGGTAGAGCGGCGGTTTCTCGGCGTAGCGGTAGGTGCGGCCGCTCATCGCGTAGTCGGTGAACGCGGGCAGATCGGCCAGGCTGCGGGGGAACGTCACCGGTAACCTGCCGCCCGGATTGTAGTCGCCGAACAATACCTCGGCGATCGCGGTGCCGCCCTCTTGCCCCGGGTAGAAGGCTTGTAGAATCGCGCCCACGTGCTCGTCGGCCCACGATAGGTCGAGCGCGCTGCCGCTCAGCACGACCAAAATGGTGGGCTTGCCGAGCGCCACGATCTGCTCCATCAGCACGTTTTGCAGGCCGGTGAGCTTCAGATCGACTTTGTCCCCTGCAGCTTCCGAGTTGCTGGCGTCGCCCTGCTCGCCTTCAATCTCAGCGCACAAACCGAGACAGAGCACGACCACGTCCGCGCGCGACGCGACGCTCACGGCCTCCGACAAGTTGCCGGCGCGGCTCAAGCCATCCGTCTTGGTGCCGAGCAGCTTGCAACCGTCGGTGTAGGTGAGCTTGGTGTTCGGCGAGACCTTGGCGCGAATGCCGTCGAGCACGGTCACGGTCTCTGACGCGATCCCGAAGTAGTTCGCGCGCATCACGTCGCGATCGTACGCATTGGGTCCTATTACGGCGATGCTGCGCGTGTGCTTGGACAGCGGCAAGAGCCCGCGATTTTTCAGGAGCACGAGTGACTCGCGCGCAGCAACGCGCGAGAGCTCCCGATGCGCGGCCGAATCGTTCACCTCGTAGGGGATTGCCGCGTGCGAGACGCGCTCCGGCGGATCGAACATGCCGAGGCGAAGGCGCGCCTCGAACAAGCGTTTGACGCATACGTCGAGGTCCGCCTCGCTGAGTAACCCCTCCGCGATGGCCGCTGGAATGTGCTCGTACGTGCAACCGCAATTGAGATCACAGCCGGCTTTGACTGCCAGCGCAGCCGACTCCGTGAAGCTTTTGGTCACGTGGTGAGCCTCGTGAAAGTCCTTGATGGCCCAACAGTCGCTGACGATATAGCCGCGAAAACCCCACTCCTCGCGCAAGATCCCAAATAGCGTCGGGCTGGCGGAACACGGCTCACCGTTGGTGCGGTTGTACGCGCTCATCACGCTGTGAGCCTTGGCTTCCGTCACACACGCGTGAAAGGCGGGCAGATAGGTCTCGCGCAGATCCTTGGGGCTCGCCAGGGCGTCGAAGCTGTGGCGCAGCCCTTCGGGCCCGCTGTGCACCGCAAAATGCTTGGCCGTCGCGACCAGCTTGAGGTGCTTGGGGTCGTCGCCTTGCAGCGCCTTGCAGAACGCCACGCCGAGGCGCGCCGTCAGAAACGGGCACTCCCCGTAGGTCTCATGGCCCCTGCCCCAGCGCGGATCGCGAAAGATGTTGATGTTGGGCGACCAGAACGTGAGCCCTTTGTACATGCCATGGTCGCCCTGACGGATGAACTCGTGGTGTTTGGCGCGCGCCTCGTCGGCGATCGCGGTCGCCACTTCACTCAGGCGACGCTCGCTCCAGATCGCGGCCAGGCCGATCGCTTGTGGAAACACCGTCGCGACTCCCGCGCGGGCCACGCCGTGCAGGCACTCGTTCCACCAGTTGTAGGCCGGAATACCCAAGCGCGGGATCGCAGGCGCCTCGTGCAACATCTGCGTCGCTTTCTCGGCGAGCGTCAGGCGTGACACGAGGTCCGTGACGCGTGTCTCCAGGGAGAGCTCGGGATTTTGAAATGGGAAGTCTGCCATCGCTTTCACTCGTGGCCCGTAGATATCACCATTTGGGTGCGCGGACCGCGCGCGATCTTTTCGTCGAAGATCGCCCAGCTCGAGGCTAATACACGCGAAATTGCCCGCCGAGGATCATCAGCGCCAAGAGATCCAGCATGCCGGCGTAGTAACGGACGTCGCCCGACGGAATCGCCTGATCCCAGACCGCGCTCACGTAGCCCTCGCGATCCGCATTACTCGAGATCAAGGCCAGCGTGCCGTTGGCCAAGATCAGCGCGGTTTCGCGCGCCGGCACGATGTTGGTTCCATCGAGCTGATACGACGTGCCGTAGGTGTCGATGCCCTGACTGCTGAAGAAACCGAGCAAGCGCGTCGCCTCGGTGCCGTTGAAGCTCGAGCCCGCGCTCCAAATCTGATCGACGGCCAAGTTCAGCTCGGTCCGATAGGCCTCCGCGACGAACGTGTCCGAACCGGTCACCGGCGCGCCGTCGAAATAAGCGCGCACCGGCCAGAGGCCCGTGGTCGCGTTGGCCGAGACATCCCAATACCCGCCCGGCGCGTCGGCGGCTGCGGCGGCATCGAGCCAGAACGGATTGCCGGTCGCTTCGGCCCAAAGCCGATAGTACCCGGGCATTTCTAGCGCGGGCCGTGTGTAGCTCGAGGCGCTCACATTGGGCACGTCATACGTGAGCTTGTTCGTGGAATCGAAGGTGTTGGTGACGCCCCCCGCGCCCCCGCTCTGCTGCTCCTTGTCGAGCATCAAATCAAAAAGCTCGATCGCGTCCGCCTCGTAGTCGATGTCGGCGATTGCGCCACCCCAGCGATCGTTGGCGAGCACGAGTGACATCACGAATTGCTCGAGCCCGAACGGATCCGCGCACGATACCGTGCTGCTCGTCATGTCGCACCAAGACTGAAAATAGCCTTCGTACGGACCGGACGCGTAGCGCGCGGTGGCCTTGGAGTAGCGCCACAAACGGTCGAACTCGTCGCGCTTGTCGAGCTCGACCGAGATCAGCATGCCCCAACCGAGGCCCTCGGTTCGCACGTCATTCTGATGGTAGATGTCCTCGATCGTCGCGGTCGTCGCGTCTTGTTCGAAATAGACGGCTTGCGTGCTTGGATCGCCGTGAAAGAGCTGCGCATAGGCCGCCAGAATCCGATCGGAAATCTCGGCGTCTGTCTTGCCGAGCAGCGTGCCGAACGCGTTCGGGTAGCTTGGCGGAGGCGTCAGGTGGTTCAGCGTGCGGTGGGTATC
>DASXKQ010000178.1:0-4687 GCA_036496745.1 Polyangiaceae bacterium
CACGACAACGCCTGCCACGGGGCAGGAGCCGGCCTGAACCGTGCCGCCGACAACGACACTTGTCGTCATTCCCGAAGTGACGGTGTAGCTATTCGTCAGAGTTACCGTTGGGGCAAGGCATGTTGGAAGCGGATCTCCTGATATGGGAGCGCAGCTGGTGTTGGAGTTCTCCAAAACGCCGATCCCATTGGGGCCTGGGACGACGAGCTGAGCCGAGACTTCGAACCCTGACGGCGCCCCCGCATCTGGTGAAGGCGCGCACCGCTGTTGCTCCTCGAGCGCGGCCAAAGGAACCGTCGCTGTCCAAACCGCAAAACTAGAGCCGACAGCGGCTACTGGATAGGCATTGAGCAGCGTCATCGCAGTCACAGGACAGTTTGACGGAGTCAGGGTTCCGCCGATGGTTAGGCTCGGGGCGCCGGATGCGGACGCCGCGTACACGCTGGTCAGTTTGATCATAGGTGTTGAGCACGCGGGATCAACCGCTGCATAGCTCGCACACGCTGAGGCGAGACCCTGCCACTCACTGACTCCGGTATTGCCCGGAACAAGCGCGCTGACGGGAACCGCATAGCCCATGGTCGCCCCTGAATCGGCGCCCGCTCCGGCGTCTCCCGCGCAGGATGCTTGGGCTTCGAGCACAGTGAGCGGGATCGTGGCGGACCACGCGCCGAATCCTGGGACAAGGGCTGTTGCCATATAGCCGCCCGCAATCGTCACGCCTGTGACCGGGCATTGCCCGCTATTGAGCGTGCCCGTTACCGTGACCGCAGGTGGTGACGAAGCGGCGGTCGGCGCTGGATACACCGCCGTGATATTTGCGCTCAAGGACGAGCAATTCACGTTGCTCAGCAAGGGGACACAGCCGGCGTCAACCTGTCGCCACTCGCCGACGCCCGTGCTGCCGGTAACCTGCACCGCCATCGGGACCAAATAGCTGCCGTCATTGCAGCTGCTGCTACTTTGCGATTCGAACGTAGTCAGGGGCACCGTTGCCGTCCATGAGGCGTACGAGGAGCTCACGGGTGACGCAGGGATCGAGCCGTACAATGAGACGCCGCTCACGGCGCACCCCGCCGTGGTGCCACCCAAGGTAATGCTCGAGGATGCAGACGGAGCCGGATATGCCGCCGGTATCGCCACGGAAACAGGTGTCGAGCACACGAACGACGGCGGCGCCGAAGCGGTCCCGAGATCATTCTCGCCCCTCCACTCGGAGCAAGCGTTCACGAGTACGGGCAAGCCGATCGGGACGGTTGCCGCCATCAGGAGCACAAGGCCCCGCAGCCATTGGGCATCCATCTTGATCACGGTAGGGTCGCTCCGGCAATCTTGAAGATATCGCCATCAACCGTCAGTGCAAATGCTGGCGCGTAGTGCAGCTTCGTAGTTGTCGGGACCGTAGCGGTCGCGGGTACCGGGGTCCCCACGCGGAAGCCGTCTGCGAGCACCGTATCGCGACGCACTCCGATCGGGAGCAGTTGTAGAGTCAGCGGGCCCATCTGCACCTCCGCACCGACGTACGCCGACGTCAGTACGTTGAACGTCCCCGTTGGAGTTGCGGAGACCACCCCGATCCCAAAAAACGGGCTCGGCACCGGACAATCCCAGATCGAACAACGCACTTCTGACGCATAGCGCGTAGGTAAAAAGGCCGTGTACCCCGCCAAGAGCTCGAAGGCGGCGGGCGAGTAGCTATCTTGATAGATCGCGCTTCCGCCATTTGCCGATTGATGAACCCCGAAGGAACGAGAACCGTACGTCGAAAAGGAAAACGCGACGCCAAGCCTAACCGCGCCGATGTACGATTGGTCGATCAGCATTTCCAGCGAACGCGGGGACCCGGGAACAACGGCGCCTTTCTCATCCAGAAGATCCGAGAGCACCGTGAAGGGGCCAGAGGCGCGCGGCGCCAATTCGTAGCGGTCCAGAATGCAGTCGTCACCGTCCGTCCGCTTCGGTGCCCGCATCGAACTGCCGTTTGCCAGCGACGACAATGAATTGTTCGATTGCGCCGCGCTAGTGATCGTAACAGCTCCCGTACCTGGAAGTACCTGGAGAGAGGTGAGCCCCTGCACCTGTGAAGCGGTTACCGCGGCGTCGACCCTCGGCTCGTGGATCACGTAGACGATGAGCGGCACGCCGGGTGGGAAATAAGGGTGACCGAGGCCCGTCGATTTTCGACGGTGGTGCTCTCCCAGAATGCAGATCGCGGGTTCGTCCACGTAGCCAAACTGCACGGCCTGGCGCACCGGACTGTAGTCGTTGCATTGCAGCAGCCATGGCGCGAAGAAATTGGTCCGCGCATACGAAATGATAAGGACCGGCCGCTCGGGCGCGAAGGCGTTGGCCGCAGTGACGTCCGCATTGAGTTGCCGCTCATAGTACGTGTTGGGTTTGACCGAGCAGGCGCCCTTTAGAGTCGTGGTAGCCGCGGGCGGTGACGATTGCTTCAACTGCAACGTGACCGAGCGAATCCCCGGACCCGGCGGCGGTCCAGCGGCAGTGCTGAGCAAGAACGCGTGTAGCGGCCCGAGCGCTAGCTTCTCTTCGAGGCCGCCGTTGCATAGGACGGTGGCGTCAAAGCTGCCGGTGGGGAGCGCGGTGCTGGAGCTATAGCGAAAGGGCGGCAACGAGACGTATAGGGTGGAAGCGAGCACCGACGCACTCTGCTGCGGCGTGAGTGTCGACCAGTCGTCACAGGAGACCGTATTGGTCGGGCCGCATTGGACGGTCAGCTTGTTGCAGAAACTGCCGTTGAGGACTTGGAATTTGATGTCGATCGTGGTCTGCGGAGCGATCGCGGCGAGCCAAGTGGGATCGAGAATGTTCAAGCGCTGAACGTAGAGCGTGCCGTTCAGGTCTGCGAGTCCACCGGGCTGCGCGGTCGTTGGATCCAACCACCAACCAGAGAGGGCGGGCAGCCCGGGCGCCGCGGGAGTCGGAGGGTGGGCTGAAACAGCGTTGGGATTGAGTTCGATCGTGATCTGGCCATGCGCGGCCTTCAACTGAAAGTCCAAAATATTCAACGGCGGAAGCGCTGGAATACCCGGGACGCTCAGCGGCGATATGGCGAGATAGCCGTTTGACACCCCCGCCGTGAAGGTTGCGGTGGTCTCGAGCGGCCCACGTGGCTGGGCGCTTGCGACCGATCCGAATAGGCAGACCAGAAGGGCTGCAAGTATGGTGACTCGGGACATCAGGGTTGATGCCAGTCACTGCTTGGGATGAACCGCACGCGTCGATAGCTCTTGGGGCTATAGTCGGTACAGTCACCCGAGCAGACAAAGGAAGCGGCGTCTTTATGTTTGTCGCTAGGCTTACCGTCTGCGCGGATCGTAATCCAAGTGTCACCGCCGCATTTCAACCAGACGTCTCCCTTGCCGATCGGGTTCATCGAGCCCGCGCTCTGGGAACAGGCGTACGAGACCCCGACGGGGAAGCCGACGAGCATCAATCCCTTTTTCGAATGCATAACGACCGAGGAGCCGTCCGTTACGAAGATATCCCCGGACTGGTCGATGCTGGCTGGCGGTACCTCGAGTGCTGGAGAGCAGCACCCAGATAGCGCGGCAGAGCTGACCAAAGCCAGCACAACGGCGAGGAACGACGCGCCTCGAACGCCTACCTGCTGCGCAGCGCGTCTCCGCTGATGAGAAAGATTGGGAGTCATGGCGCACTCGTTTCTGGTGACGACGCGCGCTCGGACGCGTCGAACTGCGAGTTTTCCATAGCAAGTTTTGCACTGGTTTGAATAGTCAACATTACGAGCAACACGAACGAATGATGCGCGCAGCGTGACAGCGCCGGCGCTTGTCTCAAAGTTGGACGCTGGTCGCTCAGTTGCTCGGCAACGTTGCTTGGTTCTTCGCAGCAGCGCTCGGGGCTTGTCTCCATCGGGCACCGAGTTCCGGCCAAAAGCGTCGCGGACCTTTGAGCGAGGTCATAATTGCGCCCGCCTGACGACACCAATGAACGATGAGGGTTTCGCCCTGTTGGACGGCCATCACACCGCACCGGGTGAGCGTTTTCGCCTTATCGCAAACTATGGGGCCGACGGCGCGGTGATCTCCGCGAAGGACATGTCGCGTTGGCATAGCGCCTCGAACGCGCCGCCGGCCCCGCCATTTGGTACGGAGACCGGGCTCACTCCCCTGCCGCACACTCCGCATCGACGCAGGCTTGGCCGCTCGGGCAGGCCGCCTGGCTTTGGCAGACGGGGGCCGCTTCGCCGGGGGTGACGCAGTAGCCGCGCTGGCAAACGGTTGCTGTCTGGCAGGTGCAGCAGTCTTCACTCGAGACGCACGCGCTGCGGCACACGGCGTTCACGCACGCTTTGTCGGCGGGGCAATCGGAGTTCGCGCGGCATTGCGGGCTGCTCGAATGGTTGGCGCTGCAGATGCCCGAGTCGCAATGATCGAGCGCCGGGCAATCCGCGTCGCTCTGACAGAAGGCATGGCAGACTCCGTTGATGCAGACGTCGTTGCCCGAGCAGTCCGTGTTGTACACGCACTGACCACCGGAGTTCGGGTTTGGTTCGCAGAAGCCCGCGACACAGGCGTCGCCCGTTCCGCAATCGGCGCTGCTACTACAGCTCGGCTCGCAAGACCCGTTGCGACAGCGCGCGCCGACAGCGCATTGGCTGCTGTACACGCACGCGGGCGGCACCGGTGGTAGCGGGACGCAC
>DASXKQ010000179.1:0-82371 GCA_036496745.1 Polyangiaceae bacterium
GGTTGACCGCGTCCTTGATAGAGGTGGCGAAATTCGTCGTCGAGTCGAGGCTAATTGCGGTTGTCTGACCGAATGGTCCAACAATCGTCGCTCCACCGGGCCCGTAGGTGATGGTCGTCACGTTGCCGTCAGCGTCGGTGATTGTGTTGAGTCTGCCGTCCGAAAAGTAAGCGAACGAGTAAATCGCCATGCCAGTAACTGCGTTTCGCGTGCTCAGATGGCGTCCCTTGTCGTCGAAGCAGAAGATCTGTTGGCCGTCTTCCGAAGGGATGCGCAACGAGCAGCCCGCGATGGTCGTAGATGCATCGGGGGCGGTAGCGCGATAGATGCGATACCCCGCTTCTCCCGGGTTGGCCGTCATGAAGAAAGCGCTGCCGTCGGGGCCAGCCGCCACGACGGTGTGGTCTCCAAGCGGACTCGTCAATGCGAGCCCCCCGATGATGGGAGTTCCGAACTTGCCACCGACGAGAGTCGACGAGGTGCCATCGATGTTGAGCTTTTGGATGGCCACCGAGAATCCGTTGTGCGCGTAGTAGACGGAGTTGTCTAACGCCGCGCTGAGCTTGATGTCGGTCTCCGGCGATACGAAGCAATGCACCGAGCCGTTTGGATCGACACGCATCAGACGATACCCGCTAGCGATCCAGATCGCGCCGTCACTCGTTGCAGCCAGAACCGGATCAAGAGCGGGGAACGAGGTCGCCGTGGCTTGGGCCCCGTCTACGCAATCGCCGAGCGTACCGGTTCCCGCAAAGGTGCTGATGATCCCACTCGTATCGACTCGGCGAACGTAGCCGCCATTGGCGATGTATACCGAGCCGTCATTGGCTACGGCCACATCGCTCACGTCCGAAAATACGGCATTCTTCGCGATACAGCCCGGCGTCGGACAGCCGTCGACACCAACGTCCGTCGCGGATTGTTGACCGGTGCCAGCGATGGTCGTGATAGTTTGCCTGAGAGGATCAACCTTCCGCACTCGATTCTGCGACGAGAAATACACGCTGCCATCCGCGCCGATCGCGGTTGAGTGAAGTGTAGGCGCAAGCATGGCGCAGGTAGCTGGGTTCTGATTCGGGGCGCAGGATGGGGACACACCGTCAGCCGTTGAACCGCCACCACCGGCCACCGTGTAGATCTTGCCCGTACTCGCGTCTATCCGACGAATAGAGGTCGTTCCGTCCCCGATCACTGGATCAACGGCAACATAGATATCACCGTTCGGTGCCACGGTTATTGAGGGCCAGCTGAGGTAGTTGCTGAACCCCGTTTGACTGGCCGGTGTGCCGTCCGCAGCACTCACGCTCGTTCCATTCCCGGCGATTAGCGAAATGACGCTGCCCGTTGCGTCGACTTTGCGCGAGCGGCCGTCTCCCATGTGCAGGATTTTCGCCTCCGGATCGTACACATGGTGTACGTCGAGCTGCCAGCCTCCGAGCCCCAATGATTCGGCGCTCCAGGCTGTGAGCATTTGCGTAAATGTGCGGGTGAACGTCACGTCTGGAAGTTCAGCTGGGTTGCTCGCCGCAAAGCCACCGCTGATCGTTTCATTGCTTGCGGAGCTCCCGAACCTACCCGTCTTCTTGTAGTTGCCGGGGTAGACGGCGCTGGCCATGATCGTGGCGAGTTCTGAGCCTTGAACGCGGCGGCCCGCAGCGTCGAGGCCGTTCCACGTGATGCTCGCCCGCGCCGGCACAGGTCTCTCGAGCTGAAAACTACCCGAGGGGGTGACCAGTGTGAGTTCGTCGTATTTGAGTTGCGGATGTGACGTGGTCGAAAATTGTACGAGCGCGGTCCGTGCCGGCAAATAGCCGAACGTGTTCGCGCTGCGATAGTTCAGGCTGAACGGTGTCCCCATTACTTCGAGTGACTCGCCGAGTGACTGTGTTTCAACGTCGATGATGCTCCCGCATTCCGTGCACGATCCCTGCTTGGGCGCATCATTGCCGCCGACGGGTTGACCGTCGAAGTCCGGGCAGAGTTGTCCTCCACCGTCTTTGGGGACGCAATCCGGGGGTCCGCCGCCTTGATTGAAATCATGCACGCTGAAGTGCCCGAGCGGGATACGCCATACCGATTTGGGTGATGCGGGAGTGACCCCGGGATAAGCGAGCGCGAGTTCGTGGCGTTCGTCTTCCGTCATTTCCTCATGGAACGTCGCTAGTTGTGCCCAGTAGGCGTTGTCGTTGACATCGTCGCCAACGCCATTGTTGGTTACATCCAACTTGGCGCATTGCCCGGAGAGCGTCGGGCAATTGGCGGTCGTGTCCGTGATGGTCACGACGACACCGCTGTCTTCGGCCACCCATTGAGCCATTTTTGGATCGTAGTACCCGTTTGGTACGCCGACGCCGTTCGTCAACTTGAGGAAGTTGTCGACATACGAAAACACCGGATGAGAAAACGTGACCTTCGCCCCTGGGGGAGCCTCATCCACCGTGAGATCCACCGCGTACGTGAACTCGGAGGTCGGTGGCAATGGTGCGGGCATTCTGGCGAGGCCGAGCCCAGACGTGGACGGATCGGCACTATTGCAGGACACGCCGGCACCCTGGTTGCAGGTCGTCGCGTTGCCGCTGCCCACGGTGTACTCCGTGCCATGAACGCTGATCGACGGGAGCGCGCTGCAGCTTGCCGTGCCGATGTTGGCGCACCCCGGCTGGCAGGTTCCTGTGCCCGCGTCGACACACGCGCTCGTGTTTTTGGGAATGATGACGCGCTCGGTGCGGGAGCCTCGCGTGTCCGTTATGGTGGACGACAGGGCGTCTTGTAGGGCGTTCGAGTTCGAGGTCACCACGGAGACCTTGGGGTCTTTGAAGATCATCGCGACGTCCGGGACGTGCGCTCCGCCCTTCCACATGGCGGTCACTTGACGATCCGCCGGGAAATACCCCGTCTTCGCGAAATGGACGGTAAGCGTACCGCCCGCGTTCGACACGATGTCGAACTGCCCGTCGTCGCGAGTCAACGTCTGACCCGCCTCCGGGTGCCCGAGCACCGTGACCACCACGTCCGACAGCCCGAAGCCGATCGCGTCCTTGACTGTGCCCGTGAGGAGCGCCGCGTGGTTTGGATCGAGGCAAGTAGCGCAGCTCCCGACGGTGGCGCCGGTCTGGACGCCGTTTGCGCCGTAGATTGCGGCAAACACGTCGGCTGTGCCGGTCGTGACGGTGGGATCGAGGGCCGGCGCACTGCCGATTCCCCCGCTCGGTACGCACGCCCCGTCACTGCATACGCAGGCGGTGGACGTGCAACCGGCCCCACTGCAGCTCGAGCCGTTCGCCGCTAAAGTACGTGTTACGCCGGGATACGTCACGCCGGGGTTGAGGTCCGCGCTTTGGCACGTTTCCGTCGCGCACGGGTTGCTCGTATCGAGCGGGATCGCTACTGCGCCCGTACAGTTTCCGCCCTGACACGTACCCGGGAGCATGCACGGATCCCCAACGCTGCAAGAGACGCCATTCGCGACTGGTGTATGAGTCCGTTGTCCAGTTCTCCCGTCGCACAGATCGGCGGTGCAGGGATTGCCGTCTTCAACCGGTGGCACCGCACCTGACACGCACGTGTGCGCCGATGTGCAACTCTCGAAGCCGTTGCATGCGTTTCCGTCGCTGCACGGTGAATTCGCGGCCGGCCAGGTACTGGCTGGAGGTGGCGTACATACGCTGCCCGTGCACGTCTCCAGCCCGTTGCACGGATTGCCATCGGAGCAAGACGTTCCTTGCGCATAGAGTTGGTGCGTGGCTCCCGTGGTCCAAAAACACTGGTCCTTCGTGCACGCATTGCCGTCATTGATCGTCTGAGTGCTCGGGCTCCAGATACAGGATTGTGCGGATGCATCGGGGGATCCCGACCAGGCGCAGGCATCCACGTTGGCACAGAGGATTCTTCGCACCCGATTCGCCTCCGCGTCCGCGACGTAAACGTTTCCGTTGGAATCTGACGCGAGCGCGGTTGGGGCCATGAAGGTCGCGAGGTAAGCCGGGCCTCCATCTCCGGAATTGCCGGCAATTCCCCGGCCGGCAACGGTCGCGACCAATCCCGTTTCCGAGATGTGGCGAATGGCATAGTTCGACAGGTCGGCGACGAAGACGCTCGACCGGGATGGGTACTGGACATTCAATGCGTCATGAGCACCATGCGATCCGCCGGCCATGGTCACCGCGACAGGTCGGTAGGTCTTTCCCAGCGGAGGCAAGGTCGAGCCTGGCGGGACAACCAAAGAATCGCTGAAGCCCGGCCCGGTGCTTCGTTGAAATTCGCTGCCGAACTGGTCCGCGAGTGCGATGACGCTATTGGACCGATCTGCAATCCAAATTGCACCGGTATAAGACGGTCCAGTGGGTTGAAACGCAACGGATGTCGGGTAGTTCAGGACGCTCTGCTCGTTGCTGTACCAAGTGGACGAATTTGCTGGAGGTGGGCCCGCTGTCCCCGTGCCGACGACCGTGTCGATCACGATAGGTGTCGTACTTCCCGGTCCGGTAGGCTGAGTAATGCCTCGGATCCTGTGGTTCAAGAAGTCCGCGATGAAGAGGCTATGGTCCGTTTCTGAAGGTATGCCTGCGGCTACGTCCATCGGCAGCGCCAAGGTGGTTTCGGTGGGCGTGACGCCGTCTCCAAGCCAGGGGAGGTTGCCATTTCCGGCTACCGTCGTGATGGTGGCGGTTGGACCCACTGGTGCAGAGACTTTTCGTACTCGGTTGTTGTAGGTGTCCGCGATATACAGGTTGCCGTCGATGTCGAACGATAGACCGTGGGGCAGCGCGAGCGTCGCGTTAATCGCTTGCCCGCCGTCTCCAATGCTAGACGGTGACGGCAGCGCCCGCAGCAGCAGCCCGTCGAACATGGCCGAAATAGAGTCATTCACAGTCACTCGATTCGTGATCAAGCGAACTCGAATCTTGCGCGTGCCTTCCGGCGCGAGCGAGGAGTTCGTCCCTGCATTCGTCAGCAGCATCCACTCGTTCGTGGCGTGTTGGACACCGGAATCGTAGGACGAAAGAACCGCGCCATTCGTTACGCGGTTCTCGACGATAATTCGAGCGGTCGGCGAGTTCGGATCGCCACTATACGAATGAACGAAACCAGCGAACACGAACTTTTGGGCCGAATTGTCGATCGCGTCGGCGTACGGCGTTACATCGACTTCTTGCCAGAGTTCATCTGATGAGTTGGTGACGAGTGAATTCGACGAGAAAAATCCGAGACCGTCGATTGGTTCGGGAAAGAAGGAACTCGGGGGGCTCGCCCCCGCCTGACTCCAGCTTCCGCCACCTGCCGCAACCGTCCAGCCGGGCACCTGTCCGGGCGTTTCTGCTCGGGGATTCGTTAGAAGATTTCCGTAGGTTGCACCGCTCGGCGATGTTTGACCAGCGACTACAACCGTCGTGACGCCGTTGTTGACACGCACGATCCGATTGTTCCCAGTGTCGGAGACATACAGCGAGCCATCGGGCGCAACAGCCAAGCCAGATGGCGAATTCAGATTTGTTGATAGCGCGGTCGTCCCCGAGGGAGAGGATCCCCGAACTCCAGACCCGGCAAACGCAGTAATCCATCCAGGCTGATGTCCCGCACCGACACTGTTCCTCGGTTCCGGCGGCCCAACAATGTAGCCTTGTGCGCTATCCCAGCCGCAGCCATAACCGCTTGCCTTGCAGATCACGGCTGTGTTCGAGTTCGGTGCGGGGGCGGGGCCACTACCGTAGTAAAAGTTTGCAGCGCCATACGCCATTAGTTGGACGTACAGAGCGTCATCGCCGTTGCCATACACGAGCATGAGTCTGCCAGCCGAGTCACCGACCTGAATGGATGTGACGAGATCGGGCGTTGGTAGCGGGGCTCCCTGCATTGTCGGGGTCGATGCGCCACTGATCAAGAACGACTGTCCGGGTGCCAGCGTCGTTCCGTACGGGATCGACACCGACTGAGGATTATTGCCCCAATAGGTTCCAGGGTCGTTTGCTCCCGTGAAAACGACGACCAGACCGTCAAGCAGCGTCGGCGCGCTGCCATTGTTGAAGAGCTCGATAAAGTCAGACTGGTAGACATTTCCCCCACCGCCATACACCTGCCGGATGACGACAGTGGGAGCTGTATCTGAGAGCTTGCCGCGCTTGCTTCCGATCCGCTCCCCATCTTCGGCGCCGCTTCCACATCCAAATGCGCATACGAACACCAGGATAAAGAGCGCCCAAACGTCGGTTTTTCTAATCCGTGCCATCCCGCACCTCCCGGATCGCGACACCCGCGCCCCGATTGACGAGGGACGTGTATCACATCCGCGGCAACGTACTTAGGCGCGGAAGGTGCGGAAACGTACTTGTTACTTCGCCGTCATAGATAGCAGCGAAGCATCACGATTGCGTCGTTGCAATCACGGCCCGATCACAAGCCCTGCGCCCGGAGGCGAGAATCGCGGAGGAGGAATGCAGCCGTCCACGCAGGAGGGTGGCGGATTGTTCTTTGGATCCGTCGCGCACGGTGGAGGGGTGACGCCACCCGACGAGTCGTAGCAGACACGCAGGGGGGGGGAGACAGATTGATTCCCTACGCGATCCTTGCCCTCCACAGCGAGACAAAGCCAACCGTCGGCGACGCCGGGAACGGAACTTATCTCCCAAGCGCTTCCTGTGCACTCCGCTCCGACGCCGGGCAATATTACGAAGATCGCGTCATCGCCGTTCGCAACCGAGTCTGCGTGTGCGGTGACGCGATACATGTCCGAGTCGTCCTTCGGGCACAAGTAGTCGCTAGGAAGAATGGCTGTTCCGGTTCCCGCAGCGCAATAGTTAGCAATCGGGGTAGCGCTCGACAGATATTCCGCCGAGCCCGCCGGATCGAGCGCCACGAGGTGTTGAAGCTCGAGCCCTGTGCTTAGCACTGCGTCGCAGTAGGGCGTTAGCGCATACTTTTTCGTCAACAGCGGTTTGGATGTGTCTGGCTGGATATACAGGTAGACTGAGCTCGCATCTACGCCGGCATAGTGGAGGACTTGTTGCTGGGGTACGCTATTCGTGTCGTCCCACGCAATGGCTCGAAAAAGAGTGCTGGGATAGGCTGGCCCGAGGTCATTGGCCGCCGCGGGACCGACTGGGTCGAAGGGGATGGAACAGACATAGCTGCTACCGCTAGTGGTTCGTTCGCGAATGTCGCCCGGATCCAAGTCGAGCGCGGCGGGTGTGTTGTCTAGATAGAGGACATGCGACGCGCCACTCGACGTGTTCCCAGCGTTGTCCGTTGCCGTAATGTTGATGGTCGCTTGGGCAACGGAGCCCGTGAGATCCGCACTTTGGAATTTGAACGTATATGCGTCCCCGACCTGGGACCAATCGCCTCCGACGGTCGTGAAGGCATTGGGCGCTTGGTTGAGCTCCACAATGACCGATTCAGGGTTCACACCAGACAGTAGGTCCGTGACGGTGAATTGGAGTACCACTTGCCCACCAACGACGCTCCCCGCAGTCGGAGATACGACCGTGATAACTGGCCCGTCGCCATCGACAACAACGTTGTAGTTCTTGACGCGCGTGACGGGGCCGGGCGCAGCGCGTTTATTTGCGGCGACGATAGTCAATTGGGGCGTGCCGACGACCGGAGTAGCGAAGTCGTGTTGGAAATCCACCGTCGCCGTATATTCCCCGGGCTGCCCGGGCAACGGGGCGACCGGAACATCGATGGCGTTTATCTTTAGGCTCACATCCCCTGACTGGTCCCCGACCGCAGCGCCCTGGTCGCCGCTCTTCAACGGAAGCGGGCTCACTTTGAAATCAACGGTTTGATTGCCAACGAGCGGCAGATTTACAGGAGGCATCGTGTCTGCAGGCGCGATGATGTCTATTTGAGGCCCATGATCGACGAAGGTCGAGAGACGTACGGTCGTCGGGTGCGCTGGCGTCGCCTTGTCGCTGGCCATGCATGAAAAACTGATTGCGCCATTAGGGTAGTCTGTGATCACGAACGTTGCTGAGTATTGATTGGGCTTGGTTGCGGCGACGCCAGGTGCAGTCGCCATCGAGCTACCCGAGGCATCGAACATCTGGAACTGGACGCTCGCAGCATCGACTGGCTGAGCACCAGCGTCCTTTGAGTCCGTTACCGTGCAGTCCACTTCAACTTGCGTGCCGACGACGACCGGGCCGACGTCGGGGTCGGTGACGGCGCTCGGACTCGTGATGACAACCGTTGGCCCTGTGATGGTTCCGCCATCATCGCCGGCCGCGCCAGATGATCCGCTACTATCTGAAGATCCTCCGCCCGAACCCGCCGTGCCACCTTGCCCGGCGCTTCCCGAGGTCGCTCCACCGGCGTTGCCGGTCGACCCACCGACTGAGGAGACGTTACTAGACGCTGCATTCCCGCCCTGTACGGCCGCGCCGGGAATGTCGGTGCTGCCACTGCAGCCTACCGCCGCGACCAGCGCGCCGATGACCCCCATAAGAATGATGTTTCTCATGCCCCGATTTCCTTGGTGATGAATGTCTCAGAATACACCCGGCTCCGTCGTGCGAGCAAGGATCAGGGACCCACCGATAGAAATTGCGCAGACGAACAACGACTACCTCATTCGCTTGCCGAACTAGCCGCGCTCAAATCGCCGCATTCAAAGCCGTAAACCGCGCCATCAGTTGGCTGAGTACTCGGATCATCGCGC
The DNA here is from genome assembly GCA_036496745.1 of Polyangiaceae bacterium. Taxonomy (GTDB): domain Bacteria; phylum Myxococcota_A; class Polyangia; order Polyangiales; family Polyangiaceae; genus PMG-095. Next base: position 8,657 of record DASXKQ010000179.1, read on the forward strand.
CGACGTCGCTCGAGCCGGCGGTTTCGCGGCAGGAGTGCATGGCGAGCATGGGGGCGCCGACGTCGACGGTGCGGAGGCCGAGGCGCGCGGCGGTGATGGGGCCGATGGTGCTGCCGCAGGGCATGTCGTTGCGGGCGGTGAAGTGTTGGGGCGTGATTTCGACGGCGCGGCAGGCTTCGGTGAAGGCGGCGGCGGCTACGGCGTCCGTGGCGTAGGACTGGTTGACGTTGGTCTTGATCACGGGACCTAGGCCGAGCACTGGGCGGTGCTGCTTGTCGTGTTTGTCGGCGTAGTTCGGGTGGACGGCGTGCGCCATGTCCGCGGACACGAAGAGGGAGCGCGCGAGGGCTTGTGCCAGGGCGGGGTTGGCGCCGCTTGAGCGGGCCTCGCAGATGCGCTCGAGCACGCTCGACAAGAACGACGATCGCGCGCCAGCCGCGCTCTGGCTGCCGACTTCTTCGTGGTCGTACAGGGCGATCACGCGGGTGGCGCCGAGCTCGCCGTGCGCGGCGAGCAGCGCGTGGCACGCGGCGTGGCAGGAAGCGAGGTTATCGAGGCGGGCGCTGGCGATGAACTCGTCGCTTTCACCGCAGGTTGCGGCGCGCTGCGTGTCGTACAAGCACAGATCGAAGGCGAGCACGTCGCTCGGTTGCGCGCCGCGAGAAGGCGTTTGATCGAGGCACTCGCGCATGAGAGCGGTGAAGCCTCCGTCCGCGTTGGCCTCGAGACCGAGCACGGGCAAGAGATGCGTCTGCGCGTTGAGCACGAGGCCGGCCGTGTTCACGTCGCGGTTCAGGTGAATGGCGAGGTTCGGGATGCGGCATATGCTGCGGCGCAGATCGACGAGTTCGCTGTGGCCGCCCTTGAGCACGAGCCGGCCCGCCAGTGAGAGATCGCGATCGAGCCAGGTGGACAACAGCACTCCGCCGTAAACTTCGACCGACAGTTGCCGGTAGCCGGAGCCGGCGATGTCCGGGTTCGGTTTGAGCCGTAGGTTCGGGGAATCGGTGTGGGCGCCGATCAACGCGAAGCCCGCGCGTCCCGGCGGCTCACTACCGACCTCGAACGCGATCAGCGAGCCAGCCGCGCGGACGGCGTAGCCCCGCGTGCCGGCCGGTAAATCCCAGCGCTCGCGCTCGTCGAACGCGCGGTAGCCGGCGCGCTCGAGCCGCTGCTTGACCGTCTCGACGGCGTGGTACGGGCTGACGCCTGCGTCCAGGAAAGTCAGCAGATCGGCGGCTTCGGGCGGCGGGTCCTGTGCGACCATCGTGCTCGGACTATACTCCGCCGCCGTGATCACGCGCGACGTCTCGTTCGAAGGCTTCTCCGCCGCGGATTGGCGACGTCTCGCCGACGTATTTCAGGCGCCCGCGGGCTCGCGCAAGAAAAGAGAGAAAGCGGGCTCGCGCGGTGGCGTGGTCGCGGTAACGAGCGGGCAGCGCTTGCGCAAGCTGCTGCACACCAAGCGCGGCCGGCTCGATCTGAAGCGCGTCGAGTGGCCCGCCCCGCTCGATACGCTCGCGCGCGAAGAAGAGGCGAGCTGGGCCGTGCAGATCACCGCCGGAGCTCTGGAAGAACTCGCGGAGCGCTTCGCTCGACGCCTGCGACCCGAACAGGAGTACATCGAGCAAGCGTTCGAGCTCTTGCGCACGATGCGAGAGCTCGAAAGCGAGGGCCTGCTCGCGCTCTGGCCGCAGCGTTTCGCCGACGTGCCGCTGCCGAGCTCTGCCATCATCAAGCGCGCGCTCGATCTACTGTGCAGCGAGGGTCGTTCGATTGCGCTCGGCGTGTTCGACGGTGGAGAGCTGTACACCGCGCTCGTCGCGCGGCGACGCGGGCTCGGCTTCGATCGCATCGTCGGACCGGACGAGCTGCGGCCGCGCATGGGCTTGCTCTCGGGCGATTTTCGGCGCGACTACGGCCACCTGGGCGCCGCCATCGAACGGGAGCTCGGACCTCTCGCGCTCGGCTGCTACGGCGAGCTCTGCACTTTCCAGAATTTGGCCGAACGGGACGGGCCCGGCGCGCTCACGCTCGCGATTGCTTCGCGCGAGCTGGTCGTATCGCCCGCAAATACCGCGCTGGTTTTGCCGCTCGGCATCGATTTGGGCCGCGCTGCGTTCCACGGCCTGCGCGGGCTCGCGATGCGCTTTGGCGCGAGCAGCTTCTTGCGCTCGGACGGCCCGCTCGGCCCGGCGCTCGATCGCGCCGAGGAGTTCGTGTCGCGCGATTTGGCGAACTTGCTCGGCTTCAACCCGTGGGCCTTGCTGGTCAAGGCGTTCGAGCGCGATCGATCCGGGGAGCACGATTGAAGCGCTTGGCCGGGCTCGGTCGCATTCGCGTGCGTTTGGCGCTCGCGATCGCGGTGACCGCGCTGATTCCGTTGTTGGCTGCGATCTGGCAAGTGGAGCGCACCGTGCGCACCACGTCCGAGCGTGTGTTCTTCCCGGACATCGGCGCGCATTTGGATCGCTCACTCGATCTCTATCAAGAGCTCGCGCACACCGTGAAAGCGCTGATGCGTGAGGAAGCCGCCGAGATCGCCGCACAGCCCGAGCTCCTGGTGGCGGCCAAAAAGGGCGACGCGCGCGCGCTCGAGGACACGCTGCGGCGCACGTTCGGCGCGCACCCGAACCTGGTGTCGCTGCTGGTGCGCAGCGCTGACGAGCGCGTGCTCGGCGAGGTGCGCCGCGACCATCCGCTGGATCCGACGCGCGAAAATCAGCTGGAAGTCGTGCGTCCGTTGCCGGTAGCCGGGGCCGAGCCGCTCGAGCTCTCGGCGGTGTTCGCGGCCGACAAGGCGCGCTTCGACGAGCTTTCGGAGATGAACCAATTCGTCGACACCTACCGCCAGGTCGAAAAGCGGCGCGCCGCGGACGACGCGGGCCGCGTGCGGGCGTTCACCGTGCTGCTCGGGCTCACGATTCTGTTCGCGATCGGCGTGGGCAGCCTTTTGGCACGCAGCGTATCGGTGCGCATCGGAGCGCTCTCGGACGCGACGCGCGTGGTGGGCGAGGGCAATCTCGGCATTCGCGTGCCGGAGGACGGCAGCGACGAGATCGCGGATCTGGCGCGCGCGTTCAACCGCATGTTGTCGGAGGTCGCCGACAGCCGCTCGCGCATCGAATATTTGCAGCGCATCGGCGCGTGGCAAGAGATGGCGCGCCGGCTCGCGCACGAGATCAAAAATCCGCTCACGCCGATTCAACTCGCGATTCAAGAGGTGCACCGGCGCTACGCCGGCGGCGATCCGGAGTTCAAGCGCTTGGTCGATTCCACGCTCGAGATCGTCGAGGACGAGGTAGGCACGCTGCGCCGGCTGGTCGGTGAGTTCTCGAATTTCGCGCGCTTGCCGCAGGCCGCGCTCGAGTCCGCGGATCTAGGGGATTTCCTGCGCGAGCAAGCGACCCGCTTCGGCGTCCGCGACGGCGAACGCGAAAGCGGCGAGGGTCTCGACGAGCTGTTGTCGCTCGGGCGGGCGGGCGCTCTGGCCGTCGAGTTCGTGATCCCGGACGGCCCTTGCCCGGCCCTGTTGGATCGCCAAATGCTGCGGCGCATGCTGATCAATTTGATCCGCAACGCGGCTCAAGCCGTGCTGGACGACGGCAGAGACAACGCGCGCATCGTCGTGCGGCTCGCACGCCATGACGACTTTTGGCACCTCGACGTGGACGACAGCGGGCCCGGCATTCCCGAAGATCTGCGGGAGACCGTGTTCGATCCCTACGTGACGACCAAAGGCGACGGCACCGGGCTCGGGCTGTCGATCGTCAAGAAGATCGTGATCGAGCACGGCGGTACCATTCGCGCGGAGACGAGTGATCTCGGCGGCGCGCGCTTGTCGGTTCGCTTGCCGGTGCGCGGGACGCGGGCGGCCGCCCGCGCGCTGGAAGAACCTCCGCTTTCGCTGCGCGCCGCGAGCGATGCGCGTCCAGGAGGCCCGTGACCGACTCGCAGCGAGAGGGACGCGCGTCCGGCTACGTCGTGGCGCTCAGCGTGTTCGGCGCGGCGCTACTGTTCGGGCTGATCGTGCTGCCCTGGCTCGGCCGGCACACCAAGCGGCCGAGCTCCCCGTTGGTCGGCAATCCTGCCGCTGATTTCATGCTGCCGGCCATCTCCGGCGAGCCCGCGGGCAAACAACTGCGCCTCTCGGACCAGCAGGGCAAAACGGTGCTGCTCGATTTTTTTGCGAGTTGGTGTGGACCGTGTCGCCAACAAGCGCCGATCGTCGAGCGTGTCGCGCAGCGCATCGGCGCCCAATCGCTGTCGGTTTTTGCCGTGGACACCAGCGATCAACGCGCTGACGTCGAGCACTACCTCGAGGAGCATCGGCCGCCCTATCCGGTGCTCTTCGACGGCGACAATCAAGCCGCCGAAGCCTTCGGCGTCACGGGCTTGCCCACGCTCATCGTCATCGACAAGGGCGGCATCGTGCGCGCGCTCGAAATGCGCGTCGTGGGCGATCGGGAGCTCGAGGATTTGGTGCGCGAGGCGCAAGGGAAGTAGGCTTGCGGTGCCCGTTGGTCTGGCTGTGCGCCACGCTTGTCGCGTGCGGGTGCGCGCCGAGCGCGCGGCGCGCGGACTCGTCGAGCGAGTCGGAATCGCACCTCGAGCTGCAGAGCGTCCTCGGATGTTGGCACGTCGCCGGGCAGCGCTACGAGGACGCGTGTTTTGCGAATGATCGCGGATTTTTGCGCATGAAGTCCGGTGGTTGGGACGGCTTTGCGCTCTCTTGGCAGCGACTCTCGCGAGAGGCGTTTTGGAGCCCCGTTCCCGCGCTCGGCTCCGAGCTCGCGGTCAGCTCGGTTGAGGGGCATGGCGGACGTCGCTTCGTGCTCTCCTTCGCCAGCTCGCCCGAGGAACTCCGGATCGTGGCGGGACTCGTGCTCGTGCGCGTTTCGGCGGACGAAGAGCGCGAGCTGCGCGCTCGAATCGCCGCGCTGCCCGACGTGCATACGGCTTGCGAGCGCGCCCGTCAGTGCGTCGCCGCAGCGAACGCGCTGCTGAACCCGCCGCCCGCTGACGATGCCGCGCCGCCGCCGGTGGTCGCATCCGTCGCGATCACGGGCGACGACAGCCTGCTGCAATGTTCGGACGCCCGCGCCCAAGCGCTCACGTTCCTCGCGGCTCGCAAGCTCGTCCCGCCCGAAGCTTGCCGCTGAGTTTGAAAAACCATGCGCCTAACGCGCCGAGAACAAGCGCGGCACGTCCATACTGAGCGGGACCAAGCGCGGCACGGTTTTGAGCTCGGCGATCGCGACGCTGACGCGATCGCCGTCGAGCGTGAAGGGGACGCGCCGCGATTCTCCGGCGACGTAGATCGAGAGCTCACCGTGCACGCGCCCGGAGCCGTGCGCGCGGACGACTTCGATCACGTATTGCCCGGGCTTGCCGCCCGCGAGCGCCAGACCCTCGCCGTGGGTGCTGAGCACGTCGCGCGCGCTGATCAGCTCGCGCGTCGGAGCGCCGAGCCAGGAGACGCGATGCCCGTCCGGGTGCAGAAAGGCGATGTCGAGATCCACGGGCTCGGACCAGCTGGCCTCGACCCGCAAATCCCCTTTCAGCAAGGAGTCGTCCACGGCGGGCTGGGCGAGCAGCGCGTCGGCGGCACGCGCGGTTTTCTCGTCGGCGAGCGCGAGCGCGTCGCTGGCCCAGCCGTTCAAGCTGGTCGTGCGCGCGCAGCGCAAGGCGTCGGCCAAGAGTTTCGCGTCCGAGCTGCGCAGCTCGGCGATCGCCATCGAGTGCCGGCAGCCGAGCTCCGGTTGCCCTGACCAACGCTCGAGCCGCGCCAGGCGTTTTTGCGCGGCCACGTCGTCGGGCCGCACGTCGATCACGCTGCCCAGCATGCGGATCGCGTCTTCGCGATCGCCCCGGCGCGCCGCTAAATCGGCCCGCGCGGTGAGAGCTTCCACGTCGAGCGGATCCTTTTCGAGCCAGTGCTCGACCAGCCGCTCTGCGCGCACGATGTCGCCCGAAAGCGCGTAGAGCGTGTACACCTTCTTCAGGTTCGAGCGGCGTTCCGGCTCGCGGTCGAGACTGCGCTCCGCGTCGGCGAGCGCGCTGAGGTTCGCGCTGCGCGGTACCAGTGAATCGACGCTGATCGCGCCCTTGCGCTCCCAGATACGTCGCATCGGGATCATGCGTCGGCGCGGCGCGGCGATCTCGGCAGGCGGTGGTGGCGGCGTTGCGAAGGGTTGCGCGACCGCGACGCCCGGTTCTTCGTCGCCGCCTAGGCGCTCGCGCTTCATCGGCGCGGCCGCTTTCGGCGCGGCCCCGGGCGCCGCCATGCTCGGCCGCGGCGCGGGTACGGCCCCACCGCGCACGGAGGCTCCAGCGCCCGACCCGAGCCGCGCGCCGCCGCCTGCGCCGAGCTTCATGTCTCCGCTTGGAGCGCCGTTCATGCTGAACTCGTCCTTCTTTCCCTTTTCATTGGCCAGGTCGTCGAGCGCCGTCGCGGGCTTGTCCTCCGCGCGAGCGAGCTCGCCGTCGGCGTCGGTGCCCTCGGCGGTCTCTTCGCCGGTAAAGCCGGCTGCCGCCTGCGCGCCGTGATCGAGCCCAAAGGCGTGAAACATCGCTTCGCTCTCGAGCACGAGTAGCGACGTATAGCGGCTGGCCACCGCGTAGCGCGTCGAGAGTGCGATCGCTTGCTGCTTGGCGTCCGCGCTGCCGCGCTGCTCGAGGTCTGCAATTTCGAAGCCCGCGTACAGGCGCGGTACGAACGCGTTGCCCGCGTTGTCGCTCGCTTCGACGTGCACCGTGTAGCGTTGCTCGAACGGCTGATTGCCGACCTTGCCGCGCAGGACGAGCGGGCCGTCCACCGTGTCGCCGTCCATGCGCGCGGTCAGAAAGGTTTCGCTGCCGGCCGCGATCGTGTCGAGCTCGCTCGGCGCGACCGCGTTGAGCCCGCTCGGGAGCTCCACGCGCACGTCCCTGAGTGCGCTGCCGTAGCTGGCGGAAATCACGCCGAGCGTCGCTTCACTCAGCGTTTGGCCAGGGCTATAGGGCAGAGAGATGCCGCCGCCGGCCCGCGCCATCGCGGCGAGCGTGCTCGTGTCGGCGCCTGCGCCGATCGCGACGGCGATCACGCGCGAGCGCACACTTTGTTCGATCGCGGCGCTCACCGTGCGCTGGCGGATCGGGCCGACCGTCGGCGTGCCGTCGCCGATGTACACGACGTCGTGCAGCCGCGGACCGGCCGAGATCAACGCGCTGTCCGCGGCGTACACCGCCAGCGTCGGATCGGACGCGCCGTCGGCGCTCACCCCGTCGAGGAACTGCTTGACGCGTTGTGATGCCAGCGGCCCCGGTGAGAGCAACCCCGCCGGCATGCTCGCGCAACGGCTGTCACAAGCGAGCACCGTCAATTGCCCGGCCGGATCGAGCTCGCGCGCGAGGCGCACGGCGAGCCGGCGCGCGCGATCGAAGGCCTCGCCGTACATCGAGCGGCTGCTGTCGACGATGATCGCCGTGGCGTGTGCGCGATCGTCACGCGTACGCGGCAATTTGGGGCGTAGCGCGATCGCCGCATAGCGGTCTTGATTGTTTGGGTCGCGATAGCCGAACGCCGAGAGCTCGCTGTCGCCTCCCGCGCGCGCCCATTCCAGCGCAAGATCGCCGTTCGGTGAAAACGCGTCCGCGTGCAGCTCGAGCGTCGAGACGCCGCCCTGCTCCGCGCTCTTCGCCGCATAGCCGATCGCGCGCACGCCGGCATTCGGATCGTGACCGCGCAGCTCGAGATCGAAATCAAAGTGACGGATCTTGGTGGTGCCGCCCGGATCGATCGGCAACGGGTAGTCATAGCGGTAGAGCCCGCCCTGTGGCGCCACGACTTGCGTGTACGCGAGCACGATTCGGCGCTGTCCGCGCTTCGGGATCGGAAAGATCTTGAGCTCGAAGCGCCCGCCGCGCTGCCATTCGAGGAGGGCCGGGTCGCGCCAGGGCCCGGGTACCCACACGATATCGTCGACCATCTGCTGCCGAGCGCTGGGCTCGGCGTGCACGATCGCGCCGCGCCAGATGGCCGCCGCGCGATCGCGATCGACGAAGGCGCCGTCGGTGAGCTTGCCGTCCACCTCGAGCGCGAGCCGCTCGATCTTGGCGTCCGGCGGGATCGGGAAGCGATAAATGCCCTCCAGCACGTCGTCCGTCGCGTTTTCGAAGACCTCGTCGATCTCCGTGCGCGCCATGGCGCCGGCGATGCGCACGCGCACGCTGTGTGCCGCGAGGGACACCGCGCCGGGTTGTTCGTCGCTCGCGCCGGGCTTCTTGGCGCTCAGCTGGCCGAGGCCGCGCACGCTGGAATCACTGCCGGCTTCGGCGACCATGGCCTCCGCGAATGCCACGGCTTGCGCCAGGCCCGCGCCGGCGTTCACGTACGGCGTGCCGCCGCGATAGAGCCGCGCTTCTTCGCCGGCCGCCACGTCGAGCGGCTTGCTCGCGCCCTTCTGCAAGGTGGCCGCGCCGCGGATCACGTCGAGGATCGCGAAATCAGCGCTGCCCTTGAGCGCGACCTTGCTGCCCGCGAAATCGACCGAGCCCGGCCCGACCTCGACGTGAAAGCGCGCCTGCTCGTCGCTCGCGACGAGCGAGCCGCTGACGAGCTTCGCGCTGCGCGCTTCGCTCGACGACAGCGCGAGCTCGCTGTCGTGGTCGAGCGCGATCGTGCCGTCGTCGCCCAAATCGATCAGCGCGCTCGCGTGCGGGCCGGTCTTGAGTCGCGAGCCCGCCGGCACGCTCGAGCCGACCTCGGCCGCGCCGCAACTCGAACCATGCGGGTCGCAAATTTGCAGCCCCGAAAGTCCGCTCGCGCCGTACAGCCGCGACACCTTGCCGCGCAGCGCCTGCTCGGAGGCGCGCCCCGCGCGCGGCTTGCCTTTGCAGCCACTCAACGCGACGCCGAGGAGCACCCCCAAAAAAACCAGGCGAGATAGCGAAGCTTTGTTCATCAAGTTCTCCGACAACGTCAACGGGCTTACGGTTGTCAGCTTTCAGTGGTTTTCAAACTAGTTCATAAGCGGGTTTGCTCTCCGAGCATTCACGATATTTTCTTGCGAAATTCCCGCTGAGAACTCTCGGGACATTCGCAACTTGTTGGAAAGCATGCGCCGGGTCCGCCGGCTCTTGTTGAGTCGTGGCCCAATGGCAGACTCGGACGCGCATCGGGAGTGAAAGATCTACGCGCTCGAGGTTTCCGGCGCGGGGCCGACTCCGACATCCGCCTACACCTGAAGAAATCCCCGGCCGAATCCTACGAGCCAGGCCGGCAAGATCTCCCTTCGCCGAGGAGCGGCTACAATCGCGCGCATGCCGGAGCTGCCCGACGTGGTCGTGTACGTCGAGCGTCTGCAGGCGCTGTTCGGCGGGCAGATCCTGGAGCGGACGCGGCTGAAGAGTCCGTTTTTGGTGCGCAGCTTCGAACCGCCGCTGTCTGCTGCGAACGGCAAGCGCGTGCTCGGCTTTCGGCGCATCGGCAAGCGCATCGTGTTCGAGCTCGAGAGCGAGCTCTATCTAGTCTTTCACCTGATGATCGCGGGACGCTTTCACGTCAAAGCAAAGGACGACAAGCTCGCCGGCAAGGCGCCGCTGCTCGGCCTCGACTTTCCGGACAAAACGCTGGTGCTCACGGAAGCCGGCAGCAAACGGCGCGCGAGTTTGTACGTCGTGCAGGGTGAGGCGGGGCTCGCGGAGTTCGCACGCGGCGGCCTCGAGCCGATCGGCGCCCCGCTCGCGGCGTTTCGCGCGCGGCTCGTGCTCGAGAATCGCACGCTCAAGCGCGCGCTCACCGATCCGCGTCTGTTCAGCGGCATCGGCAACGCCTACTCGGACGAGATCCTGCATCGCGCGCGGCTCTCGCCGGTCAAGCTCACCTCGCGCTTGAGCGCGGCCGAAATCAAGACGCTGCATGCGGCGACGGAAACCGTGCTCGAGGAGTGGACCGCGCGCTTGCGCGCCGAAGTGGGCGCGGGTTTTCCGGAAAAAGTGACGGCATTTCGTCCCGAAATGGCCGTGCACGGTCGCTATCAAAAGCCATGTCCAGTGTGTCAGACGCCCGTGCAGCGTATCGTGCGCGCCTCGAACGAGGTGAACTACTGCCCGCGCTGCCAGACCGGCGGAAAGTTACTAGCCGACCGCGGACTCTCGCGCTTGCTCGGCCAAGATTGGCCGCAGAGCTTGGAGGAGCTCGAGGAGCTCAAAGCCGAGCGCCGCGAGCCGAAGCCGCTCGAAAAGACGCCTCGCGGTTGAACTTGGGGTCGTTCGCGCTTTGTGAGATGATCCGCGATCGAGGGCTTCGTGGCGTCTCCGTCCGTTCGACCGACTAGTTTTCGCGTGGTTCCGAACGAACCGCTGAAAGGCGTCGTCGATGCCGACGCGCGCGTGCGCAGCGTGAATGCGTCGGTGACGACCAAGGGCATGTACTTCGCCGAGCTGGTCGCGCAGCTCGACGAAGCGCATGTCGCCGAAGTGTGGCCCACGCTCGCGCAGGCGCCGCGCCATGGCAAATATCAGCCGTTCCTCGACTACCCGTTCGCCGACGCGCTGCGCTGGCTGCACGCAGTCGCCGCGCACAAATACCCGAGACACAGCTTGCTCGAGGGCCTGCGCCGGCTCGGCCGCGACACCGTGCTCGTGTTCCTTTCGTCGCGCGCGGGCCAGGTCGTCAAAGAAATGAACCTCGGCCCGCGCGACGCGCTCCTGCGCATGCCGGCCATGTGGAAAGTCACCGATCCGAGTCACAGCGTCACCGCCAGCGAACCCGAACCCGGCGTCGTTCACTTCGACGTGCGCGGCTTCCCCGGCTGGCTCGATTGCGGCCTGATCGGCACCCTCGAGCAAGTCGTGATCAGCCGCGGCGCGGAGCCCGAGATCCAAGTCGACCTCGCGGGCCCCGAGCAAGGCGCGTTCAGCGTGCGCTGGTATGAAGAGACGGCGTGAGTCGTGAGCATGGGCTGCCTCGACGGCAGCTCGCGTGCACAGAGTCCAGCGCGGCGCAGGGCCGCTCTTGGCGCGCGTCGTGATGCTATGATTTTGCGATGAGGTTGCCCGTTCGGCGGCCTGCGACGCACGACGACATCGTCGCGCTGCCCGAGCACGTTGTCGGTGAAATCGTCGGCGGTGAGCTACAAGTGAGTCCGCGGCCGGCGATTGGACACGCGCTCGGTCGTCGGCGTTAGGCGCAACGCTCATACCGCGATTCCAGTTCGGAGACGGTGGTCCAGGCGGGCGGTGGATTCTGGACGAACCTGAAGCGGATTTGGGGCAGGTAGCGCTAGCGGCGCTTCGCGGGCAGCACGAGCTTGCGCCCGGCGCGCCGCCGAAAGTAGACGCTGAAGTCCGCCGCGTCGACGGAAACGACCGGAAGTTTGGGGTGGTGATCGCTCAAGGCCACCAGACAAGCATCCGCAAAGTCCACCCAGCGGTTTCCGTAGGCCCGCATTTCCGTGCGCACGAGCCCGAGCTCTTCTGGCAAGAAGTGGCGGCTGATGACGAGTTCGTCCTCGAGCCAGTGGATGAGCTTTTCAACGCTAGGCCGCCCCGCCTGCTCGAGTAGGAACACAGTTTCGGAAACGCAGGCTTCGGCGGTCAACCAAGGGCCGCGCAGCGACGGCAGCAGACCCACCGCCCAGGTATGGTGCGCGTCCGAGCCGTTGAGGAGCGCTACGAGAAAGCCCGTATCAACGATGGCGCGTGCGGCCATAGCCCGACATTCGCTGGCGATTCGTCGAAAGATCGCGCGGCCCTTGCCCTACTCCGAGATCCGCGCCGAGCAGGCTTCGCATATCGAGCCCTTCGTCCTCGCGCGCGACTCGCTCGATCCCTTCACGGATCAGCTCGGATTCAGAGCAGCCTAGCGTCTTGGCCACGCGCGCCAAGCGGGCCGCGAGCGAGCGGGGAACTTTGACCGTCTTGATGACCGTGCCCACAGTCGAATATTACCGAGTGGTAATACGTCAGTCAAGCGCGCCCGCGGTCGAACGGCTCGCTGCGCGGCAAGCGGCTCAGTTCCCGAACGGCTTCGGTTCTTTGCGCGCTTTGACGACCTTCATCGCGTTGTCGAGTACGGTCTTGTCGTCGCGCAGACAAGCGTAGCAGTCTCCGCGCTTGCCTGGGCCGCAGCCGTATTTGCGCGTGAGCTTCGCGAGCAGATGAAACGAGCGTTTGTCGCCGAGCTCGGTTGCCTTGGGTAGTAGCGTTTGAAACTCTTCGCACTTTTCCGCGTTGCGCAGGTCGAGCGCGATCGCCAGCTGGGGCGAGGCCTTGGCGCGCACGTCCTTGCTGTACATCAGCGAGCGCGCGAGATCGGTCGCGGTCGTGTGCGCGACGGTGTCCGTCCAGATCTCGTAGATCATGTCGGCGCTGATCGGGCCGGGGACTTCCGCCATGGCCGCCAGCGCCTCGGGCGCCGTCTCCGGGTCGTCCGCAAAGCGACGGAGGTCGCCGAGCACGCCGGCGTCTTTGACCAGGCCCGGATCATGGCCGAGTTTGTCGCGCAGGGCGCGCGCCGCGCGCAGTTCCTGCGCGGAGTGTCCGACGGACAGCGCGAGTGCGTCCGAGACGCTGAGCTCCGCGGGTGCTTTGCCGGCGAGCTCCTTGAGCGCCGCGTCATCGCCGTTTGCGGCCCGATCGATCAAGCTCGCGGGCCTGCCGCTGTCGCTGCTGGCTGCGCCGGTGGACGGCTGGCTCGGGCTCGGCAACGCGATCGGTAACGCGCCGACCTTCGACGAGGGCTCGGCGCTCGGTTCGAGCTTGTTTGCGCTCGGGCTGCCGCCGGCTACCGCGGCTGCGGCGAACGCCGCGCCGAGCGCGACGATCAACACCAGCGGCGTGATCAACGTCCAGAGTGGCACCTCCCCGCCGGCGAAGCGCACGCGCTGAGCGAGCGCGGGGCCGAACGACGGCGCGGGTGGCGGTGGCGAGGAGCGATGCTTGATCAACGTCGTCGCGCTGCGCGCCGCGTCGCGCTCGCTCGGCGGGGGCAGCGAGGGCGGCGGCGGGACCGACGGCGGAGCCTGCATGCCGAGCGGCGGCGTAGGCCGCGTGGACGCGAGCGGCGGCGGACGCACCGAGATGTGATCCTGAATCACGACTTTTGCGACGGGCTCACTCACGCGCGCTGGCGGCGGCGGCGCGGAGGGTGGAAACGACGCGAACTTCGTGCTGGGAGCCTCCGGCGCGGTGTCCTTGGCGGCCATCGCGCGCGCACGCGCGGCTGTCGTGTTGTCCACTTGCGTGACCTCGCGCTCGGGCGCCATGTCCGGACCGTCGTAGCGGGCGAGCACGCGCTCTGGCGAAACCGGTGGCAAGGGAGGCAGCGGCGGCAGGGCTTCGGCGCGGGGGGCCGGTGCCGCAGGCGGCGGAGTGGCCGACCAACCGGAATCCACGAGGGATTGTCGGACGGCTTTCGGGTCAGGACCGCTCCGGTCGCTCATTCTGCGCCGAGCCTAGCGCGTTTTTAGGCGAGCCGTAAGCACGCCCCGGTGTCGCTAGCGTTTGCCGTTGGTGGCAACTTCGGGAAAGAGCTCACTGTTGTTCTCGGGGCCGCGCAGAATCGCGTCAGCGGCGGGCGGAATACGGCGAGGGACGTGCTCGTCATCGACGCAGGCGAGCAGCGTGAACCCCTCTGCCACGACTTCGTCCGAGCAGGCGCGCAGCAGGCGATAGTCAAAGCGGACTTTTACACGTGTGATTTCCGTGAGCCGCGTTTCGACCGAGAGCAGCTCGTCGAAGCGCGCGGTCTTGCGGTAGCGCACGTTGGCTTCCACCACCGGCAAGTGAATGCCGAGCTTGGTCCACGAGTTGTAGTCGAGACCGCGCCGGCGCATGTACTCGACGCGCCCCACTTCGAAGTACGAGATGTAGGTGGCGTGATGGACGATGCCCATCAGATCCGTTTCGCCGAACCGCACGCGAATGAATTGACGAGAGAGGCAATGAGCCGGAATCTCGAGCTGGGCGGGGAGCGCGATGGATTGCATGCTGCGGGGCGAGCGAGCTCTTTTGCGAGCGGGCGAACATACTAGCGAATTTGCCGCCCGAGCAAGCCGAAAAGCATGCAGGATCGCCTGTAACTCATGGAATGGCCGGGGAATTTTGGGGCGTGCGCCGCAGCTCAGCGCACCAGCTGGCCCTCGACGCGGCGCTTCAAGGCCTGATTCATGTACACGAAACCGCGGGAGGTTTTGGTCAGCGTGGGGCCGAGCAGGCGCAGCAGCACGCCGCTGAAGTTTTCTCCGTGCGTGACGCGCGTGCGGCCTTCCGCCAGCTCGCGCAGGCGAAAGAAATGCTCACCGTCGAACAGTCCCTTGAACCAGAGGTGCCCGAGCCAGCAAAACTCGCGTTCCGGCTCATAGCGAATGAGCTTCGGACGGAGTGTGTAGTCGCTACCTTCCGGCAGGCTCAAGTTCACCGTCAATTCTTCGCCGAGCGCGAGCTTCCCGGAAATCCCGGTGATGAAGGGGTTCCACTCCGGATAGGAGTGAAAGTCCGTCAAGGTGGCCCAGACCGCCTGGCTGGGCGCGTCGATTTCAATCTCGGTGCGGAGCTGCATGGGGCTTTTGTGAACACTAGGCGCGGACGAGAGGCTCGAGAAGCCCGAAGGAACACGAAACGACGTAAAAAGTAGCGACAGCGAGCGGTCGCCGATGTTCCCGAGCCGCGCCGATTTCGCGATAGAGTGAAGGCAGATGAAGCTCCTGCGTGCGACGATCGTTGGCGTCGGTCCGTTCGAAGAACTGACGCTGCCGTTCGCGGACGAGCAAGGCGAGCCGCGGCCCGTCACGGTGATTCACGGCGGTGGCGGTATCGGCAAGACCACGGTGCTGCAGGTGATCGGTAGTACGCGGCCCGGCCACGCCGTGGTGCAGTCGAGTCGCGGTGAGCCGCGCGAGGGCGCGCCGCCCGCGCACGCAGCCTGCGAGTGGTTGCTTGGCCACGACGAGCCTGGGCGCCCACACGCGCTCTGCGTCGCGAGCCCCAACGTGCGGCTCAGCCCGAGCGACGAGGTGGAGAGCTTGCGCAAGCGCGAGCAAGCGTTCTTCGATCGCGTCGCGGCGGACGGCGGCTTCGCGTTTTTGTCAATCGCTTCGACGCGCTGGTTCTCGCGTCAACCGATCGGCTTCAGCGCGCCGGCGCGCAGCATCGCGCGTTACGACGTGCGGCTTGCGCCCGGCCTGGACGACGCGACGCGCGCGGATCTCGCGCGCGAAACCAAGCAAGCGCTGGCTTACGCCGCGATCAGCGAGGCCCTCTCGGCCCCGAATGAAATCGAACCGCGCCGCTTCGATCTGCTGGGCGCCGGTATGCGCGCGGTCGTCGATCAGTTCGCCGCGCTCGCCGGCTTTCGCTATCGCGGGCTCGACCCGGGCTCCTTCGAGCCGATTTTCGAAGCGCGCTCGCGGGCCTTCTCCTTCGACGCACTGCCGACGCGTGTGCGCGACCTCGTCGCGATCGCGGCGCTCTCGGTGCGCACCTTGTGGGCGGCATACCCGGATCGAGATCCGCGCGAATCGGAAGGGGTGATCGCCGTCGACGAAATCGAACTGCACCAGGACGCGCAAGTGCAAGCCGAGCTCTTGCGCACGCTGAACGACGCGCTGCCCGAAGCACAGTGGATCGTGACCACCACGTCCCCGGTGATCGCGGCCAGCGCTGACGCGCGCGACGTGCTGGCTCTGCGCCGGTTGCCGGAGCAGGACCGGGTCGTGGTGCACGCGGGCGAAGAGGCGCGCACCCACTGAGCCGGAAAATGCGCGCTTACCATGCTAGCACCCTGCTTGCGTCGCTGCTCTTGGCATGCGCGACGCCGGACGCGCGGCAAGTCACCCTGCCTGTCGCTGCGCACACGCTCCCGGGTTGTGCCGCTCCACCAACTTCCAACATTGACCTGACCGCGTTCGGCGACTTCCCCTCCGACAACCACGCCGTCGAGCTGCGTTTGAACGGCCAGGGCGCCCTGCTCAACTTTCCGCTCGACACCCAGGGACTCAGCGCGATTGCAAGCGACCAGAGCTTCCGCGGCTACACGACTCGGCACAGCAACGCTCTCGATTTCCTGCTTTGGCCGGAGGCATCGGGCTGTGAGTTATTTCGGCCCAACGGGGGCACGTATCCCGGCGGGCTCGCGGGTCAGGCCATCGGTTACGCTGCAAATTCGGGACTCGTGCTCGTCGCGGGCGGCGCCCAAAATGACATCTCCGCCGCCGGCGCGCTGACCTTCGACGTCCGCTCTGGAGCGACGGACGTGCCGAACGCGTCCGCGCGAGCCGGCCTGATCGAGGCGCGAGCGTTCGCCACGGTGAGCGAGTACGGCGACAAACTGCTGGTAGCTGGCGGGCAAAACTTGACCTTGCCGTCCGGGCCGGTGTCGAGCACCGCCGAGGTCTACGATCCAGCGACGGCCAGCTTCGGCGCGTCCCTGCTCAGCTTGCGTGGTCCGCGCAACCACCACGCCGCCGTGACGTTGAGCACCGGCGAGGTCGCGTTGATCGGCGGCGAGAGCAGCGCGCATAGCCTGGTTTCCCTCAACGAAGTCGTGACACCCGCCACCGGCGTGTCGCGCTACGTGGTCGGACTGAATCCGCCGCGAAGTTACCCGGTCGCGTTCCGGTTGGCGGATCACAGTGTGTTCGTGGCGGGGGGTATCGACGGCAACGATCAAGCCCTCGGCGCAGCCGAATGGCTCAGCCCGGACGCCGTTCAGGACGAGTTGCTCTCATCGCCTCCGCCCACACGCTTCGATCGCGCGTACGTCGAGATCGCGGGCTCATCCGTGTTGGCGGTGGGCGGCTGCGAGGATCGCCCCGCGCGCTTCGACGGGGAGTGCGATGCCTGCGCGCATGGTTGCCCTCCGCTCGATCCCAACGACGCTTCACACGAGCTCTACGACGCGTACGTCATCGCGCGAGACGGCACTGTCGTGGCGCTGCCAACGCCGCCCGTGAGCCCACACCCGATCCTGCTGCCCGGTAGCGACGGCAGGCCGTGGCTGATCGCCTCGGGCAGCGACGCCAACGGCAATGCCCTCCCGGGCACGTTCGCGCTATTTCGTTTCAACGCCTGGTCGACCAAATTCGAAGCAGCCACTCAAACGCTGACACTGCCGGCCAATGCGAGCTTCCCGCGGGTGACGAGCGTGGGCCCGGATGCGTTCGTCTGGTTGGCGGACGAAACCGACGGCTCGACGTCGTTGCCCGTGCCCGTCTTGCGCGGCGTGCGCTTCGGCACACGCGCCGAGTTCGCGAACGACGTCGGTTTGGTCCAGTTTCGTGATCCCGAGCACCCGGAGTATCCCGCACACCTCGCGCCGGATCATCCGCCCCAAACGTGCCCCACCGGTTCTGGCTGCGCAGACAGCCTGAGCTACGACGGAACGCTTCAGTTCGGCCCGGCGTCGAGCCCGAGTGCGCCCGTCTGCGTGTTCGTCGCCGACGCGACTTTCGCGGATTTCGGCCTCCAGCTCCACTTTCAGGGCGCGACCCCGAACCTGTCGCTCGGCAGCCAAATCCTTGGAACCGCGGCCTCCTGCGCGTTCGCGACGGGCGCGGCTGACCCCGAAAGCCTTGCGAGCCTCGAGGTAGAGCGCACCGGCGACAGCGCCGTGATCACGAGCGGCGGCGTGAGCATGACCTGCACGGTGAGTCCGGACCGCCTGACCGTCGCGTTGTGCGCGAACTCAATCGGGCCGGTCTCCGTTCAGGACTTGAGCATCGTTCGCAGTGGGCAGTGACGAGCGCGTGAGCGTTCGAGTTCGCGACCCCGGACCGCTTGTCGGCGGAAAGAAGCGCCAATCCGACGCTCCGCGTCGATAGCCCTTCCAGTTTCAGCTCGAGTTGTGCGAGAATTTTCAGGCTATGGCCAAACGCCCGCACGTGCTTGGAGTGGTTCTCGCCGGAGGCGAAGGAAAGCGGCTCTATCCGCTGACGCGCGATCGCGCGAAGCCCGCGGTGCCCTTCGGCGCGAACTACCGCATCATCGATTTCGCGCTCTCGAACCTGGTCAACGGCCGCTACCTGCGCATCGCGGTGCTGACGCAATACAAGAGCTATAGCCTGGACCGGCACATCGCGCAGACCTGGCGCATGTCGCCCTTGTTCAACAATTTCGTGATGAGCGTGCCGGCGCAGATGCGACTCGGTCCGCGCTGGTTCGAGGGCTCGGCGGACGCCATCTACCAAAACCTCAATCTGATCGGCGACGAGTCGCCCGACTACATTTGCGTGTTCGGCGCCGACCACATCTATCGCATGGATCCCGAGCAGATCATCGACGCGCACATCGAGTCGGGTGCGAGCGTGACGGTCGCGGCCATCCGCGTGCCGCGCGTGGACGCCTCGCGCTTCGGCGTGATCGTGCCGGGGCTGCACAATCGCATCGCGAATTTTCGGGAAAAGCCCGAGACCGCCGCGGGCCTACCGGACGATCCGGAGAGCGTGTTCGCTTCGATGGGCAACTACGTGTTCAGCACAAAAGCCTTGGTGGACGCCGTGCGCGCGGACGCCGAGAACAAAGACAGCGCGCACGACATGGGCGGCAATATCATCACGGGCCTCGTCAACAGCGGCGACGCCGCGCTCTACGATTTCAAGCAAAACATCGTGCCCGGTGCGACGGAGCGCGACGCGGGTTACTGGCGCGACGTCGGCACGCTCGACGCCTACTACGACGCGCAGATGGACCTCATCAGCGTGCACCCGATCTTCAACCTGTACAACACGGAGTGGCCGATTCACACGTCGAGCGGCTCGCTCCCGCCCGCCAAGTTCGTGTTCGACGAAGACGGTCGGCGCGGCAGCGCGGTCGACTCGATGGTGGCGGCCGGCGTGATCGTTTCCGGCGCGACCGTGCGCCGTTCAATCCTGTCGCCCGGCGTGTCGATTCATTCCGGCGCGGTGGTCGAGGACTCGGTGCTCTTGCACGGCGTCGACGTCGGTCGCTCGGCGGTCGTGCGCCGCGCCATCATCGACAAGAACGTGCGCGTCCCGCCGGGCGCGCGCATCGGAGTCAATCCAGAAGAGGACCGCGCGCGCGGCTTCACGTTCAGCGACAGCGGCGTGGTCGTGATTGGCAAAGACGATCCGATCCCAGGCTGAAAACACGTGAAAACGTCGACCCGCGTCGCGCTTCTGAGCCGCGAATATCCTCCCAACGTGTACGGCGGTGCCGGCGTGCACGTCGAATACCTGGCGCGCGAGCTCGCGCCCCTGGTCGAGCTCGCCGTGCATTGCTTCGGCAAAGAGCGGGCTGCGGCCGAAGTTCGGGGCGCCTACGAGCCGTGGTCTCTGCTCGACGGGAGCGAACCGGAGCTGCAAGCGCTGCGCACTATTTCGGTCGACTTGTTGATGGCGAAGGCCATCCGCGGCGTGCACCTGGCGCACAGCCACACCTGGTATGCGAACCTGGCCGGGCATCTGGCCAAGCTGATGTACGGCATCCCGCACGTGATGACGTCACACAGCCTCGAACCGCTGCGGCCGTGGAAGGCCGAACAATTGGGCGGCGGCTACGCGCTGTCGAGCTTTTGCGAGCGCACGGCGATCGAGGCCGCTGACGCCGTGATCGCCGTCTCCGCAGGCATGCGCGCCGACATTCTCAAGGCGTATCCCAAGGTCGAAGCGGCGCGTGTGCACGTGATCTACAACGGTATCGATCCCGCGGAATACAAGCGCACGGTCGCTACCGACGTGCTCGAGCGCTTCGGCATCGATCGCGCGCGGCCGTTCGTGGTGTTCGTGGGCCGCATCACGCGCCAGAAGGGCATCGTGCACTTGCTCGAGGCCGCGCGGCATTTCGCGCCGGAAACCCAGCTCGTGCTGTGCGCAGGCGACGCCGACACGCCGGAGCTCGGCGCCGAGGTGCGCGCGCTGGTGGCCGAGCTCGAAAAGGAGCGCGGGCCCGTGCACTGGATCGAAAAAATGCTGCCGCGCTCCGAGCTGATTCAAATCTTGAGTCACGCGCGCGTGTTCGCCTGCCCGTCCATCTACGAGCCATTTGGCATCGTCAACTTGGAGGCGATGGCCTGCGGCGCACCGGTGGTGGCGTCCGCGGTCGGCGGCATTCCCGAGGTCGTGGTCGACGGCAGCACCGGTTATCTCGTGCACTTCGAGCCCGATGGCACGCCGATGGGCTCGCCCAAGGATCGCGCGGCGTTCGCGCTCACGTTCGCCGAGCGCATCAATCAGCTCGTCGCCTCGCCCGAGCGCGCCGCGGCCTTCGGTGCCGCGGGCCGAGCGCGCGTGGAGAACACGTTCAGCTGGTCGGCGATTGCGCGGCAGACCGTGGATTTGTATCGGAGTCTGCTGCAGTTAGCGCCGTAACACGCGGCATCCTCACGATATTCCTGGGCTCTGGCTGCCCTGGACAGTGGCCCGCGCAATGCTTATGAGATCGGAAACAGCGACCTCCATCGTGGAGGCGCGGAGGATTCACCGTGTTCAAACGCGTCGCTCTCTTGATACTGACCAACCTCGCGATCGTGCTCGTGCTCGGCGTGATTATCAACGTGCTCGGCGCGCTCGGCGTGTTCCACGGCGTGTTCATGCAGAACTACGGAGCCTTGCTGGTGATCTCGGCCGTCATGGGTTTCGGCGGGGCGTTCATCTCGCTCTTGATCTCCAAGCCGATGGCCAAGTGGTCGACGGGCGCGCAGGTGATCAGCATGCCGCGAAACGACACGGAGGCCTGGCTGCTCGACACCGTGAGCCGCCTGGCCGCGCGCGCGGGCATCGCCATGCCGGAGGTCGCCATCTACGACTCCGAGGACATGAACGCGTTCGCCACCGGCGCGACGCGGAACTCCGCGCTGGTCGCCGTCAGCTCGGGCATTCTCGCGCGCATGAACCGCCCGGAGCTGGAGGCAGTGCTCGGGCACGAGCTCACCCACGTGACCAACGGCGATATGGTGACGCTCACGCTGCTACAAGGCGTGCTCAATACCTTCGTCTTCTTCCTGGCGCGCGTGATCGGCACGTTGGTCGACAGCGCGCTGTCCGGCCGTGATCGCGATCGGCGCGGGGGCGGCATCGGTTACTTCATGACCGTGATGTTCGCCCAGATCGTGCTCGGCTTGCTGGCGTCGTTCGTGGTCGCTTGGTTCAGCCGCCGTCGCGAGTACCGCGCGGACGCCGGTGGCGCCGGCTTGGGCAGTCGAGACGGCATGATCTCGGCGCTGCGGCGTCTCGGTCAGTCGGAAGAGACCGGCCTGCCCAAAACGATGGCTGCCTTCGGTATCAACGGCGGCGGCATGCTCGGCCTCTTGCGCTCGCATCCTCCGATCGAAGATCGCATCGCCGCCCTGCAATCGGGCGCGCGCTGAGGGCCTGCTGCAAGCGACTACACCAAGCACAAGAAACCCATCTAAAGCTTGAGCAAATTCTGAAACGGCTTGCGCTCTTTCCAGCGATACGCCCGAAAATCGCGCTGATCGGTGGACAGAGTGCGGCCCGTGCCGAGCTCCTCCGCCAAGATGACGAGCGAGGCGTCGGTGAGGTCCACCGGCAGATCCGCGTACGTGGCGAGCAGGGTCACGACTCTGGGCAAGTGCTCGCGACGGAGCTCGAACAGTTCGAACGCGCCCTGCGAGCCGCTCTCGAGCAAGCGTTCGGCCGCTGTGGTGCCCAGCCGCGTCACGAGCAGGTGACACGTTTCGGCGAGCACGGGCCAGGTGGTGACGAGTCGATCACTCAAGCCCGCGAGTGCGCGCTTGGCGACCGCGTGATGCTTGCGGGTTGGCCAGCGCCAGCCAAAAGCCGGTGTCGGCGATGATCACGCGCGGGTTTTCTTGCGCAGGGATTCCGTGAGCAGGCGCTTGTTGCTCGTCGACAGTTCGCGCGGGCCGCTCCCCGAGCCGACGAAATCAGCAGCAGCGCGCCAGGCGCCTCCTGTGCGCGCTGTATGACATGGTCTGCAGCGGCGTCAAGGCGTCAGCGGATGCCCTCGGCCTTGGCGAACGCGACGATCAAGCCGAGCCCGACGGCGAGCGCGAGATAAGTAACGAGCACGGGACGATCACCCGTGGCGGGAGCGTTGCCCTTCGAGATGGCGCGGTAGCTGGCGACCGCCGCGATCGCGATGAAGATGCCGTCGATGCCGCACAGGACGAGCGCCCACAGCACGAGCGCGACCACGATGCGTTGCTTTTGCGTCAACGCGGTGAAACCGCGGCTGCCGTCGAGTTGCCAGACGGGGACTAAGTTGAAGAGATTGATCCACGCGCCCATGCGTCCGATCGCGAGCAGCGTTGCGGAGTGCAACAAGAGGCCGAGCGCGATCGCGCCGACCGCCGCTGCCGTCCCCCAAATCGGGCCGGCCAGGCCGACGCGCGCGTCTTCGGCGGGAGTGGCGGGGTACTGCTTGAGGCGCACGAACGCGCCCACGTAGGGGATGAACATCGGCGCGGAAGCGGGGATACCAAAGTGACGGAGCGACGCCACGTGGCCCATCTCGTGGATGTAGATGGAGAGCACCAAGCCGAGCGCGAACTGCCAGCCGTACGAGCGCGAGTAGAGACCGAGCACGAGCAGCATGCTGAAGACGGTCTTCAGTTGCAGTAGGCCGGTCAGCAGGAGTTTGCCCTTGCCGAGCAGGAACAAGATGGCCCACTTGAATTTCGCGAGCAGCGCGCCGAGCGCCGCGAGCCCGGCCCATTTGCTCTTGCGCTTGTTCTGTCCTGCTTCGCTCGAGGTTTCCGGGCTTGCAGCCTCTGCCGATAGGCCCAGGCGATTGGTGCTGATCTCCTGCACCCGCTGCAGTACGAGCTGATACTGCTTGGCGTCGGTAGGCAGCAATGTGAGCGCGCGACGCCACGCGGTCAGTGCCGCCGTGTAGCGCTTCTGGCTCTCGGCGAGCTCGGCTTCCGCGGCGAGTGACTTCAACTCTGGCGCATGGACGAGCGCGCGGCAGCTCGGGCAGGCGAGCAGCGCGGGCGCCAGTTCGCCGCCGCAATTCGCGCAGCGGAGATGCGGGGTGAGATAGCTATCGGTGGTCACGCGGCGGCAGAGCGCAGTTATGCGATTTTGAACGGACCCGCAAAGCGATACAGCGCGCCCCCGCCCTGGTTCGGTGTCATTGGGGGCAGCTTACGCTCGCTCTATCGCGGCTGGATATCCAAATTTGCCGACGAAAGTGCGGGGATGGCTGTCTTGCCGACGGGCCACCCAAAAAAACTGGGCCTCCCCAGCGCGCTGATGGCAAGTACTGGAGGATGTGCGGAATCGTCGGCTACGTGGGTCCGGAACAGGCCGCTCCGATCTTGCTCGAGGGGCTCAAGAAGCTCGAGTACCGAGGCTACGACTCGGCCGGCGTCGCGGTGCACGATGACAGCGGTCTCGTGCTCGTGCGGGCGGTGGGCAAGCTCGACAATCTGTCGCGCGCGCTCGGCGAAAAAAAGCTGGCCGGTTCGGTAGGCATCGGGCACACGCGCTGGGCGACGCACGGGCGTCCGAGTGAACCCAACGCACACCCGCACTTGGTGGGCTCGGTCGCGGTCGTGCACAACGGCATCATCGAGAATCACTTGGAGCTCAAGCACGAGCTCTTGGCCGAAGGGGTGCGCTTCCAGAGCGACACGGACACCGAGATCGTGGCGCACTTGATCGACCGCGGCGTGACGGGCGGCGCGACGCTGCTCGAGGCCACGCGCGCGGCGCTGCGTCGCGTGCGCGGCGCGTATGCGCTGGCCGTGGTGGGCGCGAAAGAGCCGGATCGCGTGGTGGTAGCCAAGAACGCGTCGCCGCTGGTGATCGGACTCGCCGACGGCGCGACGCTGTGCGGTAGCGATATTCCGGCGTTGCTCGCGCACACACGGCGCATGCTGTTCCTCGAGGACAACGAGCTGGCCGAGCTGACGCGCGACGGCGTGCGCCACGAGACGCTCGACGGCGAGCGCGTGAAGCGCGCCGCGCGCCAGGTCGACTGGAGCCCGATGCAGGCGGAAAAGGGTGGCTTCAAGCACTTCATGCTCAAGGAGATCTTCGAGCAGCCGCGCGCGGTGGAAGACACCCTGCGCGGGCGTATTCGATTGGAAGAGGGCGATCTGGTGGACAGCGAGCTCGGCCTCGATCCCGAGCTCGCCAAGGGCATCGAGCGCGTGTACTTCATCGCCTGCGGCACGAGCTACCACGCGGCGATCTGCGGGCGTTACTGGATGGAGCAGCTCGCGCGCGTGCCCGCACAAGCGGAGCTCGGCAGCGAGGTGCGCTATCGTTCGCCGGTTTTCACGTCGAAGGATCTGGTGATCGCGGTCAGCCAATCGGGTGAGACGCTCGACACGCTGTCGGCGCTGAAGAGCGCGCGGGACGCCGGCGCGCGCATTCTTGCGCTGGCCAACGTGGTCGACAGCGCGATTCCACGTGCCGCGCACGGCGCGCTGTACACGCACGCAGGCCCGGAAATCGGTGTGGCTTCGACGAAGTGCTTCACGACTCAGCTGGTCGCGATGCTGATGCTCTCGGTCTATCTGGGTCGCCGCCGCGGCACGCTCGACGCGCACGCCGCGCGCGGCATTTTGCAGGCGCTGGTCGAACTCCCGAACGAAATGCGCGCCGCGCTCGAACGCAAAGACAGCGTGTGGGAGGTCGCGCGGCGCTGGCAGCACGCCGAGCACATGCTCTTCTTGGGGCGCGGGCTCGGTTATCCGATCGCGCTCGAGGGCGCGCTCAAGCTCAAAGAGATTTCGTACGCGCACGCCGAGGGCTACGCCGCCGGCGAAATGAAGCACGGTCCGATCGCGCTGATCGACGAAGAGATGCCGGTCGTGGTCGTGATGCCGCGCGACACGCACTACGAGAAAACGCTCGGCAACGTGCAGGAGGTGCGCGCGCGCGACGGCCGCGTGATCGCCATCGCGTCGGACGGCGACGCCGAGGCCGAAAAGCTCGCCGACCACGTGCTCTACGTGCCCAAGGTGGCGGAAGCCGTAACGCCGCTGGTGACCGTGATCCCGCTCCAGCTGCTCGCGTACTACGTGGCCGACCTCAAGGGTACGGACGTCGATCAACCGCGCAATCTGGCTAAGGTCGTCACGGTCGAGTAGCGCGGCGCGCGAAAATTATGCGTTCTACGGCGTGCGCATCGGCCAAGCCAACTCGTGATAGAAGCACCCGCTATGCGCTTCGTCGTTTCTGCGTTCTCGTTCGTTCTCCTGGCCGGCTGCGGTGGCAGCAAGACGCCCGCCAACTCGCCTGATTCAGCGGACTCGGCCAAGCCAGCCGCTGCGTCCCCCGCCAAGGGCGATGCCGCCCAGGACGACAAACCCGCGAAGTCTGCGGAAAA
This sequence comes from Polyangiaceae bacterium, assembly GCA_036496745.1. Taxonomy (GTDB): domain Bacteria; phylum Myxococcota_A; class Polyangia; order Polyangiales; family Polyangiaceae; genus PMG-095. Next base: position 33,920 of record DASXKQ010000179.1, read on the forward strand.
GAGCGAGGCCGATTCGGGTTCGGCTCCGGCGTCCGAAGCGGTGCCGACCCAGTGCGCGAAAGCCGGCGCGTCAACGTGCGTGCCGAGCCGTAAGTTCGTCGAGCGCATGTGCGCGGACAGTTACCCGACCGTTGCGCTGTCCTTGTTCGGCAACGGCAATCCCTTCAGTAAGGGCTACCTCACGCGCCGCACGCAAGCTTGGAACGCCGAGGGCGGCGCGTCCGACAACAGCTGGCTCGAGTTCGACGAAGAGGTGCTGGTGCTCGCCGAGCGCGGCGCGGACAAGGGCGGCATGCAAGTGAGCGGCGCGGGCGGCAGCTACATGGCTCTGCGCTGGAACGGCTCCTGCGTCACGCTCGCGAAGGAGGAACTCACGCTCTCGAAGCCCCCGTCGCCGAAAGCCGCCAAAGTGGAGTGGCGCTACCTCGACGACAACGTGCAAGAGGCGCTGCGCACCGACTCGACCATCAACGAGGCCGTGATCGCCCGGCGCAAGGAGTGCAAGGGCGCGGTCAGCGGGGACGTGAGCCTGAAATGCGTGAAGGCCGACGACAAGCTGAGCGCGGTCGTCGTCGATTATTTGCGTAAGGGCGGGAAAATCCCGACGCCGACCAAGCTGCCCAAGTGAACGGCGCCGTGATTCGTAAGCGGTAGTACGCTAGGGCGATGTTCGCGCACGCCACGCCTGACGCCGACTTCGACTTCGTGGTCATCGGCAGCGGCTTCGGCGGCAGCGTGACGGCCATGCGCCTCGCGCAAAAGGGTTATCGCGTCGCGATCGTCGAGGCCGGCAAACGCTGGCAAAAAGACGACTTCCCGAAGAGCAACTGGAACGTCGCGAAGTACCTGTGGGCGCCCAAGCTGCGCTGCTTCGGGATTCAGAACATCACGCTCTTGAAGGGCGTGATGGTTTTGCACGGCGCGGGCGTCGGTGGCGGAAGTCTGGTGTACGCGAATACGCTCATGCGCCCGCACGACGACGTGTTCCAAGATCCGGCCTGGAGCGGCGCCGTGAACTGGCGGGCGGAGCTCGAGCCGCACTTCGAGACGGCTCGACGCATGCTGGGCGTGACCACGAACCCCGCGCTCGAAGAGGGCGAAGAGACGCTGCGTCGCGTGAGCGCTCGCATGGGCGCCGAAGCCACGTTTCACGCCACCGAGGTGGGCGTGTTCTTCGGACAGTCCGGCGTCACCGTGCCCGATCCATACTTTTCCGGTCAGGGGCCGGAGCGGACCGGGTGCACGCTGTGCGGCGGCTGCATGGTGGGCTGTCGCTTCGGCGCGAAGAACACGCTCGACCAGAATTACCTGTATTTCGCGGAGCGCTGGGGGGCGCGCATTTTCCCGGAGTTCGAGGTGACACGCATCGCCGCTGGCGAGCGCGGTTACCAGGTCGAAGCTCGCTCGACGACGGCCTGGGGCACGGAGAATTTGCGCCTGCGCGCGCCGCGCGTCGTGCTCGCGGCGGGCGTGCTCGGTACCGTGGAGCTCCTGCTGCGAAACCGCGACGTCCATCGTACGCTGCCGAACGTATCTGCGCGGCTCGGTGATTTCGTGCGCACCAACGGTGAGAGCCTGCTCGGCGCGACGAGCTTCGACGCGCATCGCGAACTCTCGCGCGGCATCGCGATCGGCGCCGCGTTTCACCCGAACTCACTGACCAAGATCGAAGCGGTCCGCTACTCGAGCGGTTCGAGCGCGATGCGGCTGCTGGGCGTGCCGCTCACGCCCGACGGCGGCCCGCTCGCGCGCCCGCTCAAAATGTTGTGGCGCGTGCTCACGCGCCTGCCGAGGATGCTCAGGTTGTGGCGCATCACGGATTGGGCGCGCAGCACGATCATTTTGCTCGTGATGCAGTCGATCGATCAGCATCTGCGGCTCAAGCTCGGTCGCTCACTGTTGCGCGGGCCTTCTCTGCGAGGCGCGCCCACCGACAAACCCGTGCCGAGCTACCTGCCCGTCGCGCAAGAAGCGGCGGAAATCCTGGCCGAGGAACTCGCAGGTGAGCCGCAGAACGTGATCTCCGAAGTGCTCTTGCGCACGCCGGCCACGGCGCACATCTTGGGCGGCTGCTGCATCGGGACCTCGCCGGAAAATGGCGTGATCGACGAGCGACACGAGGTGTTCGGGCATCCCGGCCTGTACGTCTGCGACGGCAGCGTCGTGCCCGGCAACCTGGGCGTGAACCCGAGCCTGACGATCAGCGCGCTCGCCGAGCGCTTCGCCGCCTTGTTCGACCCCGCGCCGACCCTCACCAGCGAACAGCGCGCGGAGCGGGAGATCCATTTCGGAGCGAGCGCTTAGAGACAGGAGCGAAGGTCTCCGGGCGAAGCCGGGTCCCCACTCGGCCGCGGGCATACGGGCTGGCTACATCGCGCTTCGCGCGAGCTCATTTCCGAGGCTCGACGAGCCGTACGAGCGTGCCGATGACGCGGTGAAAGAGAGCGAGGAGCTCTGGGTCCATGGGCCCGAGCCAGCCGAAAGCCTGCGCGGTCTCCCAGCAAGCAAGCGCCTCGCGTGCCGAAGCAGCCGCCGATTGATAGCGAGCCTGCCGATTCCGGCCACGCGAGTAAGCACCCTCCGCGACATTGAGCGGTACACTGATGAGTGCACGCTCGAACTGGTCCGCGAGCGAAGCGCTTCTGGCTTTCAGCCTAGGCAACACGGGCGCAAGCCTTCGAACCAACTCGAGAACAACCGGATAAATCTTGAGAGTCATGATGAGCTCCTTTGTTGCATCCCTCTCGGGGACGCCCCCGGCCCCCGCTGCTGCGCGCAGGCCGGTGCAAGGGCGCCGCAGGCGCCGCGCGTAGCGCGGGCGGCAGCCCCTTGCAGCGGCCGAGCACAGCAGCACACTCAACCCCCCCGAGCACTCTCGCCCACGCTCCCGCTCAACCCTGAGCACTGGCCAACACAAAACTGGTGCACGCGAGCGTCGCGAGGCAGCCAATCTCACGCTCTGCCTCTTCCCCAACCTCCCGCTCTTCCCCAACCTCCCGCTCTGCCCCAACTCTTCCCTAACCACTCGCTCTTCCCCAACCACTCCGCCTCTCGCCCTACCACTGCCGTCCCTCGATCTCAGCCCGTCCTCTTCCACACAGCGCCGAGCTGCCACCCGGGCAGTCCCTCGTACTCCGCTAGCCGCGCGCCGGACAGCGTGAGTTCACCGAGCACGCCGAGTGGCAGTGAGCGCGTCAGATCGCGTAGCGACGCGGGCGCGCTGAGCGGTGGATGCGCGGCGAGCGCGGGGTCGACGCTGGCGAGCAGGGTCAGCGGAGCGAGTACGGGGTCCGAGCTCGCGCGCGTCACGAAGTCGAGCATGAAGCCGAAGCGGCGCGTGCGACGGGCTTCGGCGAGGGCGCTGCGGGCCGTCGGGGTGGCGGGCGTGCGGGGTCCGCCTTGACCGAGTAGCGGCTCGAGCGCGCGGGCGATCTCGACGAGCTCCGGCGTGTCGTCGGCGACGAGCAGCGGCGTATCGCTGCCGCCGAAACGGCTGGGATCGCCCGCGCCGGGCAAGGCGTGCACGCCGAATTGAGCCAGATTTTGGGTCGCAATGCCGTCGCACAGCTGTTGCGCGACGCCGGGCGCTCCCCAGTTCTTGGCGTCGAGGCCCGTGCGTAAGACGAGCCAACCATAGCTTGGTCCTTCGAACGGCAGCGCGCCTGGACGAGGCCGATAGAGCCCGTTGCCGAGCCAGCCGACGTCGGCCTGGCCCGCTTCGAACGCGCGCAGGCATTCGGCGAGCTCCTGCGCCGGCGCGACCTCGATGCGATCCAAAAAAGACGCGCCACGGGCCGCGCGCGGATTGCGCGTGAAGAGCGCGAGGTTCGCCGCGAGCGTGGCTTGGAACGCGCCGGTGCCGTCCGGAGTGAGCGGCGAGAACCCACGCGGCACGAGCGCGCAGAGCGGACTCGAGAGCGCGCGGGCGAGCGCGAGCGGATCGGCGCCTGCCACGACGAACGAAAGCGGGTTGTTCGCTACCTCGACCGGCGGGGCGAAGCGCGCGAGCACCGCGCTCGCGCCGAGCGCACGCGCGCGCTTCAGCGCGAAGACCGCATCGCGCGCCACGAGCGGCTTGCCGCGGGCGGTCTTGAGCTCCGCCCGCAAGCTGACACGCGTGCCGCCTTTGGCGAGCTCGGGCAGAGCGTCGGCGAGCGCCGGGTAGGGCTTGCCGCTCGCATCGAGCGCGTACAACGGATCGGCGATGGCGCTAGCGAATAGCGCTGAAAATGGCTCGTCCGCGAGGTGCGGGTCGAGGCTCTGCGTGCGCAGCGGTACGCGCAAACGAAGCGTCCCGCCGAGCGGCGTGCGACCGAGCGCGTGCGCGGTCGCTGTCGCGGCGAGGCTCGCGAGCCACGCGCGGCGCGAGAGTTCGGTGCTCAGCGCACGAGCCACACGCCGTCTCCGGTTGCGAGCGCGAGCGGCGCCATCGCGTTGCCGTCGCCGGGGCAGACGGCGATCGCGTCGATCCCGCTCGGCACCGGCAAACGCCAGCGCAAGCGCAGCGCGCCGGACTCGTCCAGCGTGCGCACGAGCAGCGCGTCGTCTTTTCGTTCCAGACTCGGCGCGCTGCTGACGAGCTCTGGTTTGCCGTCGCCGTCCAGGTCGTCGATCACGACTTTCGCGCCGGTGTCCGGTGCGTCGATCAGACGCGCCTGGTACAGGAGCTTCGCCGTGCTGTTGCCCACGGGACGCGCTGCGTACAGCGCGTTCTCGGAGCCACCGGGCGAAGGCGAGCGACCGCCGCCGAGCGCGTCGACGTCGCTCGCAAAATCGACGTTGCCGAGCGGTGCTTCGCCGGTGCATGCGCTCCGTTGTCCTTTCAGGGCGAGCTCGCCGCGCGCCGAGCAGCCACCGCCGGGCCACGGGAAAAGATCGTGAAAGCGTCGCGCCACCGCCAGCCCGGACGACAGTTCGAGTCCGTCGGCGCGATCGCTCAGGCCCACGCGCAGCTGACCGGGAGCGGCAAACCAGGCCGCCGCGATCGGCTCGCGCGGCGGACTCGGCGCGACCGGACTGAGCTCGCTCCACGCGACCTGCGCGAGCGGCGCGAACTGACCGTGCACGAGTCGGCCGCTCGCGATGCGACGGCGCGTGACCAACACGAGCTCGCTCGAGCCGTCGCCGTCCAGATCGCCGCAGGCGAGCGCGACCGTGTCGCGGTCGGCGAGCTTTGCCTTGTCGACGCGCGTGACGATCAGCGGAATCGGGGGAAACAGCGCGCGCAGCTCGGGATCGAGCGGGCGCGACTCGAAGGCGCGCGCGACGACCTGCGCCGCTGGGTCCTTGACGCGCTCCCAAAAACGACCGCGCGCCTCGTACACGTCGGCCGCCGCGGTCAGATGGTCGCGCTGCAGAGTGAGCGTCACGTAGACGAGTCTTCTTCTTTGCGCGCGTTGCTGCGCGGCGTGCAAAGAAAGCTCGCCTTGCACGCCGGTTGCGCCCGCTCCCAGCCGTGCCGCGACGAGGTCAGCGGCGCTCTGTCGCAAAGCCTCCGGCAGGCGCGCCGGCCCCGGCGCGGACAGCGCAACGACGAGCGCGCCCTGGGCTCGATCGCCGAGCGCGCTGGCGAGCGCGCAGGATAGCCCGCCGAGCGCGGTAGTTTCTCGCGCGCAGGCCGGGTTCTCGCTGGCTTTCGCCGCTGGGCTCGTCGGTGGATTCGCGCGCGCACTGCTCGTGAGCGCGAGCACCGCGCTGAGCGTCGAAATTCGGCGCCGCATCTGGCCGCCCGAGAGGATAGCCTGTTGCGGATCGCGCAGATTGAGCACGGCACAGGTGTAGCCGGTCTGCTCGGCGCTCACAAAAGCCGCCATTTTTCCCGCACACCGGGCTCGCGGCCGGCCTGTTTTGACGATCGCCGCACGCGGTTCGCCGAAAATGGAGACTTCTATGATATCCGGTGGGGCGGTTTGGCGCCCCGTCTCGTCTCCCTGTTCGCGCTCCCGGCGGTTGCCGTCGCTCTGCTCGCGTTTCCCGGCCGCGCGCAGGCGCAGTGTGTCGACGAGGCCCTGAAGCAGCAGCTCGTCGGGGATCGCGCCTATCGCGGCGTCGTGCCGCGCGTCTTCAAGAAGGCGCTCCGTCACGAGCTGTCGGCGCTGGGCGGTTGGTTCGCCGGAGATCTGTCGGACGGCGCGCCCGCTTACGGCGGCGCGTACACCTTTCACTTCACCGAGGATCTCGGTCTCGAGGCGAGCTATGTGCGCTCGCGCGAGAGCTTTGCGCTCTTGAACGCGCTGCAGGGCAAGTTCGCCGGGCAAGTGCAGTTCACGCCGCAGCCCAGCAACCCCGTGCAGTTCTTCATGGGGCATTTGCTGTGGTCGATGGCGTACGGCAAGGTGCGTTGGCTCGGCGGCGGTATCAGCCGCTACGATTTTTTCCTGGCGCTCGGCGGCGGCGCCATCGTCGAACCGGGTGACCGCGGGCTGACCGGCTCCGGCGGTTTCGGCATGAAATTTTATCTGAACGACTGGCTCGCCTTGCGTTGGGACGCGCGCGACGCCATTCATCAGATGAAGCGCGAGCAGCTCGGCGTCGAAAAGATCGTGAATGATCTGACCGTGCTCGGTGGTTTCAGCGTCTTCATTCCCTTCAAGAGTTGAGCCTCGCTCTCGAGGCCGAAAGCAGCGCGATGAAAAAGCTCGTCTTACTCCGTCATGGCCAGAGTCAGTGGAACAACGAAAACCGCTTCACGGGTTGGGTGGACGTGCCGCTCAGCGAGGCCGGCGCGGAGGAAGCGCGGCAGGCGGGCAGGCTGCTCAAGGCGGAAGGTTTTGAATTCGACGTGGCCTACACGTCGGTGCTCAAGCGCGCCATCAAAACGCTCTGGATCGCGCTCGAGGAGCTCGACCAGATGTGGATCCCCGTGCACCGCAGCTGGCGCGTGAACGAACGCATGTACGGCGGGCTGCAGGGGCTCAACAAGTCGGAAACCGCCGCGCGCCACGGCGACAAGCAAGTGCTGGTCTGGCGGCGCAGCTACGACATTCCGCCGCCCGCGCTGGAAGAGAGCAGCCCGTACTGGCCGGGCAAAGATCGCCGCTACGCCGCGCTCTCGCCGAACGAGCTCCCGCGCACGGAGTGCTTGAAGGACACCGTCGCGCGCTTTCTGCCGCTGTGGGAGCAAGAGATCGCGCCGGCGATCCGCCGCGGTGAGCGCGTCTTGATCGCAGCGCACGGCAACAGCCTGCGCGCGCTCGTCAAATACCTCGACAACGTGAGCGATTCCGAAATCGTCGAGCTCAACATCCCGACCGCGATCCCGCTCGTGTACGAGCTCGATGACGACCTGAAACCGCTCAAGCCGCGCTACTACCTCGGCGATCCGGAAGCCGCGGAGAAGGCCGCCAAGGCCGTCGCCAATCAGGGCAAGGGCTGAGCTCTCCGCTGAGCGACACCGAAGCGAAGCGCGCCGGGTGCGCTTCGCTTCAGTGGCTCAGGCGAGATCAGAACTGCAGGCCGGCGGTGGCGAAGACGCTGAACGCATTGAACTGATCAACGACTAGGAAGCGCGCGTCGCCGCCGACGAAGAAGCCGCCCATCGGGTAAATCAGAGTGGCGCCCGGCCAAAACCCGAACTTGCTGGAGCTGGCGGTCACCGAAGGTGAGGTGATGCCGCCGAAGCTGAAGCCCGGGATGGTTGCCGTCGCCGTTGCGTCGCCGACGCCGGCGTAGGGCCGAATCACGACCGGTCCGGCGGCGATGTCGTAACCCGCCTCTACACCGAAGTAGTAGATCTTGGTGGTGATGTCGCCAAGCGGGGTGCTCTCGCTCTTGCCCAGGTGGTACACGAATGTGCCGCCGAGATAGAGATTCATCGGCAGCGTGTAGCCGCCCCGCACGCCGAAGCCCAGGCCGACACCGTCCTTGAAGCCGTAACCGAGCAGGGCGCCAACACTGCCGTGCCCTGCCGTCGGCGCTTCCTGCGCTTGTGCGGGAAGAACCGCCACTAGAGAAATAAGACCCACCACGCCAGCTATGATCTTGGTTCGCATTCTGATGTTCTCCGAATTGATGTCGTCGTCGGGCAACCGGAACTTTTGCCGGGACTAGCCCACCAGAAGACGTCTACTAGGCGAAATCGATTCAGATCCGCAAGTTCGCTGGGGCCGGGCGAAGTGCTTTTCTCGTAACGGATCCGTGCGGATAGCCGGGCTTTCTCTCGGCCGCGGGCGCGTGTTAGCCTCGCGGGTCATGCGTTCTCGGTCGGCTGTGCTGCTGGTGGTGCCGCTCGTTTTGCTGTCATTCGTGGCGCTCGGGCAACCGAAGCGGGGCGTGAAAGAGGCCGATTCCGCCGCCAAGGACAGCAAAGCAGACAGCGCGGAAGCCGCGTCGAGCGCGCAGACGCCGAGCGCCGGCGACGATCTCGGTCCGCCTCCGCCGGCCAAGCCCGCGGGTAGCGCAGGCCCCAAGCCGTCACCGCTCAACCCGGAAGCCAACGAGTTCGCCGACGGCGGCGTTCAGCCGCCACCGGTCGAGTACGACAAGCTGCTCGGCGACATCGCCGCGCTACGCGGCCGCGTCTCGGCGCTGACGACCACGCTGTTCGCGAGCAAAGTGCGCGTGGTCGTCGAAACGCGCGGTGACAACGCGCGCATCTCGAACTTCGTGGTGACGCTCGACGACGGCGTGGTGTTCACCTCGCCGGATCGCTTCGACGCGCCGGATGAGCGCGTCGTGTACGAGCACGCGGTCGCGCCCGGCCATCACACGGTGGGTGTGGACGTGGAGCGCTTCGACGCGCGCAATCGCGAGTACCGCACCTGGCAGAGCTCGCGTTTTTCGGTGGTGATCCCCGAAAGCAAGCTGGTCGACGCGCACATGATCATTCAAGACGGCTCCGACATGGGCAAGGATTTCCCGGACGACCAAGACGGCGAATACGATCTTCGAGTGCGTCTGCGCGCGCGGGTTCAAAATTGAAGCGCGCACTCCGTCGTCGCCTCGGCTTCTGCGCGTGCGCTGTCCTGAGCGCGCACGCGCTCGCCTTCGCGGCGGATGCCACGAAGGCCGCGGCCGCACCGTCGCCCAGTGCGAGCGCGACTGACGGCGCCGCGTCCGGGACCAGCGCGCCGAGCGCGAGCGACGCGGCGGCCAAGCCGTCCGATGCGCCGGCTGACTCCACGGACACGCGCGGTTCGGCCATGCGTACCTACCAGACGGCGCTCGCCAACCAAAAGCTTGCTCCGACGATCCCACTCAGCGTGCAGCGCCTGCGCGACGATCTGGGGGAGATCGAGGAAAAGCTCTCTTCCGGGCGGCGCGATGAGGCCATCGCGGATCTGGTCTACCTGGTCGAGTCCGACCGTTTCGAGGCGTTCAAGGATTCGGAAGAGGGCCGCGCCTGCGTGTTTTGGCTCGGTGACGCGCTCGCGCGCGGCGGCGCGTTTCAACCCGCGCGCGGTTATCTGACGCGGCTCTTGGCGGGCTCCCCGACCGACACCTGGTATCGGCGCGCCGTGCACAGCTTGGTGGATCTCGCGCTCGAGAGCGACGAGGGCGAGCGCGTGAGCAAAGATCTGTCGGGCGTGCCGAGCAGCGCGCCGGACGAGGTCACCGGCGACATTGCCTACCTTTCAGGTCGCCTCGCGGATCGACAAAGCAAGCCGGACGACGCCCTCGCGGCGTACGCGCGCGTCTCGGAAAAGTCGCGCTTCTGGGCGCAGGCTACCTATCTGTCCGGCGTGATCGAGGTCGAGCGCAAGAACTACCCGAAGGGTGAGGCGCTGTTCTGCAAGGTGGCCGATCCCAAATTGACGCCCAAGAAGGCGCCGCTCTTCGGCGGCATGGACTTCTTTCGCGTGCGCGATCTGGCGCGGCTCGGCCTCGGCCGCGTGGCGCACGAGCAATATCGCTTCGACGACGCGCGCTACTACTACTACCTCGTGCCGCAAGACTCCGACGATTTGCCGGAGGCGCTCTACGAGACCGCGACTACCCGTTACGAAGCCAAGGACTATGACGGCGCGCGGCGCGCGATCGACGACCTGAACAAGTTGAAGGTGAACCACGCCTACGAGGACGAGACGTACATCCTCGATGCGTACATCGATCTCGCCACGTGCCACTTTCCTGCTGCGGATCGCAAGCTCGATGCATTCTTGAAGCGCTACGAACCGGTGCGCGACGCCGCGCGCAAGCTGACGCAAGACGACGCGGCCGTCGAAAAATTGTCGGAGTCCGTGCGCACGGGCTCGGACGCCGCCGCGGCCGGTCTCGGTGTGCCCGAGGAGACCGCGCGCACGCTGGGCGCCCTGGTGCGCATCGACGCCGACTACGGACGCGCCGCGCGCCGCCTCGCCGAGCTCGATCATCAGATGCGGGGGCTGCGCAGCGCGATGGGCGAGCTCGATCAGGCGAGTCAAAAGCTCGCGTCGCCGAAGGCCGTGCGTGGGCAAAGCGACACGCCACTCGGTCAAAGCGATCTCGACAAGGTGGAGCGGATCGAGAGCCAGATCGCCGAACTCAAACGCTTGATCCGCGACGCAGAGCGCGGTGGCAACGGCAAGCGCGCTGAAGACCTCGACGCACTCAAGAAAGAGATCAGCGCGCTCGAGATTCGCGCGCGGGCAGCGCGCGCGGCGCTGCCGCCTCCGTCGGCGAAGGCCGGCAAGACCGGAGCGGATTTGGCCGGTGTGATCAGCAATGATCGCGCGCGGGCGACCGCGCTCTACAACGACGCGCAGACCCTGCGCATTGCCGTCGAGGCTGAATCGCTCGGGCTTGCCAAGGACGCCCTGGTGCGCCTCGATCGCAGGCTGTCGCGCCTGCTCCGCCGCGCGCGGCTAGGACGCATCGAGACGGTGCTCGGAAAAAAGCGCTCACTCGAAATGGAAGTCGACGCGCTGTCCCAGGGGCTTTTGCCTCAAACGATCATCGACTCGCTCGACGCAGCCCGCTATCTCCACGACGACGAAGAGTTTTGGCCCTTCGAAGGCGAGGACTGGGCCGACGAATACGTGGGCGGCGAAGGCGTGCGCTGAGGCTCCGGGAGCAGCACAGGACGACCAGCTTGCAGGCGGACCTCGAGTTTTTCAGCTCGCGATCGTTTAGGTTGTTTTTAGTCCTTCCGGGAGTGAGTATTCGTGGCTGATCGGCCGTCCAAGAACTCGGACGATTGGCGGAGTGAACAAAATGCCAGCGCTTGGGTTTGATCGCGTGCGGACCGGTACGGTGCTTTTGACGGCACTCTGTGCGAGCTTTTGTTTGCAGTGCGGCGACGCGGTGGCGCCTCAGTTGCTGCCTGTCACGGGTGCGGGCGGCAGCGGAGTGGGAGGCGACACGAGCGCAGGTGCGGGAGGGATCGCGGGAGGGATCGCTGGGGCGGCGGGCGCAAGTTCGGGCGCAGCAGGTCAGAGCGGTGCGGCAGGCAGCGGCGGCGGCTCGAGCGGGGCGAGTGGCGCGGGCGGCGACGGGACGGCTGGCAGCGCAGGTGACTCGGCGGGAGCGGGTGGCAGTGCGGGAGCGAGCGGGGCGAGTGGCGCGGGCGGGAGTGCGGGAGCGAGTGGCAGTGCGGGAGCGAGTGGCAGCGGCGGAGCGAGTGGCAGTGCGGGAGCGAGTGGGAGTGCGGGAGCGAGTGGCAATGGCGGCAGTGGCGGTGGTTGCGGGCAGGGTGCGGAGTTCATTCCGCGGGCGCCGCTCGTGTACCTGCTCGTCGATCGCTCCTCTTCGATGTTCATGGCTGCGACGCTCGGTGGACCCACGGCCTGGCCGGCGATCAAGACGCCCCTGCTGCAGACGGTGCAGACATTCCAAGATCAGATCCGCTTCGGTTTTTCGGCATACACCGGTGTGGTTGGAACCACGTGTCCGCTCGATCTGACGTCGGTGAGCACCATGTCGCTCGACAACTACGCGGCGATCAACGCCGTGTACGGGCCGCTCGGCGGCACGCCCGCCAAGTCGGAGTCGCCGACCGCCTACGCGCTCGCCAGCCTGCGACCCACGCTGATCGCTGCCACCGGCGCGAAATACCTGTTCTTGATCACCGATGGCGGACAGGACTTCTGCAACGACACCGACCCCGTGTGCGCGGATGACGCGGTTGTCAACGAACTACAGCTGCTCGAGGCCGCCGGCATCGAGACTCATCTGTTCGGTGTCAGCCCAGGCTCGACGTTCTTGACCGTCGCCGAGTTGCAGAGCTTCGCGAACGCCGGCGCCGGAGCAGCCGTCGTGAGCGGGAGCACGAACCTCGCTTCGAGGTGCGCGGGCGTCTCCGAATGGGCCGCGCTGTCGAAGTCGTATGGCCGCGCGGCGGGGCAAGCCCTCGGCACGTACCAAACCATGGGTGGCGCGACGCCTGCCGTGTCGCTCGACCCCAGCGACCCGACCGCGATCGAAACCTCACTCTTGAGATCGACGTCGACGCTGAAGAGCTGCGTGTTCGATCTGCGGAGCGGCAGCGTCAATCTGTCGAAGCTCGGGGAGGCCAGCGTGCTGATCGACGGCGAACCGGTGCCGCAGGACGGCACCGGTTGGCAGATGAACTCAGCCACGGAGCTCGACCTCGTGGGTCAGGCCTGTACGCGCTGGCGTGACCCGGCCACCGGGGGCATCAGCTTCGACTTCCCTTGCGACGTGTTCCAATAAGGATTCGAGCTAGGCAACTGCCTGGGACCGCCGGCGGCGCCCGGGAGGAATGCAGTCGGGAGAGCATTTTTCGCCGGCGCAGTCGCGACCCCAATAAGTACGGATGCTTGCCCATTGCAAGTCGCGACTAAGCGTTCTACCGGGCATGCGTGGCGCGCAAACGTCGGGTATGATGCGGGCCTGCAGCTCCGGGACGCTTGCGAGCGCTCCACTCGAAAGGTTTCTTTTAGAATGAAGACGTCCTCCTTAGCGAGTTTGGTTGTTCTCATCTCCGGCTTCGGCGGCATGTACGCATGCAGCGCGCAGCAACAAGATTCGCGTCCGAATCGTTCGGGCAGCACGGGAGACGCCGGCTCCGGTGGGACGGGCTTCGCCGGTACCGGCGTCGCGGGGACGTATAGCAGCGCGGGCACGTACAGCACCGCAGGCACGTACGGCACCGCAGGCACGTACGGCGCGGGCGGTACCGGGACTGCCGGCACGTACGGCACGGCTGGCACGGCTGGTACGGGCGTCGCAGGAACCTATGGCGTGGGAGGCACAGGGACTGCGGGCACAGGGACGGCTGGAACCGGAACCGCCGGAACCGGGACTGCCGGAACTGGCACGGCGGGTAGCGGTACCGCGGGCAGCGGCGCTGTTACGTGCGACACGAAATTCGCCCTCGGTACGGATGGCTTCGTGCGCGCGCCGGGCGCCGGCGGCGAGTGCTGGCACGGCTACGCTTCCGCGGGCTGCGACACCGGCTCGACGTGCAATCCCAAGACGTACGCGGCGTGCACGGCGCCATGCGCACTCAGTTTCAGCGGCATGGTCGGCCCCGCCAATGCGGGCAACAGCTACGCTGGCGTGGCGTACATCGGCTTCGGTATCAACCAGGCCACGGGAGCGGCGTCCTCCACACCGATGAAAGTCAGCGGTAGCGGCCTCAACGTCAACTACACGTCGACGGGGCCCGCGGTGCGCATCCAGATCTCGTCGGGCAATGCGGCCGCTACACGCTGGTGCGCGAATCTGACCGGCTCTGCCACGATTCCGTACGCGATGTTCAACACCAAGTGCTTCGACCCGACTCCCGATGGCGCCCCGTTCAATCCTGCCTCGGACATGATCGATCAAGTGCAGATCACCGTGCCCGGCGGCGCAGCGACCGCGCCATTCAGCGTCACCATCACCAGCATCGCGGACATGTGACGTCGCTCGCCTCGAGCCGAAAACTGCGCCGAGCTCGCGCTCCGATAGCCTTCTGACGCGAGCCCCTGTAATAAAGGGGCTCGTCATGCGAACTTTCTTGATTGGGTGGCTGAGCTGCGCGGCGTGCCTCACGCCGCTCGTCGTCGACTCCACGGCCTGGGCTCAGACGGACGACGCGGCGCGCTCTGCCGCTCGCGAAGTTGGTACGGTCGGAGTCGAGGCCTTTCAGCGCCAGGACTATGTGACCGCGAGCGACAAGCTGGAAAAAGCGTACCAGGTGCTCAGGGTACCGTCGCTCGGCCTCTGGTCGGCGCGCGCGCTCGCCAAGCTCGGCAAGCTGGTCAAAGCCTCCGAGCGCTACCGCGAGGTCACGCGGCTCGATGTCTCGCAGGGCGAAGTCGCGGTGCAGAAGCAAGCACAGGCCGACGCGGCCTCCGAGCTCGCACAGCTGACGCCGCGCATCCCGACCGTAGTCGTACAGCTCGAGGGCGCGCCCACCACCGAGACCAAGTTGACGATCGACGGAGCCCCGATGAGCAGCGCGCTGATCGGCGAGCGCTGGCCGGTCGATCCGGGCAAGCACCTGGTCCAAGCCAGCAGCGCGGACGGCAATGCCAGCCAACAAATCACGCTGGCTGAAGGGGACTCGAAGCCGGTTGTTTTGCACATGCAAGGGAGCGCCGGCGCGGCTGCACCCACGAATGCGGCGCAACCGACGAACACCGCAGAACCCCCGAGTCGTTCGGGGGGATCGCCTTCATCGACGTTCGGCACACAGAAGGTGCTCGCGCTGACGGCGGGCGGCATTGGCGTCGTGGGCATCGCGATCGGCAGCGTCTTTGGGCTGCAAGCGAGCTCGAAAAACGACCAAGCCAAGAGCCTGCACTGCTCGGGCTCGACATGTCCGAGCGCGGACGGCGTCAATCTGAGTCGCGACGCGGCCAAGGCCGGCAATCTGTCGACCGTCGCGTTCATCGTCGGCGGCGTGGGGCTTGCGGCAGGCGCCACGCTCTGGTTGACGGCCAGCTCCGCGCCCGCGCAAGTCGGCGTTGGGCCGGGCACGATCGAGCTTAGGAGGACTTGGTGATGGCACGCAGAGCGAACGAGCGAGCACTACTCGGCACCTGCGCGGCGCTCTGCGCCCTGGCGTGCAATTCGATTCTCGGCATCGAAGAGCGCACGCTGGCGCCCGATGACGGCGTAGCGGGAGCGAGTGGGAGCTCGGGTCAGTTTGGCGTGGGTGGTGCCGTGGTGCTTCCACCAAGTACCGGAGGAGCTGCTGGCGCTGCCGGGAGCGCTGTCAGCGGCGCGGCCGGGGCCGTAACCGCGGGCACCGGCGGAACCGGTGTGTCGGGTGCGTCGGGCAATGCGGGTGACTCGGGTGATGCGGGCGCGGGCACCGGTGGTGGCGCGGGCATGTCGGGGGCGGGCAGCGCGGGTATGAGCGGAGTTGCCGGCGCGGCAGGGACGGGCGGCGCGGGAGCCGGCGGCGCGGGGGCCGGTGGCAGTGCAGGTGCGAGTGGCAGTGCGGGTGCGAGTGGCGGTGCGGGTGCTGGCGGCAAAGCGGGTGCTGGCGGTGCTGCCGGTGCCGGTGCGGGCGGCAAGGCGGGTGCCGGTGGCACGTCCGGCAACGCGGGTACGGGCGGCAGCGCGGGCGTGTCTTGCGACATGACCTTTGCGGTGGGCACCGACGGCTTCGTGCGCGCGCCGGGCCATGGCGGCGAGTGCTGGCACGGCTATGCGTTCGCCAGCTGCGACACGGGTTCGACCTGCATGCCCAAGACGTTCTCGTCGTGCACTGCGCCGTGCATGCTGCATTTCAGCGGCACGGTCGGAGCCGCCACGCAGGCGAACAACTACTCGACCCTCGCGTACATTGGCTTCAACATCAATCAAGCATCGAGCGCCCCGACCTCCACACCGATCAAGGTCACGGGCACTGGCCTCGCGGTCAGCTACCTGGCTACAGGCCCTGCCATTCGCGTGCAGATCTCGCAGGCCGGTTCAAGTGCCACAAGCTGGTGCGCGAACGTGACCGTCTCTGGCACAATCCCGTACACGATGTTCAATACCAGGTGTTACGACGTGACGTCTGGCACATACTTCAACCCCGCCACGGACATGATCGATGAAGTGCAGATCATCGTGCCGGGCGGTGTGGCAGCGGCCGCCTTTGACGTCACGATCAGCAGCGTCGCCGATCAGTGACGACGGGTTTCCGTCGTTTTTTTGGTGGGTTTGAGCGGATCTGCCGAGCAGGTTGCGGCGGCTCTGCCTGAGCGTCTATTCTCGCAGGTTCCGAGCCTTTCGGCTCGTGGTCCCGATGAAGCGCTCGTTCCGTCTGTCCGCCCTGGGAGGCCTGCTCGGTGTGGCCTTGGTCGCCGCGGGGGCGCGCGCCGAAGACGCACCGAGCATGGCGGGCGAGAGCGCGCACATCAAGCCGGCCGGCGAGCGTCAAATCGGCACGCAGGATCGGCCGACCATCAAGAAAAAGGCGGACGCGCAGGCGAGCGCACAGCGCGGCTACCGCGTGAGCTTGCAGATCCCGGAAGCGCTGCGCGACGCGCTCGGTAAAAAGATCGACGCGCGCATCGCGCGCGATCAGCTGGCGCAGAAGCGGCTGCGCGGGGAAGCGATGAAGCTGCTCGGCAAATTCATCGACGAGTCACCGGAGGGCTCGTCGGAGATGCCCGAAGCGCTCTTGCGCATGGGCGAGCTCGAATGGGAGGACGCGCGCGATACGTTCCTCGACAATTTCAAGAAGTGGGAGGCGCTGCCGCCCGAGCAACGGGCGGAGAAAGACCCGCCCTCGCCGAGCTACGCCAAGCCGCGCGCGCGCTTTCTGCGCGTGCTCAAGAACTACAAGAGCTTCGATCAGTACGATCTCGCCCTGTACGTCGACGGCTTTTTGGCGAACGAAGAGGGAAAGTTCGACGAAGCGCTCGGGCGCTTCAACAAGATCCTGGCTTGGTTTCCGAACAGCCGCTTCGTGCCGGACGCGCACATGGTGCGCGCTGAGCACGAGTTCACCAAGGACGCGCCCAACTACGAAAACGCCTACAACGAGTACGAAGAGGTCCTCAAATACAAGAAGAGCGAACTCTACGATCTAGCCCTGTTCAAGAGCGCGTGGACCCTGTGGCGCCTGGGCAAGACGGAAGAGGCGGCCAAGCGCTTCCTGGTCGTGTTTCAGTCGACGGCCGAGCAGGGCGACAAGGCGGGCAACAAGCGCCGCGACGAGCTGAACGAGCTGCAGGAGCAGGCGCTCAAGAACCTGGTCGCGGTGTTCGTCGAAGACGAGAACAACCGCGCCGAGGACATGTACAAATTCCTGGTCAAGGCCGGCGGCGACAAGTTCGCGGGCAAGATCGTGCGCGCGCTGGCGGACGCCTTCTACGACCAAGCGCACTACGAGCGCGGTATCGAGGCGTATCGCTTGCTGCTCAAGCTCGAGCCGACTAGCCCCGAGGCGTACAAGTACCAGCTCGCGGTGGCACAAGGTCACTCCACCCTCGAGGGTTGGAAAGAGCTCGAAGACGACTACAAGGTCTCCGTGCGCGACTACGTGCCGCCCGAGCTGAACGCGCAGGGTAAACCCAAGAATCCGCCGTCCGCCTGGGCCGGCGTGCAGTCGCAAGAGACGCTCGCAGCAGCCGAAAAAGCCACCGAAAAGCAGCTGCGTGAAGACGCCGTCGGTCTGCACGCCAAGGCGCAGGCGGATAAAGTCAGCAAGGTCGAGTTCCAGGGCGCGGCGAACCTGTACAAGGTGTACCTCTCGCGCTTCGGCGCGCGCCCGGAAGCGTACGAGGTCGACTACAACCTGGCCGAGATTTATTTTTACCGCTTGCAAGACGCGAGCGGCGCGGCAGAGGCGTACCTCGCCGCGGTGCGCTTGAACCCGAAGGGGCAATACTCACGCACGGCGCTGTACAACGCGCTCGCCGCGCTCGAGGTCGCGCGCGCCGCGGAGTTCGACGCCGCCAAGGCCGCAGGCAAGAAGCAAGAGGAGTCACCGACCGACAAAGAGCTCACGGAGGCGATGGAGCTCTACATCTCGAACTACCCGGACGACAAACAGATCCCGGAGCTTTTGTTTCGTCAGGGCAAGCTCTATTACGACTACCAGGTGTACGACCCGGCCGTGCGGCAGTGGGGGCTATTGCTCGAGAAGTATCCGACCAGCAAATACGCCGTCGGCGCGGGCGAGCTGATTTTGGATTCGTTCAACAAGAGCAAGGACTATTCGAACATCGAGACCTGGGCGCGGCGCTTGAAGACGGCGCCCGCATTTCAAGCGCCGCCGCAGCAAGCGCGCCTGAACGGCTTGATCGTAGTGGCCGTATTCAAGCAGGGCGAGCAGTTGAGCGAGCAGGGCGATCATCAAAAGAGCGCTGCGGCGTATCTGCGCGCAGCCAGCGAATTTCCGAAGGAGCCGCGCGCCGCGCAGGCCGCCGTCAACGCCGAGGTCGAGGCCAAGAAGGCCGGCGATCTCGAGACGATGTCCGCGGCGGCCAGCCGCCTGACCACCGATCACGCGCAGCGCGACGAGGCCGCGCAGGGCGTTTGGATCGCGGCCACCACCTTCCAAGAAGTCGGCCTGTTCAGCAAAGCCGCCGAGTATCACGCGACGATCGCCGACAACTGGCCGAAGAGCGAGCACCACAAGGACGCGGCGTACAACGCCGTGCTCTTGCGCACCACGGTCGGCGAGCACGACAAAGCCATCGAGAGCGGGCAGAAGTTCAAGAAGTACTACCCGCGCGACGAGCTCGCTGACGAAGTCACCTTCTTGATGGGCAAGGCCCACGAGAAGGCGGGCAAGAAGAAAGAAGCCGAAGCGCTCTACGACCAATATTCCAAGAGCGCGCGCCGCCCGAGCAGTCAGATCGAAGCCTTGGTGCGGCTCGCCACCGTGCAAATCGACGACGACAAGAACTCGTCTGCGACGCTCGCGCGCGCCGTCACGCTCTACACGCAGCGCAAGAATCAGCTCGATGATCGCGGCAAGTACTACGCGGCCAAGGCCAAATACATGCAAGGTGAGGCGATCCTCGCCAAGTACGAGGCCGTGAAGATCGAGGGCGACGTCAAGCAGTTGAAGGGCCGCCTGAAGACCAAGAGCGAGCTCTTGAAAAAGGCCGCGGAGACCTTCCTCGGCACGGCCGAGATGGGCGTCGCCGAATGGACGACCGCGTCGCTCTACCAAATCGGTTTTACCTACGAATCATTCTCCAAGGCGCTGCGAGAGTCGCCGCCGCCCGCGAACCTGAGCGAGCCGGAAAAAGAGCTCTACAGCCAATCGATTGACGAGTTCGTGGTGCCGATCGAAGAGCGCAGCCTCGAGGCGTACGAGAGCGGTTGGCACAAGGCGATCGAGCTTGGCATTTTCAACTCCTGGACGGCCAAGATGCGCGAGGCGCTCGGCCGATTGAACTCGGAGCTCTATCCGCCGCTCAAGGAGACCGGCTTCAAGTTGCGTTCGCGTGGCTCGTCGCAATTGCCGCCGTTGATCGACGGCACGCGCCGCACGACGGGCGGTGCGAGTCAGAGCTTCCTGCTCACTACCGACGAAAAAGCCGGCACGGGCGACAAGTCCGCTCCTTCCGAAGCCGCCAAGCGAGGCAAAAAATGACGCCCGCTGACGTGTTTCGCGCCCCCCAAATCTTTCTCTCGTCGCGCCTTCGCGCCTTCGCGGTTCACTCGCTTCTCTTCCTCTCGCTTGCCTGCGGCGGCAGTCACAAAAAGGTGGACGCGCCCACGTTGCCGCCCGCCAACCCGCAGGCCGTAAGCAAAATGGTGCAAGGTCTGCAAAGCGCGAAGGACGCGGGCGGTCGCGATCGCGCGATTGCGCTCTTGCAAGAGGCGGTCACGACCGATCCCCAGCTGTGGGAGGCGCGCTTCAACCTCGGCGTGCTGCTCGCGAAAAAGGGCGATCTGTCGGCTTCCGAGCGACAGCTCAGTGAAGCGCAGAAGCTCGCGCCCAACGCCGAGGACGTTGCGGTTGCGCTCGCCGAGGTGCGTCGCCGGCAAGGGGACGCGGACGGCGCGATCGACGCGCTGCAAGGCTTCGTGAAGGACAATCCGTCGGCCAAGGTGGCGCCGATGGTGCTCGTGACGGCGCTGCGCGAGGGTGGCAAGACCAAGGACGCCATCGAACACGCGCAGCGCGTGCTGGTCGTCCACTCGAGCGATCCGTACGCGCTCTCCGAGCTCGCGCTGGCCAACATGGACCTCGACGAGCTCGATACGGCCGAGCTCTTGGTGGGCGAGGCGCTCAAGGCCGACGACAAGAGCGCGGTCGCCGAGCGCACGGCTGGCTTGATTTCGCTGCGCAAAGGCGACGACGCCGTCGCGTTCAAGCACTTCCAGCGCGCGAGCGAGCTCGATCCCAAGGACACGACCGCGCGCTTGAACACCGGCACGGTGCTCGTGCAGGCCGGCGTCTACGACAAAGCCGCGCAGGAGTTTCGCGCGGTGCTCGAGGTCGAGCCCGACAACATCGACGCGATGGTGGGGCTCGCCGCCGCGCGTCGCGGCCAGGGCAAGCGCGAGGACCAGAGTCCTTATCTGGAGGCTGAAAAGCTGCTCAAGAACGTGCTGTCGCACGAGCCGAACAACGTCGATGCCTTGTTCAATCTCGGTATCCTGTACTCGGATTATTTGAAGCGCCCGAACGACGCGAATCCGCTGTTCAAACAATTTTTGGACCAGGCGCCCAAGAACCACCCGGGTCGCGCCGAGGCCGAGCGGTTGCTTTCCGGCGCGGGTGCGGCAGAGTCAGCGAAGCCTCCAGCCGCGAAACCACCGCCCGCGAAATAAGGGAATGCCTTCAGAGCCCGGGACACCCGACAAGAAGAGCAAGCTGCCGGCGTGGCTCGCGCTGCTCGCTGCGCTGCTCGGGCTCTTGTTTGCGGCGTATTCCACGTTCGATTACGCCAATCACCTCGATCGCCGGCTGCACGAGGTGCATTGCAGTTTCATTCCGGGCGCTCCCGCCACCAGCAAGGCCGAGGCGTGCCGCGCGGCGATGTACAGTCCGTACTCGGCGCTCTTTCGTCAGCACTACTGGGGCGGCATCCCGATTTCGCTGTTCGCGCTCGGGGCATTTTCGTTCTACGCGGCGTTCGCGGTGTATTTGATCGCGGCCGGCGGCCGGGCACCGAAGCGCGCCGTGTCGTTTTTTGCGACGACCAGCTTGTTGCCGGTCTGCGCTTCGCTCGTGATGTTCTCGATTTCGGTGCTGAAGCTCGGCTCCATTTGCAAGATTTGCGCGGGCATCTACATCTCGTCGCTGCTGCTCGCGGTCATGGCCTGGTTGCTCGCGCGCGCGCAGCGCACACGGCCGGTCGCTGAAGCGCAGGCGACCGTTTCGAAACTGATGCCGCTGTTCTGGCTGGCGACGCTCGGTTTGGTCAGTTTGACGCCGGCGCTGGTGTACGCCGGCAGCGCGCCCGACGAGCGGCCGTTCATCGACAAGTGCGGCACGCTCAAGCAGCCAAAAATCAAGAACGACGAGCTCGTCAAGATCG
Source organism: Polyangiaceae bacterium (assembly GCA_036496745.1). GTDB lineage: Bacteria > Myxococcota_A > Polyangia > Polyangiales > Polyangiaceae > PMG-095. Next base: position 55,231 of record DASXKQ010000179.1, read on the forward strand.
CCACGCTGCACCCGACACGCAAGGCGCTCTTGTTCGAGGATCCACTGTGCGAGATCTGCAAGGCGTTTCACCAGCGGCTCGTAAGCGAGAACATCATCGAGCAGCTCGACATCGAGCTGGCGCTGTTTCCGCTCGATACCGACTGCAATTGGATGCTGGATCAATCGCTGCACCCGGGCGCGTGTCTGGTTTCGAAGGCCGTTTTGTGCGGCGGTAGCCAAGCGCGGCAAGTGCTCGAGTGGGCCTTCGACGAGCAGGAGTACCTGAACCGCGCCGCGAAGAGCGGCGTGGACGTACTGCGCGGCGCGATCAAGCAGCGCTGGGGCGACACGCTGCTTCGCTGTGTCGACGATCGCAAGACCGACGTGCGCCTCAACAATCACCTGCACTTCGCCTCCGACAACGGCATCCCGGTGTTGACGCCGCAGATGTACCTGGGCGACAAGCGCATCTGCGACGAAGACACGGATCTCGGTCTCCGCTACACGCTCGGCGTGCTCGCGCCTGAGGTCTTGAAATGAGCGGCGCGGAGCTGCCGCCGACGGCGGCGTTCGCCGGCCTGGCCAGCGGCACCGTGCTCGCGCTGGGCGTGGCGATCGCAGTGCGCGTGTGGGTCGCGGGCGCGGGCGAGCGTCTGATCACGCCGCAAGCGGAGAACAAGCCGCAGGTGGCGATCGCCGATCAAGCCGAGGTCGGCTACTGCACGCCGCAGTTCAAGCAAGTTCTGGAGCGCGTCCTGCACTCATGCGGCTTGTCCGAGGGAGACGCGCGCCGCGGCTGTCAGCCGGCCGACGTGAAAACCTTCGCCTCGATCAGCGACGAGGATTTCAACGCGCTGTTCACGCCGCTCAAGGATCGCGGCGCCGTGATCCTGTTCGACGAGAGCCAGGACGTCCTCGACGACAAGGCCAAGAAGCTGATCGAGGACAAGTGGTTTGCTCGTCGCGGCGCGCGCTATTTCTTCGTGGTCGCTCGCGCGTCCAAGAGCGGCACCCAGTCCAAGAATCGGGCTCTGTCGCATCGCCGCGCAAACTCGGTGATGTTCTACCTGAATCAAATTGCCAATGATCCGGAGATCGATCAGAAGGTCGGGCTGCTCTGGCTCGGCAACGAGTTTGCGCAGCTTTCCAAGGACTATTGCTCGTGGCCTACCTCTCGCCCTGACGTCAAATGCGAAGACGAAACGATCAACCGCAGTGCTTTCGTGTCCTGGGTAGACTGTCGGCTATGAAGGGCAGCGCGAGCCTGCTGACGCTGGCCTTGTTGCTCGGCTGCGAGTCGGCGGGCAAGGACACGCCGATCGCGACGGAGGAACGGAGTCAGGCGGTGGTGCAGAAGGGTCCCGCGCCGGTGGTGGCCGCGGCGACGATGCCGGTTGCAGCCAAGCTGGCGGACGCGCCCAAGAAGCCGCGCGTCCTCTGCTCGCGGTTGGAGGAGCCAGGTAGAGCATTTCCAAAAAAGTCGCCGTCGCGCGTGGCGGCGGCGAACGAAAAGTCGCTACCGGAGACGCTCGCGACGGCCAACGGCAAATGGACCTGGGTGAACTTCTGGGCGGCCTGGTGCGCGCCCTGCAAAGAAGAAATCCCACGCCTGCTCGGCTGGCAGAGCAAGCTCGGGAACGCGCCCTTTCGCCTGCAATTCGTGTCGCTGGACGACGACGAGCGGCAGCTCAAGGACTTCTTGGAAGCACAACCCGCTGGCGCGTTGCGCGCCAGCTATTGGCTCAAGGAGGGCAAGGAGCGTGACGACTTTCTGCACGCCGCCGATTCGGGCGATGACCCGGCCTTGCCGTTCCACTGGCTCGTCAATCCGAAGGGCAAAATCGCGTGCGTGATCGGCGGCGCCGTTGAAGATGCGGACTTCGACGAAGTGGCGCGCTTGGTCGGCAAATAGCTGCCCAAGCCCGCCGGACGGACGGTGGGCGTAAGCAGACTAGCAATGGACTGTTGGTGCGCTCGGAAACTGGCACTACGCTGCGCTCTGCCATGGCTCGCCGCACGGATATCGCCGAGGTCGCTCAACACGCCAAAGTCAGCAAGAGCACCGTCTCGCGCGTGATCAACGGCGGCTACGCCAGCGCCGAGGTCAAGGCGCGCGTGGCCAAGGTGATCCAAAAGCTTGGCTATACGCCTTGGACCACGGCGCGCAATTTCTCGCTTGGTCGCGCCGGCTGTTTCGGCCTGGTGATGGAAGACAGCCAGGGTGAGTGGATTACGCAGATCTTGGGCGGCATCGAGGAAGAGCTGACGGCCAAGCACATCTCGCTCTTGGTCGGCAGCTTGGTGCTGCGCGGCGCGTATGACGCCACCACCGTGCTTTCTTGGATTCGCGAGCGCAGGGTCGACGGCCTGATCTTCGCGCGTCCGGGCCGGCGCGAGCGACCGCTCGTGGAAGCCGCGCGCAAGGCCAAGCTCGCGCTGGCGCTGATTGCGGCGGACGAGACGTTCAAGGCCGGTGTGGTGCTGCGCGGCAACAACGTCGATGCCGGACGCGAGATCGCCGAGCATCTGTACGGCCTCGGACACCGCCGTATCGCGTACGTGGGCGGCCCGCCGGAGTCGCTCGACAGTCAACAGCGCTTTCAAGGGCTCAGCGAGGGTCTCGCGGCGCGCAAGGTCAAACTCGCGCCGAGCAACGTCACGTTCGCGCCGCGCTATCACCGGGAGGAAGGCGAGGCCTACGCGCGGCGCTGGCTAAAAATGCCCAAAAATAAAGCGCCCACGGCGGTGGTGCTCGCCAACGATCACATGGCGCTCGCGTTCTTGCGCGTGGTGCTGTCGGAAGGGAAATCGGTGCCGGCGGACGTGTCGGTCGTCGGCTTCGACGATATTCCGGCAACGAGCCTGGTCTACCCGGGTCTCACCACCGTGCGCCAGCAGATGCGCGCGATGGGCGTCGCGGCCAGCCGCGCGCTGCTCAACGCGCTCGCCTCCGAACAGACCGAGCGCAGCGTGCTCGGCTTTCCCATGGAGCTCGTCGTGCGCCAGAGCACGGGGCCTGCGCCGAGCCGCTGAGCGCGCAGTGAGCGCGAAGTTCAACGGTCCAGAGCTCGAGCTGCCCGGGCACCTCAAGCGGGCGCTCGCCGCCGGGCACCCCTGGGTGTACCGCGATCACGTGCCTCGCGGCTTTCGGGCGCCAGCGGGGACCTGGGTTCGGATTCGCAGCGGTAACTTCTCCGCCTACGCGCTGTGGGACGAGACATCGCCGATCGCGCTCCGGGTTTTCTCGGAGCACGCCGTGCCGGACGCGGCCTGGGTCGCCGAGCGCGTGCACCGCGCAAAGCTTCTGCGCGACGCCACGTTGCCTGCGGACACCTCGGCTTTTCGCCTGATTTTCGGCGAGGCTGACGGCTTGCCCGGCGCTACCGTCGATGTGTACGGACAGTTCGCGGTGATTCTCACGTACGCGGACGCCCTCGACGCGATCGTACCCTGGCTCAGCGCGGCTCTGCTGAGCGAGCTCGCGCCGCACGGTGTGCTGCGCCGTTCACGCGACGCCGACGGCGCTACGCCTCGGCTCGAGTTGCTCGCCGGACGCATGCCGCCGCGCGAGCTGACCGTGAGCGAACATGGACATCGCTTGATTGCCGATCTGTACGCCGGTCAAAAGAGCGGACTTTTCTTGGACCATCGCGAGAACCGCCGGTATCTCGCGGGGCTCGCGGCCGGCAAGCGCGTGCTGAACTTGTTCTCGTACACCGGCGCGTTTTCGCTATATGCGGCGCAGGCGGGCGCATCGTCTGTCACGAGCGTCGACAGCGCGGAGCCGGCCACCCTCGCCGCGCAACGAAACTTCGAGCTCAATGGATTGGACCCGACTCAGCACGAGTTCATCACGGAAGACGTGTTCGCGTTCCTCGAGCGCGCTCGCCGAAAAAATGAAAAATTCGAGCTCGTGATCTGCGACCCGCCGAGCTTCGCGCGTTCCCACGATCAGCTGAAGCAGGCGCTGCGCGCCTACGTGAGCCTGAACAGCGCGGCCCTGCGCATCTGCGAAATCGGCGGCATCTACGCCGCCGCGAGCTGCACGGCGCAAGTGAGCCCGGAGGCCTTTCGGGGCGTGCTCGCGGAAGCCGCCTGCAATGCCAAGCGGCGCTTTCAGATCTTTCATGACGCCGGCCACGCCAGCGACCATCCCGTTTTGGCGGGACACCCAGAGGGCCGCTATTTGAAATTCATGGTCGGTCGCGTCGAGGCCGTGCCCTAGCGCTTTCCCTTCGACACTTGCGCCCGCGTTACCGTCTCGCGCATCGGCAACGCTGGCGATACTGCGGCCCCTATGGCGATCACGCGGACTAAAGCGGGTTTGCATTGTTTTATCAGTGCTCGAAAAATTCCCACATGCGCTCGATTCCCGAGCGCGCGCTACCGAAGCACCCGCTGGGTGTGTGAACGGGAAAATGCGGCGAGATCGTGAGAAGGACGGCAGTGATGATACCCTTAGTTCTGCATGAGCCGTCCCTTAACGAGTCGTGGGGTCATTGCGAAGGTTTCCGCGTGCGCCCTGTTCGCGCTGGTTGCGTCTGCGTGTGGTGGTGGCACGTCGAACACGGGCCGCCCGGCGAACGATGCCGGTAACGGTGGAGACGTCTCCGCCTCGGGTTCAGTGGGTTCCTCTGGCACGAGCGGCAGCGGGACACTCACGGGGGGTTACGCCGGCGTCAGCGCCGGTGGCGCGTCGGGCGCAAACGGTGGCGTGACCGGAACCGCGGGCAGCGGTACATCGGGCGAGAGCGGCACGTCGGGTACCACCGGTGGTACCGGGGTGAGCGGAGCCGATGCGGGCGGAACATCTGGCACGAGCGGCGTCTCGGGCACGAGCAGCGCTGGTGCGAGTGGTAACGGCGCTGGCGGAACGAGCGCGGGCGCGTCCGGCAAAGGAGGCGCCGGTGGCGCAGCAGGCAGCAGCGGTACCGCGGGCAAAGGCGGAGCGGCTGGTGCGTCGGGCACAGGCGGCGGCGCGGGTGCCTCGGGCGGAGGCACCGGTGGCGCGGGTTGCAACTTGACGACGCCCGCAGCGACGACCACGCACCGTGCCATCGGCGTGCACGATCCGAGCATGATCCACGTGGGGTCCACGTACTACTTGTTCGCGACCGGCGGACTCTTGAACGTGCGCAGCTCGACCGATCTGGCCACCTGGAAAAACTCGGGCAACATCTTCGCTCAGATGCCGGCGTGGATCGCCACCGAACTCGGACAGACGATCACCGATCTGTGGGCGCCCGATATCAGCTTCTACAACGGGCTCTACCACGTGTATTACGCCGGCTCGCTTTTCGGCAAAAACCACTCGGTGATCGGACTTGCCACGAACACGACGCTCAACCCGAGCGACGCGGGTTACAAGTGGGTGGATCAAGGACTCGTGATCGAGTCGAACAAGACGGGCGGCACTGCCGACAACTGGAACGCGATCGATCCGAATTTGACCTTTGATCAGGCCGGACAGCCTTGGCTCGTGTTCGGCTCGTTTTGGAGCGGGATCAAGATGCGCAAGGTCGACCCTGCAACGGGCTTGCTTTCGACGAGCGACACTACGCTGTACGCGCTCGCCAACAACTCGAGCATCGAGGCCTCGTCAATCATTACGCACAACGGTTTTTACTACTTGTTCGTGTCGTATGGAGCGTGCTGCAAGGGCGTGAACAGCACGTACAGCACGATGGTCGGTCGCGCGACGACGATCACGGGGCCGTACACGGACAAGGCGGGGCAGGCGATGTCGCAGGGCCACGCGGAGACGATGCTCACGACCAATGGCCGTTACATCGGTCCCGGCGGCGGCACCGCGTTTCAGGACTGCAATCTCTACTACTACACGTATCACTATTACGACGGTCAGGCGAACGGCAACTCCTACCTGATGCTGGTGCCGATCACTTGGTCGAGCGACGATTGGCCGGTCTTCGGCACCGCGCTTTGGCAGTGAGCGTGTGCGGAGACCGCGCGGTCTCGAATTCGGCGTTCGCGCCGGTGCATTGAGTCACCCAGCGAGGCAAATGGTCACGCTCAGGGCGCGCAGGTAGCGCTTGAAGCGTTGAACTTGCAGTCGACCTTGGGCGTGAACTCGCGCGAGGGCGAGGCGCGCATGGTCAGCACCTCCGTTTGCTCGCCGGGTCGCACGGTGACGCCGATCGGGCTCGGATTCACGTCCGTCGTCACGACGCAGACGGCTATGATCCGGCAATCGTTGCGAATGTGAACGATGTGATCGTAGCCGTAGGGAATGTAACGCACCTCGGGCCAGGAGTGAACGCAGTCCGGGCTGTCCGCGGTGGCTACCAGCGCGAAGCTCGAGGCGGCTCCGGCGAGCGTGAGTGCCAGCACGAATTTTCGGGAGTGCGGATTCATGAGGTACCTGGCCTTTGGCGCGAAAACCTCGCGCCCGCAAGCCGGAAGAAGCATGCGCCGTGCCAGCAGGCTTGCCTGAGCGTCGCGCCGACGTCGGCTGCGCTAGGATGCGCGGCGTGTTTCGCACCGTTCTCGCAACCCGCTACGTGCTGCCGTTTCGTGAAGGGGGCTCGGTACCCGCGCTTGTCGAAGGCGACGATTTGGGCTTGTACGTCGTCAAGCTGCGCGGTGCGGGGCAGGGACCCAAGACGCTGATCGCGGAGCTCGTCGCGGGCGAGCTCGCGCGCACGCTCGGCTTGCTCGTCCCGGAACTCGTGCTCGTCACGCTCGATGCGTCGATCGCGGAGAGTGAACCGGATCCGGAGCTCGCAGATCCACTCGCCAAGAGCGTCGGTGAAAACCTCGGCCTAGATTACCTGCCGGGTAGCATCACGTTCGACGCGCTGGTCGGCCCACCTCCGACCGCGTCGATCGCGTCGCGCGTGGTCTTGTTCGATGCCTTCGTGCTCAATGTCGACCGCACCCCGAAGAACCCGAATTTGCTCTCGTGGCATGCCGGGCTTTGGTTGATCGACCATGGCGCAGCGCTCTATTTTCACCACGGTTGGCAGCCGACGAGCGTGCTCGATTCGAGCCGGGATCCGTTTTCGGAGGTGCGGCAGCACGTGCTCTTGCGTTGGGCCTCCGAGCTCGCCGACGCCGCCCGGCACTTGACCGACACGCTCACCGACGCCGTGTGCGAGCGTGTCGTCGCGCAGATTCCAGCCGGTTGGCTAGCTGACGATCGCGCGTTCGGCGGTGAGTCGGAGTTGCGCGCTGCGTATCTCGCTTGGCTGCGCGCTCGGCGCGACGCAATCCCGCTGCTCTTGGAGGAGGCTTTAGGTGCCCGCGCCTCGCTCGTTTAGCTATGCGGTCGTGCGCGTCGTGCCGCACGTGGAGCGTGAAGAGTTCGTCAACGCGGGCATCGTGCTGTTCTGCGACGCGCACGACTTTCTCGCCTGCCGCATGGCCTTGAACGAGGCGCGCTTGCTGGCGCTGGCGCCCGACACGGAGCTCGGGCTCGTGCGCGAGCACCTGGCCGCAATTCCTCGTGTTTGCAGCGGCGGCTCCGACGCGGGGGAAATCGGCGCGCTGCCCGTGCGCGAGCGCTGGCAGTGGCTCGTCGCGCCGCGCAGCACGATCCTCCAGCTGTCTGCGGCACACGGCGGTCTGTGCGAGAACCCGGAGCACGAGCTCGATCGATTGCTCGAACTGCTCGTGGTGAGACGCGGGTAACTGTGCAGGGCAACAGGCGCGCTCGCGCTGAAGCGGTGGAGCCCTTCTGCTAACGTCGCGCGCGATGGCCATCGATTTCATGATCATGCCGCTCAGCCGCTATCTGGCTGGCGACTTCATCACCCCGATGATGGCGTTCGCGTGGGAACGGGGCGTCCCGTATACCGTGATAGGGCCCGACGGCCGCCGCGAGATCCCGAGAGACACGCCGTTCGGCGGCAGCCGGGCGCCCGAGCAGCGCCAGCGCTATTTGCCCTTGTTGCAGGAGGATCTGGCGGGGCTTCCCGCGCCGATCAGCACGAACCTCTGGGATGAAACCTCCGAGGTCATGCCGGAGTTTTATCGGGTAGACCCCGAGTCGTATCAGAACCTTCTGACGGAGGCAGACGAGTGGCGGCCGCGACCGCGGTTGCTCGGGCTCTTGCGGCGCACAGACAAGCCGGCGGTGCACGTAGGCGCGTCGCTGTTCCTGCCCGTGGACTTCACGGCACCGTTCGCGCTGTCCGTCGGTTTGGAGCGCATCGCCGGCTCGGTCCCCATCGCGCTCAAGCAGCTCGCGGCCGGCGGTTTCAGCGACGCCACTCGGAGCGCCCGCGCCACGTTGATCCAAGCGCTTCGAGCCGCTGCGCGCCTGCGCTTGCCGTTGATCGTCGATTGGTAGCGCGAACCCCGGAGTTCACGACGCGAGCTTGGTAGTCCGCTTCAGTCAGAGTACTTTGCGAGGATGGGCTTCGACGACTCGAGGTTTCTGCGTTTTCGTTTGAATTCGAAAAAACCGAGCTAGCGCGCCGTGCGCTAGAGCGGATAGCCGCCCGCTTGCACGAACGCATTGACGTGCGTGTTGAAGAACGGCTGATTGTCGGTCCACAGATCATTCGTCGGCATGTCCCCGTCGTCGCTGAAGCCGAAGAAAAGGCCACGCACGCCGGCGTTGGCGAAATTCGCGAGGTGCGTCGTGCGCAGCGCTGGCGAGGCCGGGCTCTCGTATTGAAATAGGTATTCGACCAAGATGTCTTTGTAGCCCGATCGCGCGCTGCCGGAGTCGTAGGCGGTATCGAGGTGCTGGCTGTTGCCGATCGGCACTTGGTGCAGGATCCACGGGCGTCCGGAGGCTTGATTGTAGAGGTGCAGCCACTCTACGTAGCGGTTGATGCTCGGTGAGGTGACTGCGGCCGTGTCGCTCGCGCTCCACTTGTCGCGGCCGTCGGTATAGGCGTCCTGATCCGAGGCGCGCGGGCAGCTCGCGGAAAAGTCGAAGCGGTCACCCGTTTGATTGTCGCCCACGCCCAGCTGACTGAAGTACGACCATTGGTAGTCGACGTGCGGCTGCAGGTCGTCCGTGTCCGTGTAGTTCATGATGTCCCCGTTGGCGGCGTAGTACGGCGTGTCCGGCCCCATCGCGACGTTTGGCACTCCGACCGCCTTGCGCATGGCCAAGAAAGCCATGCCGAAGCCGGCGATCGTGTTCGGGAGACTCGCCAGCTCCGGCAAGCCGGTCGAAGCGACGGCCGCCATCGTCGTCGGATCGTTCTTGGTCAGCATCTCGATCATGCCGAAGCTGTCGCCCTCCAGCACGATGACCACGGGCTTGCCGAAGGCCTTGATCTTTTGCATCATCACCTTGAACTCACTGAAGTAGCTCTTGGTAAAGGTCGCATTCTGGATCTCGGTGAGTAGCCCCGGGTCGCCCGTATCGTGCCCGTAGCCGATGTTGTACAGGTGAATGCCGGGAATGAAGCCGTGCCCGTCGATCGTCGTCAGCACGTCGCTGAGGAACGAGCCGTCGGCGGCGCCGTAAGTGAAGTCGTTGTACCAGTCGTTGCCCGCTTGGCCGGTCAGGTAGGTCCATTGCACGTCGTACTTCGTGCCGCTCTTTTGTGCCCAGGTGTCGTTGTAGTCCTGCGCGCCCCAGCCGACGAGTAAGCGGCTCGGCAGAGCCGAAGTCGGATTGCCGGTCCCGCCAGCGCCCGCGCCGGCGCTCCCGCCGCTCGTGCTCCCGCCGCTCGTGCTCCCGCCGCTCGTGCTCCCTGCGTTCGACGTCCCCGCGCTGGAAGCGCCGCCGCTCGATGTGCCGCCGCTCGACGTGCCGCCGCCGGTGGTTCCCGCGCCGCTCGCGCCGCCGCTATTGTTGGCGGTGCCGCTCGCTCCGCTCGTCGAGCCGCCGGTACCGAGCGCGCCCGCGCTGCCGCCGGCCCCGGGTGTTGACGTGGCGTTGACGGCTTTGTCGCCGCAGCCTGCGCTGGCGAAGCCCAAGGCCGCTGCGAGCGCCATGACGGACGAGCGCGGCCAGACGGCGCGAGACGTGACGAAACCCAAGGCGGATGTGGTCATGATTTCAATAGTTGCCGCTCGGCATCGCGCGCGCGCGAAAAAGTGGGACGCGTTTCGAAATACTTCAAAACCAGACCCGCAGGCCCGCGCTCAGATCGAGGGTCGGACGACCGTACGGGTACTCGCGAAGAGCCGCGTGCACGACCGGCCGCGGCGCGAGGAAGACGGCACGGCCGGCGATCACCAAAGACGCGCTCTGCGTGAGTCCGAACTCGGCACCAAGGCCGGGCGCAGCGAGCGCCGTCCACGCCGATTCCGAGTGGCCGGCGAAGGGGGGTGCCGCGTCACCCTGTACGTGGAGCTCGTGTGCACCCAGCGCAGCGAGCGCCTCGAACGCCAGGCGCGCATTGCCGAACAAGCGGTAGCTCGCTTGAGCGAACAACTGCTCTTGTCGCAAACTGAGCGACGCGCCGCCGCCTGACGCGCCGGCACCCGAGAGAGGCCCCTGAAAAACGGCCTGCACGTGCAATCGTTCGGACGGCTTGAAGCCGAGCGCGACGCCGGGCCCGAAACCCGTGCCCAGGCGAGACAGCGTACTTTGCAGCACGAAGCTCGCTTCGACCGAGGCGTGCCTTGCGGGCTCGCTCCGCGCCCAATCGCGCACGTGCTCGGGCGCTCGCTGCGGGTTCGCGCCGACCACCTCCGGCGGCGGGCTCTCGCCTGCTGGATACTCGCGCAGGCTCGCGCGCAGCAAATCGACCGCGCGGATGGCCAGCACGCTCGGCGCTTCGCTGCGCTGGGCCGTGGCGATCGTGCGCATGCTGGTCTTGCCCGTGACGCGATCGCTGATCCAGACGTCCGCGCTGGCGAGCCCTTCTGAGCGCAAGAGCGACACGGCGGCCACCGCGGACGCTTGCTCGGCGACCTTGGCCAGCGCGCGCGGTGACGGATCGTCGTCGTTCGCCTCGACCACGATCACCTCGAATTGGTGAACGCTGAGCTCACCTTGCAGGCGCCCGAAAGCTTGCAACAACGCGGGATCGGCGGTTTTCGGTCGCAACAGCACGATGCGCTGGGCGCTCGCCATGGCGGGCAACAAAAAAAAGCCGATGAGCAAGATCCCGGCCCGCGCTCTGCCTCGCAACATGTCAGTTCACGATATCCTCAGCGCGTCGCCGAGTCCGTCAGAATTCGGCGGGCCGCCGCCGCCTGAACGCCGTTCGGAAAACGAGCCAGATACTGCTCCGCCGTTGCATGCGCGGCCGCCGAACCGCCGGTTTGTTGCAAGAGGCGCATCTTGCCGGCCAGCGCTTCTGCCGCGTACACGCTGCTGGGCGCTTCTCGCAAGTGCTCGTCGTACCAGCGCAAGGCTTCACTCGGCGAGCCGCGCGACTCGTTCAACCGAGCGAGGAGAAACGCAGCCGTGGCGGCCTCCGACGGCACGCGTTTGCGGAGGGCGAGCAGGCTGCGTTCAGCGAGGGCTGCGCGCCCGGAGTAGCGCGCGGCATCGGCCAGGATGCGCAGATCGCCCGGCGCGCAGCTCGCCAAGCAGCGCTCGATCCCGAAGTCCTCCGCCTGGTGCACGATGCCGTCGAAGTCCGCGTGCTGCACCAGCGTCGGCCAGTCGAACCCGGCGTGGGGCGCGCGTGCCCCGGGCGCTGTCGCTTCGTTTGATTCGGCTGGCGGTGGCTCAGCGGCGGGCGTCGCGTTGTTCGTCGCGTCTGGCGCTTGAAGCGTTTGCTTCGGCGGAGGGGGGGTGAGCGCGCTCACCAGCCAATCTCCCCGGCCGACGCCGGCCTCGAGCCGCTGTCCGGTGCGCACGGCGATCGGCGCGCTGAACGAGCTGCTGACAACCTGCACCGAGCCTTCGTAGAGTTCGACGATTAGGCGTTGCTGGTTCGCGTCCCAATTCGCGCTGAAGCGCGTGCCCGTTACCTGTACTTCGAACGGACCTGCGCTGAGCGCCCAGCTCGACTTTTCCCGATGCACCACGTGCACGACCGTCTTACCTGCAAGCAACGCCAACCGCGCGCCCGTCGCTGACGACGCCTCGACGCGCACCTGTGCACCGGGCTCGACGCCGAACGTCGAGCCGTCGGAAAAACGTAGGACTGCGGCGCCCGCGGGCGCGGCGACGAGCGCGCCCTCGGAGCGAGCTACCCCGTCGACGGCGAAGCTCAACGCAGCGTGCGCGTGGCGCCACGCGGCGCCGGTCAGCAGCAGCGTGAGCGCAGCGGCCAGCGCGGCAACGCCTAGCCATGGCGTGCGCGCGTGCGACACGCGCAGGCCGGCCGTGCGCAGCAGCCGCTCGTGCTCGACGTCAGGCTCGTGCTCCCGCTCGGAGGCTACGCGCGCGACGGCGTCCTCGCGCAACAAGTGCGCCAGCGCGCGAGCCGCGCCGTCAGGAGAGCGGTATTGACGATGTGCGCTCATGCGTCCTCCAGCCAAGGCTCGAGATACGGCAACAGCGCAGGTTCCTGTCGAGCGAGCGCGAGCACGCGTTCGCGACCGCGCGTGATCGCGCGGCGCGCCTTGGCGTCGGAGATGCCGAGCGCAAGCGCGACCTCTTGCGGCGAGAGATCTTCCGCGTAGCGGAGCATGAACGCCATCCGCGGAAGTTCTGGCACGCGCGCCAGGATCTGTCGCAGCGCGCGCAACGAATCGCGCGGGTCGAGCGGCGAGTCTTTGGCGGGCGCGTCGGGCAAGGTGCCGGTCCTCGTGAAGCGAAGCCAGCGAAAACGGCGCTTGCGCGTGCGCAGCTCGAACGCGCTGACACGCGCCGCGATCCCGAGCAGATACGAACGCAGCGCGCGCGGGTTCTCGAGCCGCGCCGCGTTGCGATAAAACCCGACGAACGCCTCTTGCACCAGGTCGTCGATGGCCGAGTCCGGCCCGAGGCAGCTCTGGATCATCGTTCGCACGTCCGCGACGTAGCGTGTCCAGACGGCCGACAGGGCGTCGTGGTCGCCGCCCGCCACGGCGTGCACGAGCTCCGCGTCGGTCAGCCGCGATCGCGGAAAGGCGACGACCGTGTCGGAGCGAGGCAACGCGCGCATGTGGTAGCCGGATAGTTGCCGCTCGCAGCCGCCGGCGCGCACAAAATAACTGAGCCGTCACATTACTGGGCAGTTCCACGTGGTTCGGGGCCGGGCGGGCCGCCGGTGGGCTGGGCATTAAGCCTTGCCGGTAGAGGCCGTTCACAGAGTCGAGACCGAAGTCATGGACCGCCACGAGCTCCCCCAGCTGCTGCAGATCGACGCCGCTCACGCGGCAGACGGCGTGCGCGCCGCCGTCGCGTTCGACGCGGTCGCGCTCGCTCAGCTGCTCGGGGCCGCGCGTGCCGCCGGGGTTCCGCTCGCGATCGTGAGCTCCCAGCATTCGCTCACACTGTTTTCGACGGATGGTGGCCACTTGCGCGCGTTTGCGCCGGTGCTCGCGCGCCTGCGTGAACGCGCTCAGCGCGTCGCCGGGCTCGGAGCGCTACGCGTGCGGGCGCTGCGCGGCAGCGACGTCGCGCGCTGGGCGGTGCGTGAGGCGTGTGGTTTCGAGTCACGGGGGCCCTCGGATTTTCTATCGGCATGGCGGGACGCCGCGGCCGAGGCGGCGCGTGCCGGCACACTCTCGGCGGAGCTCAGCGAGCTCATCGAGCTCGCGCAGCGCGCGCGCGACCGGGTGCACTTGGAGACGCGTTTTGCTGGTGAACATGCGAGCGCTGACGCCGTCGAACTCGAGCTCCTGGCGGCCGAACGCATCGTCGAAGAAGAGATCGTCGAGTGGCAGTTCTCGGCGCCCGAGCTGCGTGCCGCGTCGGTGCGGGTCCCCGCGCTCAGCGGGTTCCCGAGCGAGGAAGCGGAGAGCGCCGTCCGCTTGCGTTCCGCTCGCGTGCTCGACAAACTTCGCGTCGCCTGACCCCCGGTAAACGCCGCTAAATTTTGCGGGAATCAGGCGCCCAAGGAGCTTTGGCCCATTGCCCTGGGGCCAGGGTACATACTCGGGCAAGAGGCCCGGCCCGAACGTTCCGGGTGCCCCAATGCGATGCCGTCCTGTTTTTCCAACGCTCCGTGTCACGTCCGCCCGCTTGGCGGCCAGCGTGCGCCGAGGACCGCCCGGTGACGGCGGCTTCGAGCGGCTCCCAAACGCGCTCCGGCGCGGGGCCGACGGACGCGGCGCTGGTGATCGCCGCGCGCGCGGGGGAGACGTGGGCGCAGGAGGCGCTCTTTCGCCGGCACGCGCGGATGGCGCTCGGCCTGGCTCATCGACTGCTGCCCTCGGACGCGGAGGTCGAGGACATCGTGCAGGACAGCTTCGTGTTCGCGATTCAGCGGCTCGGCGCGCTCAACAATCCGCAAGCGTTCGCGGCCTGGCTCGGCTCGATCGTGGTGCGTACGGTGCAAAAACGGCTACGCCACCGACGAATGCTCACGCGGCTCGGCCTGCGCCGTCCGGACGTGATCGATCCGGACGCGGTCGTGTCCTCGCAGGCGCCACCGGAGATCGCGCACGAGCTCCGGCGCGTGTACACGATCCTCGAGCAGCTACCGGCCGAGGAGCGTGTGGCGCTGGTCCTGCGCCGGGTCGACGGCCTCGAAATCGCCGAGATCGCCACGCGCATGTCGCTCTCCACATCCACCATCAAGCGGCGCCTTGCCGCAGCGGAGGTGCGCCTTGAGCGAGCGAGCGGACGATAAATCGACGAGCGCCGCGCGCTACGTGCCCGCGGACGTATCCGACGCCCGGCTCGCTCGGCTGTGGGGCGGGATCGCTCCTCGTTTGCCTGGGCCCCAAATCGGCGGGTTTGCCTGGCAGCGCGCCGCGTTCGGCGTGCTCTTGCTCGGCGCGGTCGCGGCGGGCGCCTTCGGGGTGTTCGCGCATCGCGAGCGAAATTCGGGCGCGTCACCGCTCGACGGCGCTTCGCTCGAGACGCACGCCGATACGCTCTCGATCCAGTTGGTCGACGGTTCGAGCATGCGCCTCGCCGCCAGCACGCAGGCCCGCGTCGAGCACGACGCGTCGACCGCGGTCAAGGTCGTGCTGCAAAAGGGACGCATCGAGTGCGACGTCGTGCATCACGACGGACGCTCGTTCGTGGTGCTCGCCGACGGCATCGAGGTGCGCGTGGTCGGTACGCATTTCTCGGTCTCGCTCGACCCGAGCCCCGCGGCGCATCGCGTGGACGTTTCCGTGGAGCGCGGCGTGGTCGAGGTGCGCGGCGAGTCCGGCGGTGTCTCGCGCGTCGAGGCGGGTCATAGCTTCTCGCAAACCACGTCGCTCGCGAGCGCGAACGCGGCTCCAAACGTCGTCGTCGAGGCGCCGCCGAGTGCGAGCCCGAGCGCGCTCGCGGCGCCCGTTCCGGACTCGAGCGCCGCGCCGCAGCTGGGGGCGAGCTCGGTCGCAGCCGCCGATCATCCAAAGGAGCACGCAGAGGGTGCGAAGGAGCTGCTCGAGCATGCGGGCGATCTCCGCCGAGACGGCCGCGCGCGCGAGGCCGCCGCGGCCTACGATCTCTTGCTCACGCGCTTTCCGAGCGATCCGCGCGCGGGCCTGGCGGCCTTCGAGCTCGGACGTCTGCGCATGGACCGCCTGGGCGATCTCCCCGGCGCCATCCGCGCTCTCGAATTGGCCGCGCGCGCCGCGCCCGGCGCCGGCTTCCGCGAAGACGCCATAGGTCGGCTCGCCAACGCCTACGCGGCGCGCGGTGACATGACGAGTTGCGCGCGCGTGCGCGATCGCTATTTGCGTGAGTACCCGAACGGCATTCACCGCTCCGCGCTCGAACATCGCTGCGGGTCCGAGTAGCTAGTGTCCTGAGTCTGCAATTCGTCAACGAATTGCAGACCGCCACTTCGTGGCGGCAGCCGCTCCGCGGCTGGGCCACAGTTGATTTCCTCGGGGCGTTGCCCCGAAGCCCCGCGTCCGCTTCGCGTCCGCGCTAGTGTCCCGATCATTTTCCTTCATTGATTTATGAAAGGAACCACGGACTCGGGACACTAGCTGCGGGTCTGCCTAGCCTTCGATCGTCCGCTTTTGTCGCTCGATCAGCTCGACGACGAAGGCGGTGACCACCTGAATCCGCGCGCTCGCCTTGAGCTCCTCGTGCGTCACCAGGTGCAGCGCGCAACGCTCGAAGCCAAGGCTTGGCACGCGCTCGAGCGACGGCTCGCCGTCTCCGAGCAGGCACGGAACCGCGCACAAGCCGAGGCCGGCGCTGGCCGCGCCGACCAGCGCTTCCGGATCGTTGGCGCGGAATGCGATGCGCGCTCCATGCTCGGCCTCGAGCAGCCATTCGAACCCGGGCATTCCTCCGAGGCCCGCGTAGACGAGCACGTCGTGCCCGCGCAAATCTTGGCGAGACGTGGGTCGACCGCGGCGCTCGAGGTACAGCGATGAAGCGTAGATCGAGCCACCGAGCTCGCACAGCCGGCGCACGACGAGTGATTTGTGATCCGGGTATACGTTGCGGATCGCGAGATCCGCCTCGCGCTGAGCCAAATTGAGGATCTGATTGGTGCCGACGAGCTGCACGTCCAGCCCTGGGTAACGCGCCGACAAATCGGGTAGGGCGGGCACGAGTAGGCGCGTCGCGAGCCAGTGCGGTGCCGTCAAGCGCACGGTACCGGTCGGGCTCTGATCGAGCGCCCCGGCGATGCGCTCCGAGAGCGCTCCGAGCAGCGTCTCGACTTGCTCGGCGGCGGCGACCGCTTCTCTGCCCGCGGCGGTCAGCGCGAGCCCGTCCGGCTTGCGCTCGGCGACTCGAGTGCCGAGCGCGTCTTCCAGCGCAGCCAAACGACGACTGACGGTGGCCTTGGTCACTTGGAGTGCCTTGGCCGCGCTCGCGAGCGAGCCGTGTCGTTCGACCGCGAGCAGATAGCGGAGGTCGTTCCAGTCCACGGGCTCCATTATCGCATCCCTCGGTCTCGGTTTTGTCGCCTTCCGAACGAGCCTTTCCACGAGCTACTTCTGGACTCGAAAGGAGCCAACATGGCACTCATCGTTCATTTTCACCCCCGGGGCATGGATCAACAAAAATACGCGGAGGTTCTGCACCGACTCGAAGCCGCGGGTGCGGGGTCGCCGCCGGGCCGCCTACACCACGCTTGCTACGGCGACAAAGCTGCGCTGCGCGTGACGGACGTCTACGATACACCGCAAAATTTCGATCGTTTCGGCCAGACGCTCGCACCGATTCTGACGGCGCTCGGCATCGAGCTCGGCAAGCCGGACGTGATCGAAGTCCACAACATCATTCGCGGTTGATGCCGCGGCGTGGGGTGCCCGACGGACGCTACTCGCCCAGTAGGCGAGCGAGCCCGTCGAGGCACCCGTGCCAACCTTGTTCGTGTTGATCGCGCAGCGGCGCGCTCGCGATCCGTTCGTGCACGACGACCACCTCGGTGCCTTCCGCTCGCGGCTCGAACTGAACGGTGACGCGCTCGCGCGTGTCCGGCCCCGGCTCCAGCCGCCACGAGTAGACGAGTTTGTGCGGCGCTTCGATCAGCTCGAAAGTGCCGACGATCCAGAGCACTTGGCCGTCGGGTAGCTTGTTGCCGAGGCGGTAGCCGCCGCCGACGCGCAGATCGACCTCGGCGCCGACACACTCGACGCCGCTCGGTCCCCACCAGCGCGCGAGCTCGTCCGGTCGAGTCCAGGCCTCGAAGACGCGCGCGGGCGAGGCGCGCACGAGACGCCGGAGCACGAGCGTGACGTCGCGGTGATCGCTCATCTGCTGGGGAGATTCTGGTCGGCGAGTTCTTGCGCTTTTTCGACGTACAGCGCGAGCGCCTCGAGTGTTCCGGACCAAAACACACGGTAGCGTTCGATGAAGGCTTCGGCACTCTCGAGGGGCCGCGCGTCGAGGTGGCAACGACTCACACGCCCGTCCCGCTCACGGCGGAGCAGACCGGCGTGCTCGAGCACGTCGAGGTGCTTGCACACGGCGGGCAATGAGATCGCGAAGGGCTCCGCCAAATCACTCACGCGCGCCGAGCCGCGGGCGAGCCGCGCGAGAATGCGCCGGCGCGTGCCGTCGGACAGCGCGCCGAACACCGCGTCGAGTCGCGCCTCACGCGAGCGTTTTTGGGTTGACCGCATGCGCCACTCCAATTACTAACCTTTTGGTTAGCTAATCGCAACCGTCATCTCCGAGCCAAAAAAGGAACCGCCATGTCCAGCATTCACCAAGAGATCGAGCTTCCGGTCAGCCCCGATCGCGTCTACGCGGCGCTCACACAGGCCGCGCAATTTCAAACCTTCACCGGCGGACTCCCCGCGGAGCTCGACGCGAGCTCGGGCGGAGCCTTCAAGCTCTTCGGTGGTCAGATCGTCGGCCGCAACGTGGAATGCGTCGCCGGTCAGCGGCTCGTCCAGGCCTGGCGCCCGACGATGTGGCCCGAAGGCGTCTACTCGCTCGTCCGGATCGAGCTTCGCGCGCAAGGCAAGGGGACCCAGCTCGTGCTCGACCACTCGAGCTTCCCGGAGGAGATGAAGGAGCACCTGAGCGCGGGCTGGACGCGCATGTACTGGGAGCCGTTGAAGAAGCACTTCGCCGGATCCTGAGCGTTGAGACGTGGCTGAACTCGCGGTGAAGATCCTCGAGCGGGGCTACGAGCCGACCCGCGACGCGGACTACGCGGCGCGGCTCGCGGGCGCTGGCGTGCCGAAGTCCGCGATCGACATTTCACTCAGCTTCTTTCAGCGCGTGCGCGCCGGGGCCTTCACGGAAGTGCTCCGCACGGTGGAGACGCTGCTTGCTCGGCCCGGAACCTCCTACGCGGACTGGGCCAAACATAACGCCGCGCGCATGCTCTCGTAGTCTCGTCGCGCCGCCGTTGGCGCGAAATCACTCTAAGCTGGCGATCACGCGCGCAGCGCCGGCTATACTCGTCCGGCGAAATGCCGGTGCCGCTGCGATCCAGAATGCTCGGACTCTGGCTCGTCTCCGTCGGTTCGACGCTGGTGTTCACGTTCCCAGCTTTCGCCGAGCCGAATGCCGGCGCGTGTGGGGTCGAGCGCCCGTGGGTCGAGTTGTCGGTCGTCGCCGATTCGCCTGCGTTTGTCGAGCGTGTGCTGGCGGATCTGCGCGCCGGCCTGCTCGGCTCGCGCATCGACGTGTGCGAGCGCAGCGACGCTGAGACGCCTACCGAGCCACTCGCGCGCCTGGCGATCGCGCCCTCGTCGAGTCACGCCGAGCGCGTGCACCTCGAAGTGCGCGACGCGGTCACCGAAAAAGTACTCGGACGCGAAATCGATCTGGGCCGTGTGCCGAGCGACGGACGCGCGTTCGCGCTCGCGGTAGCGGCGGAGGAGCTGCTCCGCGCGAGCTGGGCGGAGCTGTCCGTCCCGAACTTCAGCGGCGTGGCGCGCCGCGCGACGGCCGAGCGCGCGAGCGAGCCGGCCGTCGACGCCCGGTCGCCTGAGCGCGGAGTGCGCGCGCCGCGCGCGCGCTCCGAAGCGTTCGGTCTGCGCTTCGCGTACGAAGCGTACCGTCGCGGACAGACGGAGCTCGGCGCGGACGTCTTTTGGACGCACGCGCTCGGCGCGCATTTTGCGCTCGGTCTCGCCGCGGGCGCGCGCGAGGCGCTGGCCACGACTGCGCCGGACGGCACCGTTTCGGCGCAAGCCCTGGCCGGCGAGATCTCGGCGCAGGTCGGGCTCCTTCACGGATCCTGGGCCACGCTCGACGGTCTGCTCGGGCTCAGCGGTAAATGGCTGAAATTTTCGGTCGATCCGGCGCCAGGCGCGGTCGGCACCAGCGCGGCCGGTTTCGCGCTCTACGGCCGCGCAGGTCTCGAGCTCTCGCTGGGTGGGCCGGGCATTTCATCGCGCACGCGCGTCGGTGCCGGCGCGCCGCTGAGCTCGTTCTCTGCCTCCGACGCGGGCCACGTCGTGACCGGCTTGCGCGACGTCGAACTCTTCTCGAGCACGGGCGTGGCGGTGGAGTTTTGATGAGCACACGTCGGTTTCTTGCTCGCCGCACGCACGCGCTGTTGTGCGCCGCGTTTTCACTGCTCGGCTGCAGCCGCGTGGTCGAGGTGCTCGGCCCGGGCGCGCCGGGTGGAGACGCATCCGCGGCCGACGCGTCTTTGACCGACTCGTCTCCGCCGGACTCCGGCACGAACGCGCCTCGCGTGCAGGTCGACGCTGGTCGTGCTCACAGCTGCGCGGTGATCGACGGCGCGCTCTATTGCTGGGGCGCGAACGACTCTGGTCAACTCGGCCTCGCGGATCAGAATGCGCGCTTGGTCGCGACCCAGGTCGGCGTCGATCGCGATTGGGCGGAGGTGGTTGCGGCCGACTCGCACAGCTGCGCGCGGCGGCTCGACGGTTCGGTCTGGTGCTTTGGCGCCAACGATCGTGGACAGCTCGGTGTCAGCGGCGGCGCGACAGCGACTCCCACGCACGTCGCGCTACCCGCGCCCGCGACCGCCTTGAGCTCGGAGTACGAGTTTACCTGCGCGATTCTAGGCGGAAGGCTGTATTGCTGGGGTGAAAACGACGAGGGCCAACTCGCGCAAAACGACAGCTATCCGGGCGTGGATCAATTTGCGCCCGTGCCGGTCGGCACGTTCGCGGATTGGAGCGCCGTCAGCGTTGGGCAAGGGCACGCCTGCGGCATCAGAGCACCGGGCACACTCTGGTGTTGGGGCCGCAACACCGACGGCGAGCTCGCGCAAGGCGCAGGCGCCGCCGAGCAAATCCGCTCGCCGGTTCAGGTCGGCAGTGATAGCGACTTCGTGAGCGTCGCTGCGGGCCAGAGCGGCACCTGCGCGATCCGCCGCGGCGGTGCGCTGTTTTGTGCGGGGGCCAACACCGAAGGTTCGCTCGGCACGGGCGACACCAATCCACGCGACACGTTGACCGCGATCGGGGTCGGTAGCGAGCAGAGCGTGTCCATCGACCAATTTCACGCGTGCGCGATCGACGGCGCGGGCAGCTTGTCGTGCTGGGGACGCAACATCGAGGGACAGCTCGGCGTCGGAGACCTCACCGATCGCTCGACGCCCGCGCTGGTCGCCGGCGGGCCGTTTCAAGGCGTCTCCGTCGGCCGCTTCTTCACCTGCGCGGTCGACACCAGCGGCGCGATTTCCTGCACCGGCGCAAATGACGCCGGCGGGCTCGGCGTGGGCGACGCGATCCGCCGAAGCTCGTTCACACCCATCGTGCCGCCGAGTTGAATTCGAGCCGCGCTCTCCCTATACTCCGATGTTTGCCGAGTAGGAGTATTGGGATGACACCGATTCGCGCCCGAGGTCCGAGTGTGTGTTTCCTCTTGAGCGCTTTGTCGCTCGCCGGCTGCGGCAGTTCCAGTGACAAGCCGAACAGCGCCGCCACCACGAAGGTGCCCACCCAGGTTTGGGACAGCGGGCCGCCCTCCGGCAACCCGAACGGCATGTGCGCGGTGCCCGCCGAGGCAGGTTTGGAAGACGTCTCGCAGCCGACCACCGTCGTCGGCATGGGTACGCCGGATACCTGCACGAGCGACGCGGTCGTGCAGGCGGTCGCCCAGGGCGGCATCATCACCTTCGACTGCGGCCCGGATCCCGTAAAGATCACGCTCGACCAAACGGCGAAAATTTTCAATGACAAGGGCCCCAAGATCGTGATCGACGGCGGCGGCAAGATCACGCTCAGCGGCGGCGGCGCGCGTCGCATTCTGTATCAAGACACGTGCGACCAGGCGCAGGTGTGGACGAGCGCGACGTGTCAGAATCAGGCCACGCCCGAGCTCACCGTGCAGAACATCACGTTCGCCGACGGCAACTCGAAGGGTGAGGACGAAGAGGGCGGCGGCGGCGGCGCGATTCTAGTACGCGGGGGTCGCTTCAAGATCATCAACAGCCGGTTTTTCAACAACGTGTGTGAAGACACGGGGCCCGACCTCGGCGGCGCCGCGGTGCGCGTGCTCAGCCAGTACAATACACAGCCGGTTTACGTGGTAAATAGCACGTTCGGCGGGGCGGCGGACCTCGGCAACGTGTGCTCCAACGGCGGCGGACTCTCCAGCATCGGCGTGTCGTACACCGTGATCAACAGCGCGTTCTCGTACAACAAAGCGATCGGCAACGGCGCGAACCCGGCGCAGAGCGGCACGCCCGGCGGCGGCAGCGGCGGAGCAATTTACAACGACGGCGACACGTACACGCTCAGCTTGTGCGGCGTGGACATCGAGAACAACAGCGCGAACGAAGGCGGCGGCGCGATCTTCTACGTGAGCAACGACAGCTCCGGCAGCCTCGTGATCGACAGCTCGACGCTCAAGAACAACCCGAGCGCCGGCTTCGAGTCGCCGGGTTACCCCGGCATCTACGCAAAAGCGAACGGCAATCCGCAAGTCACGAACTCGACGCTCGAGTAGCGCTCAGCGCGACACGAAGTAACCGGCGACCACGAGCGCGATCACGACCACCACGATCCACCACGCCGAGCCGCCCGACTTGGCTTTCGCCTCGACTGCGGCTTCTTTTTTGGTGGGAACACTGTCCTTCTTGGGCGGCCGACTCGACGCCCGTTTCGCGGGCGGAGCGGCCTCTTCGGCGTTGCCCTCGAGGTCGCTCGGCTCGTAGCTCGATGCCTCGCCGATCAGCGGAAAACTCGGGGCGTCGGAGGAAAACGGGCTGGAGCTCAGGGGGATCTGCGGAATGCCCGCCCAATTTTCGACGCGCGCGACCATGCGCGTACGCTCGGCGAGCGCGGGTTGCGCCAAGTCCTTCACCCAATCGGCGATGCGCGTGCGGCTGGCCGCCGTCGCCGTGCGATCGAGCGCCTCCGCGAACTCGCGGATCGTCGCGAAGCGCGCCTCCGGATCGCGGGCGAGCGCGCGCATCACGAGCGCGTCGAGCTCGTCCGGCAGCTCGGCTCGAAACTCCTTCGGGTGCGGGTACTTGCCGCTCAGGATTTTCTCGCTGCGCTCGGTTTCATCGCCCGAGGTGAACATGCGCTTGAGCGCGAGCAGCTCCCAGAACACGATGCCCGCCGAGAACACGTCCGAGCGCTGAGTCAGTCGTCCGCCCTCGATCTGCTCGGGCGACATGTAGCCGAGCTTGCCCTCGCGTCGCTCCGGCTGCGCCTCTTCCAGTTGCTCGAGCGCCTTGGCGATGCCGAAGTCGAGCACGCGCGACATGCCGTCCGCGCCGACGATCACGTTGGGCGGCGACACGTCGCAGTGGACGAGGTCGAGCGAGCGTCCGCGTTCGTCGGTCGCCTCGTGGATCGCACGCAGGCCTGAGAGCACGTCCTGCATGATGCCGACCGCGATCTCGATCGGCACGAAATCCTTACGTTCCTTGGCCTGCGTGCGGCAGAGCGTGCTGAGCGCCTCGCCCGGCACGTAGTCGAGCACGAGCAGTACGTCGCCTTTGGAGGCCACCACGTCGAGCGTGGCGACGACGTTCGGGTGACGCACGCGCGCGGCGAGCCGCGCTTCGTTCAGCAGCATCTCGGTGAAGTCGCGGTTGTCGAGCAGATGAGGTAAGAGGCGTTTGATCGCGACCACGCGTGAGAAACCGCCCGCGCCGTCGAGCCGGCCGAAGTGCACGGTGGCCATACCCCCGGCGGCGAATTGTTCGAATAGCGCGTAGCGTCCGATGCGCGCTGCGGGTCCGCGCTCGGAGATGGGACCGTCGACGTGGCTGATCATGCCGGGCGTGCCTGGGTCGCTTGCTTCGCCCGGCTCGCTCGGGGGCGGGGGTGCCGACGAACGCCGCCGCGTGAGCTCGACCGGAACACTCGGGCTGTGCTCTTCCCAGCCTTCGTCGATCCCCGTGCGCGACGCGCCGTTGCTCGAGCCGGCTGAATCTTTCTCGAGCAGCGCGGGATCGCGTGGAACAGCTCCTGCGATTGGGATCTTCGGCCCGGAGCCCATCTCCGCGACAGGAGGAGGCGGCATGGTGCCGTCGATGCGAATCGCGGCACCGCAGCCCTTGCACGGGATGTTCACCACCCGACCGCGAATGCGATCGTCGAACAGGGGCTGCGGCACGGTACGCCGCGCGCCACAGGAGGTGCACTCCACGGTGAATCCCATCTGGACGTTGAAGATTAGTGCGAGTTCGCCCAAAGGGCGTAAAAACCCGGCTTTGGTGGGCGGGGCGCGTTAGCCTTGATCCATTTGGATCCATTCAGGATTCCCGCTGCGCGAGGCATTTTTTTCACGGACCGGGCAACCCGCTTTTTTCAGGAAAAACCCGCGGTCGACTAATTGAAGCGCCGAGGTTGGTAAGGAGAGTGATCGATTGGGTGGGCTTCCGCAATTAAGTCTAGAGGTGGGTAGGCGTGGTTTCGTCGCTTACCTGCTCCTCGCGTCAAAGATTTCCGCCGTTACAGGAGCCTACCCCGATGAGAGCATTCTTCACCCTCGCTTCATGCACCGCAATGGGCCTCGCGCTGGTTAGCAGCCTCCAGGGCTGTTCCGCGTCGAGCTCGGCGCCGCCGCGCGCCCACGCGGGGACGAGTAGCTCTGATGCCGGCGCGGGCGGTACCCCTGGCGCGGGTGGCTCCGGCTCACCAGCAGGCGGCACCAACTCCACGGCGGGCACGGGCACGGCGGGCACGGGTACGGCGGGCACGGGTACGGCGGGCACGGGCACGGCCGGCACAGGCACCGCGGGCACGGGTACGGCCGGCACGGGTACCGCCGGAAGCGGTACTGCCGGAAGCGGTACTGCTGGCACGGGTACTGCCGGAAGCGGTACTGCCGGAAGCGGCACTGCCGGCACGGGCACCGCGGGCGCTGGCGGCTCGGGCACAGCCGGCACAGGAGCTGGCGGTACGGGCACAGCCGGCACCAGTTCGGGCTCGGCCGGCATGGGCCCGATCGGCATGCTGGCCACGTGCACGACTGAAGCCAAGGGCGCGACGTGCACGACTACAGGCGCGGCGTGCAAAAAAACGTGCGGTCCACAAAGCGTCGGCTGGAAATCCGAGACGTGCACCGCGGGTGCGACGGGCTCCACGTACGTCGAGAGCAAAACGTGCGAGTTCGAGTGTGGCGACACCTCGGTCAATTGGGGCTGCTACAGCCTTGCCGCAGCCACGAGCTGCGACACCACGAACGTGCCTGTGTCGGGTGCCGCGTGTACGGCTGCCGCATGCGTGCCTTGTGCAGGTGGCTATCTCGACACCAGCATGACCGCGAAGACGGGCGCGTGCGTGTGCGTCGCGGGCGCGACGATGAGCAAGTGGTCGTGCGCGACCACCACGCCTACCAATTCGTGGCCCACCTGCGTGCCGTGACGCTCCTGGTGAGAGCCGGCGAGCGCGCGTGCTATCGTGCGCGCATGCGGCTCTCCTGGGAGTCCTGCGCGATTGGCTTCGCCCTGGTCAGCACTCTGCACGCTTGCGGAGGCGTGACCAGTTTCTCCCCTGCCACGGGAGGGACCGCGGGCGGCCCTGACTCGGGCTCGCCCACCGGAGGCAGCTATTCCGCGGCCGGCGGGAGCGCTGGCGCCATGGCTCGCGGCACGGCCGGTGTCGCGGGTCGCGGCACGGCCGGTGTCGCAGGCATCCCGAGCAGCGGGAGCGGCGGTGTATCTGCGGCCGGCACGACAGGCATTGGCGTCGGAGGCGTTGTCGGCCGCGCGGGCACCGGCGCAGCCGGTACGGGCACCGCGGGTACCAGCACGGGCGGCACGGGGCCCATTCATCTGCTCCCTGCGTGTACGACCGAAATGAAGGGCGGCGCCTGTGAGACCGAAGGCGCGGCATGCAAGAAAACCTGCGGCCCGCAGAGCACCGGATTCAAGTCGGAAACCTGCATCGACGGGCTCATTCTCGAGAACAACGCCTGCGAATTCGATTGCTCCAATACATCTGTGGATTGGTCTTGCTACAGCCTGGCGGCAGCTTCGCTCTGCAGCACCACTGTCCTCCCAATGATCAATCAACCGTGCAGCGTGGCTGCCTGCATGCCTTGCAGCGGCGGCTATTTGGATTCTTCAGGAACCTACAAGACGGGTGCCTGCGTGTGCGCCGTGGGAGTGACGGGCGGCAAATGGTCCTGCGCCAGCCTGACGGCGTGGCCCACCTGTGTTCCGTGACGGAGCTGTGCCGCGCAAGCGCGTACCATACGCTCTGTCGCGCGCATTCTTCCTCCGTGAACCATTGTTGCTTGCTGACGACCAGCGCCGGCAAAATGGCTCGCTTCGTTCAGGGATCGCTGTCGGTTTAAGAACAATGCGCCGTCTTGCTTTTCGCGAAGGCAAAGCCCTACTCTGTGCGTCGATACGCGGGAGGGAGAACCGTTCATGACCAAACCGAGCCCCACCATCCGACAACTCATGCGAGTTGCGTTCGCGGGAATGAGCGTTGCCATCGCGGGTTGTTCCTCGTCCGACAAGGCGGCCACGCCCGTGTCAGCACCCGTCACCTTGAGTATTACGGATCCAAGTGACGGCGCGATGATCGCGCTCATGGGCGGCCTCACGGACGGCTCTGACTATAGCTTGGTTTACACAACGGAGAATTTCACGATCGCCGCGCCGGGCACGTGCGCGGGCAAAACCTCCCCGTGCGGTCACGCTCGCGTCTGGGTCGACGAGATGGCCTGCAACGACATGGACGACAAGCTCCCCTACAACGTAGAGGGTGCAAGTCCGGTCGACGTCGGCTTCGACTACTGCGCGGGCGGCATTCCCGGCGCGCACACGATCAGGGTCGAGCTCCACGGCGACAGTGGCGATTTGTTCATCGATCCCGCGACGGGCACGTCGGTCAGCGCGACCGTCGGCGTCACCATCACGCAGGGCGCCGGCGGAACCGGCGGAACCGCCGGCTGATTTTCGAGGCCTTCCCGCGGCGCGGGGAGAATCGCCCGAGCCCGGCTAACGAAATCGCCCATCCAGCCGTTCCAAGCAAGCGGGATGTCGCGTCTCGCTTCGGTCCGACCGGCCAAATCGCAATCCGTGCAAGAGCTCGAACGGCTCGGGCGACAGCTCGGCCAACCCGAGTCCGGTCTACTGGAGGCGATCAGCGAGACGCTCGAAGTCGCTGAAATTGCCGATCTCGAGACAGTTCCGAAGTTCGTCGACGAGGCCGGCGAGATCTGCGTCGCCGCCAACGCGCGCTGGCGCGACTGTTCGCCCGAGCAAAAGTTGTTTTTGCGGGGCTGCTCGCTCGACCTGATCGGACTGATCGTCGAGCAATGCCTGCGCTTGTCGCGCGGCTACGACGACTACAAGCAGTGCGAAGCGGACGTCGCAGGCGCAGCCGAGCAGTTGACGGCCGCGATCGAACGGGGCCAGGTGCTCGT
>DASXKQ010000180.1:0-9615 GCA_036496745.1 Polyangiaceae bacterium
CCTTCACCTTCATGCGGATGATGATCGCAATCAACGCCGGCACGAGCCCGGTCAAGAACACGATGCGCCACGATAGATTCGGATCGCTCGCGATGCTCGAGATCTTGCGCGTGAACAGATCATTCACGAACGTGGCTAAAAATAGGCCCGCAGGCGCCGAGGTGTACAAGAGGGCGCCGCCCAAGACGCGCTTGTCTTTCGGCATCGTCTCGGCGACCAACGCGGCTCCCGCCGCCCATTCCCCGCCTATGCCGAGGCTCGCGCAAAAGCGACACAGACCGAGCACCCAAAGATTGGGAGCGAATGCACACGCCGCAGTCGACAGCGCGTAGGTGAGCATCGTGAGCAGCAGCGTACGGGTGCGGCCGATTCGATCGGTGATCTTGCCGAATAGAATCCCACCGAGCGCCCAACCGAGCAGCAGAAGCGCCGTTAGGAACCCAGTCCAGCGAAAGGCTTCAGGGCCGCCTGGCGGGACACCCAGTAACTGCGGCACGCAGATCGGCGCGACGTAGTTGAAGAGCAATCCGTCGAACACGTCGAAACCCCAACCGAGCCACGCCGCAAACAGAACGAGCGATTGATAACGGGTAAGACCAAACATGATCAGCGACCACCCGCTTGGCACGTCAGGCCGGAAAAATCGCGCAAAATCAGCTGATTCGGTAACCGAGCGTGATGTAGTTGCTGAGCGCGACTCGCCGCCAATACTTGCACCTAGAGTTTTGCAAGCTGGGCGGTATCAACTGGGAATCGGCTGTGGAGACGTATGGAACTGCTCCCACATTTTGTCTTTCGACTGCTGAACAACTCTGTTAGAGAGGTGCGCGTGTCGCCGCGCTCCACGGCCTGGAACCAGCCGGCAGCATAGTCCCGCCCCGGCGCAGGAACGAGTCCCAATGCGTAAACTACCCCTGATTCTCGGCGGCCTACTGTGGGCGGCACCGGTGCTCGCGCAGAATGCGGGTGGTCCCCCGGCCGCAAAGCCGGCGGAGCCAACCAAGCCGGCCGAGGCCCCCGCCCCGGCAAAGCCAACCGACGCCGCCAAGCCGGAAGCGCCGAAGCCTGACCCCGCCAAGCCTGCGGAGACTGACGCCGCGAAAGCCTCCGCAGCGAGCGCCACCACCCTGCCGTTGCCGGCCCCTGAAGCGCCAAAGCCCACAGAAGCGAAACCGCCGGTCAAGCTGGAGCTCACGCCACCCACTGCTCTCGCGGCAACCAAGCCACCGAACACGTTGGTGTTCAAGCCGCAAGCCACGGTCTCGGGCCCGGACCTCGACGACGGCGATGACAAGTGGAAGTTCGAGTTCCACGGCTACGTGCGCGCGCCCATGCGCGTTGGCATCGGCCGGCGTGCGCCCACCAACCCAAGAGTGAGTAACCCCGGATTTGGCTGTGCCTCGCCCGTCGCGGCCAGTTGCCCAATCAACGCCGATCAGAGCAAGACGACGCTACACGCGCCCGTGCTACCGGACGATCAGTATCTGGGCTGGCAGCACACCAATCACAACCCGCGAGACTGGGCGGAAATGTTCTTCTCGCTCGGCAACTCGCAGGCGCGCGGGACCGTGTCCGTCCAAGGCTACAACTTCGCCGAATCGACTTACAACGATCCGACCACGCAGTTCGGCCTGGGCCAAGCGTACGTCGACCTCACGCCGGACCTTGGCTACGAGGACATTCGCCTTTCGCTGCGCGCGGGCGCGTTCTGGAACAAGTACGGGCAAGCCGGCCGCTACGACGGCGGCGAGTACGACACTTACTTGTTTGGCCGCACGCACAACGCCGGTGAAACGCTGCACATCGACTACGATCTAGATCCCGAAAACACCATCTGGTTCGAGCACGGCATCGGCGCCAAAAAGCCCGATCCGAGCATCTACAACAACACTCGCTTCACGATGCTGCACCACGGGCACATCGGTTTCAATCACGGCGAGGACATGAAGTTCAGCGCCAACCTGCTCGACTCGTGGACGCAGGAAGAGGAGCGCCCAGACAGCCCTGCCAATCAGGCCGCGGGCGCCACCATCCAGAACATCCCGGATGGTCGCATGTGGGTCGGTGGCGTCGACGCCCGCTTCGAACTCGGAGCCTTCGGCTACCTATACGCAGGCTACTCGCACATCGGGCTGCACAACGCGATCACCGTCGGTCGCGCGATTGAAGTACTGCACGGCTCGGGCGGCGGCGAGTTCCAGCTCGGAGTCGTGGACAACTACCTTGGCCCGAGCTGCACCGGTGATTCGAACGCGCCGTCGCAGAGTCCGTTCAATCAAGACACGACCGCGGACGGTTACGGCGGCTGCAGCCGAGGCAGCGGCACGGTCGACTCGCTCCTCGGTCAGTATGAATTCAGCCTGACCAACTTCAATCAGCAGATCGACGGCGGTCAGCGTTTTTGGGGAGAAGGCGCGGATTTCACGGTCGTCTTGTACGGAATGTATAACAAGGTCGCGAGCGACTACAAAGCGTACGACGGGATTCACAAGCTCAAGTACGGCACCGATTTGCGCTACTCCGCGCTGTCCTGGTTGATGTTCGGTCTGCGTGCCGACCGCGTGCAGCCGAACAACAGGATCCCAGAGCAATCCTTCGCCATAGTTTCACCGCGCGTGGTGTTCCGATCGAAATGGAACACGCACGAGGCGATCACCTTCCAATATTCGCACTATTTCTACAATCAACGAACGTGCGACAACACGGGCATCATCAACCCGGGTGACTACATCTATCAGGTGGGACAAAAGCTCTGCGCCCAGCCGCCAACCGCGCCCGTGCCTCCGGATGGCTTCGGCGCGGTGCAACAGAACCAAACCGGGATGCGTGGCTCCGCCACGACTCGGCCCGACGAGAACGTGTTCAACATAACGGCCACGATGTGGTGGTGAAAAACATGCGCAAACTCACTTGGCTCTTCAGCTCACTGATCGCGATCCTTCCCGCCGAAGCGCGGGCGCAAGATGCCACCGCACCGAAACCAGCGGAACCAGCAGCAACGCCTCCCGCTCCAGCGGCTACGCCTGCCGCGGCGGCACCTGCGCCGGCTGCGACGCCCGCAGCCGCGACCGGGCCCGTCGACGCCACCGCAGCCGCAAAGACAGCGGCACCGCCCGCTGCGCCGTTAGCCGCACGCACTTCGCCTACCCACATTACGCCGCCCCCCCCCGCAACTGTCGCCGGCAAGAACGTCGCCGGCAGCGACGATTCGTGGCAGATGGGTTTTCACGGCTACATCCGCGCGCCCATGCGCGTCGGTATCGGCCGGCGCGCGCCGAACTATGGTTGCACGGGGATGCCCTGCCCTGCGCCTGGAGAGAGCAACACCACGCTGCACGCGCCCATTTTGCCGGACGACCAGTACTGGAATTGGCAATACACCGCGCACAACCGCCGCGATCTCGCCGAGGTCTACTTCTCGCTCGGCAACTCGTGGGCGCGCGGCACCGTCGGGATGGAAGGGCATGGCTTTACCGAAGCCAACTTCACGGACTCAACGCTGCAGTACGGCATCAATCAAGGCTATATCGATATCACGCCCGACCTCGGCTACGAGAACGTACGCATCGGGCTGCGCGCCGGCGCCTTCTGGAACAAGTACGGCACTGCCGGCCGCTACGACACGGGCGAATACGACACATATCTATTCGGCCGCACGCACACGGCGGGCGAGAAGCTCCGTTTGGAATACGACCTCGACGACGACAACATGCTGTGGGTCGAGCACGGCATTGGGGCCAAGAACGCCGACCCGTCCTTGAACAACAACGCGCAGTTCACCATGCTCGATCACGCGCACGTCGGCTTCGTCCACGGCGACGGCATGGAGATCACCGCGAACTACCTGTACTCGTGGGCGCAAGAAGAGACCCGCGAAGGCTCCACGACCTCGCTACAGAACATCGGCGACGGCAAGTTGTGGGTCGCGGGCTTCGATGGGCGCTTCGAGCTCGGCGCGGCAGGCTACCTGTACGCCGGTTACTCACACATCGGCGCCGAACGCGCGGCCATCGTCGGACGCGCGATCGAGGTCTTGCACTCCGCCGGTGGCGGCGAGTTCCAGCAAGGCGTCACCGACAACTACCTCGGTCCGAGCTGCGTCAACGACCCAGCTACGAACACACCCAAGTCGCGCACCGGCCCGATGGGCACGCCCTGCAGCGTGGGCAACGGGCACGTCGACAGCGTGCTCGCTCAGTACGAGCTCAGCATCGCGAACTTGACCGAGCAAATGGCCGGCCGTCCAAAGTTCGACGGCGACGGCCAGGACGTCAAGCTCGTCGCCTATGGCATGTACAACCAGGTGCACAGCACGTACGCCGCGAACAACGGGATGCACAAGCTCAAGTACGGCGCCGATCTACAGTTCGCGGCGTTGCCGTGGCTGACGGTCGCGCTGCGCGCAGACCACGTGGCACCGAACAATCGCATCGCCGACCAGTCGTTCAGTGTGATTTCCCCGCGCCTCGTGTTCAAATCCAAATGGGTCACGCGCGAGGCGATCAGCTTGCAGTATTCGCGCTACATGTACGCGGCGCGCACCTGCGCAGGCATCACGCCGAGCCCGACTACGGGCGCAGGCGTGGGTGACCCCTCGAACCCCGCGTCGCTCAACTGCGCGCAGCCGCCAGCGACCGTCACCACGTCAGACAGCTTTGGCGGCACGGCCGGTTCGTTCACGAACTCGCGCGGTGCTCCCACGTCGCGTCCCGACCTCAACGTAGTGAAGCTCGAAGCCACGATGTGGTGGTGAGCGGTCGGCGCGGGACCATCACCGCGCAATGACCAGCCGTTTGAGGCGCGCCGCGGCGCGCCTCAAACACGTTCCACGCTCAGCTCGCTTCGCACACCACGTTGACCGTGCTGCCCGGCTTGGCGAAGGGCACCAGATGCCCTGCGATCGCCTTGCCGTCGACAGTCAGCTTCACCTGCCCGGTGCCGCCGCTGCTCTTGACCACGATCCGATACGTCGCGCCGCGACATTTACGGGTGATGGTGAACTCGGGCACCTCTTTGCCAATGCAAGGCCGCACGCACAAGCCGTCCCACTCCGGTCGAACACCCAGCAGATGCTGCGACACCGCAACGAAGTTCCAAGCCGCCGTGCCAGTGAGCCACGAGTTCTTGGCCTCGCCGTGACGGACCGCGTCTTTGCCGGCGATCATCTGTGAATAGACGTAGGGCTCGGTGCGGTGGATCTCGCTGATGTTCTCGATGTAGGCAGGCGCGATCTTCTTATAGTACTCAAACGCGCGCTCACCCCGCCCGATCACGGTCTCCGCGATCATCACCCACGGGTTATTGTGGCAAAAGATGCCAGCGTTCTCTTTGTAACCCGGCGGGTAGGAGGAGATCTCGCCGAGTTCGACGTGATAGTCGCGGTACGGCGGGTTATTGAGCACGATGCCGTATTTCGTGTCCAACCGCTCCTTGACCGAGTCGAGCGCCTTTTTGGCCTCTCCCGTAGCCACGCCGATGCCTGCCATCACGCAGTAGCCCTGCGGCTCGATCAGGATCTGGCTGTCGCCTTCCTTGCAGTCCTTGCTGCCGACCTTGTTCCCGAAAAAATCGTAAGCGCGCAAGAACCACTCGCCGTCCCAGCCGTGCCGGAGCACCGTCGTCTCCATCTTGGCGACTTCGGCGAGCGCGCGGGTCGCCTCGTCCTTCAGGCCCTTGTCCGCCGCGATGCGCGCGTATTCCGGGCCGATGTGCAC
Source organism: Polyangiaceae bacterium (assembly GCA_036496745.1). Lineage (GTDB taxonomy): Bacteria > Myxococcota_A > Polyangia > Polyangiales > Polyangiaceae > PMG-095. The sequence goes on from DASXKQ010000180.1 coordinate 5,715, forward strand.
GAACATGCCCGCAATGAAGACGGACTCAGCGGTGCGCCCCGTGCGGTTACCGGTCGTCTGAAACGACTCGTCGGGCGTTTCAGAGAAGCAATTCAGGTTCAGGCAGTCGTTCCAGTCGGCTCGGCCAATCAGGGGCAAGCCATGGGGCCCGAGGTTCTTGCCCACGTGGTCGAACGAGCGCTTGAGATGCTCGAAAAGCGACGCTTTGTTGTTGGGATCGCTATCGAACGGCACCTGCTCGTCCAGGATCGCGTAGTCGCCCGTCTCTTTGATGTACGCGGCGACGCCCAGAATGAGCCAGAGCGGGTCGTCGTTGAAACCGCTACCGACGTCGTTGTTGCCGCGCTTCGTGAGCGGCTGGTATTGGTGATACGCGCTGCCGTCGGCGAATTGTGTCGATGCGATGTCGATGATGCGCTCACGAGCACGCTCCGGCACCAGATGCACGAAGCCGAGCAAGTCCTGGTTTGAGTCGCGGAAGCCCATGCCGCGGCCGATGCCAGACTCGAAATACGACGCGCTACGCGACATGTTGAAGGTGACCATGCACTGATACGGATTCCAGATATTGACCATGCGGTTCAACTTCTCGTCGGCGGATTCGACTGAGTAGGTCGAGAGCATGCCGTCCCAGTGCGCGCGTAGCTTCGCGAGCGCGTCGGCAACCTGTTCCGGTTTGGAGAAAGCCGCGATCAGCTCGCGCGCCGGCTGCTTGTTGATGACGCCCTGTTTCTCCCACTTCTTGTCGCGTGGATTTTCGACGTAGCCGAGCACGAACACGAAGGTCTTGGATTCGCCCGGAGCGAGCGATACGTCCAAACCGTGCGAGCCGATCGGCGACCAGCCACTGGCGATGGTATTCTTCGACTTACCGTCGCGCGGCACGTCGGGGTCGCCGAAGCCGTTGTACAGACCCATGAACGACTCACGATCGGTATCGAAGCCCGCCACGGGCGCGTTCACGTGGTAAAACGCGTAGTGATCGCGGCGCTCGCGGTACTCTGTCTTGTGATAGAGCGTGCTGCCGTCGATTTCGACTTCGCCAATGCTGAAATTGCGTTGGAAGTTGGTGGCGTCGTCGTGCGCGTTCCACAGGCAGAACTCGATGAACGAGAACAGCTTGACTTGCTTCGGGCTCGTACCCTCGTTCCTGAGCGTGACTTGATGCACCTCGGCCGTTTTGCCGAGCGGCACGAAGTACAGGATCTCGGCACGCAAGCCGTTGCGACGGCCAGCAATCTTCGTATAGCCAAGGCCATGCCGGCACTCGAATAGGTCGAGCTCCTTCTTCACGGGCATGAACGTAGGCGTCCACAAGTCGCCGCCGTCGTTGATGTAGAAGTAGCGGCCCCCGGAATCAGTGGGCACGTTGTTGTAGCGGTAACGCGTAATGCGGCGCAGACGCGCGTCCCGATAAAAGCAATAGCCCCCGCCCTGGTGCGAGATGAGCCCAAAGAAATTCTCCGTCCCGAGGTAGTTGATCCACGGGTACGGGGTCTTCGGTGTGGTGATCACATACTCTTTGTTTTGGTCGTCGAAATGTCCGAAACGCATGGCACTGAGCTCTCCGAGGAACCGAAAACTAACTCAATTGGGGCCGCGCAGCCCGAGTTAACAACGCACAAACGACGCAGCACTCACGAGTGACGTGAGTGCTCGCTCATCGTTAGCGATAACAGCCAGAAATCAGGGACAGCCGGTGAACTGGATCTCGTCGACCCAAACGTCGAACTTCGCGCCCGGCTCGTTCACTTGCCACTGCATGCCGTAGATCTTGCTCGAGTCGATGCCCTTGGTGTGCGGCGAGCCCCAGCCCTTGATCTGCTTCATGGAGCGAAAGGGGATCGTGTACTCGACCCAGTCGTCCGTCAGCTTGAGATCGTAGCCAAAATCGTTGAAGCAGGCCGTACAGATCTTGCCTTCTGGATCCGTAGCGGCGTCCGGGATCTTGAGCCGCACGTTCGGCGTCGTGCCCGGCGCTTTCTTGGCCCAGAAAGAAACGCCTTTGTAGGCGCTCGCGTTGTAGTCGCCCTTGGGATCGAGAAAGTTGAGACCCATGCCCGCGAAGATCACGTCCGCGCTGCCGACTTGCCCAAACATGCGAGCCGCATACTTGGTACCTTTGGCGCCGCCCTCGGTCATCTGAAAGGTGCCGCCGAGCGAGCCGGCCATCGGCGTCACTGTCGAACCCTTGTCGTCCACGAACGCGTACCAGTAGCCGCCGCGCCCCTTGTAGGTGTTGGTCGTGTTGGCGCCGTTCTCGTTGTCGGAGATCATGCCTTCCGTTGGAGGGCACACCTTGCCTTCGGGCAGTTGATGCGCGTCTGGACCGTTCACCGGAAAGCGCTTGGTGCCACAGCCCAACCCAACGAGCCCGCACAGACCCGCCACAACCCACACGTTCGTCTTCGAGATCACGTTAATCACTTACTCCGCAGCGAACCGATGGAAACAGGAACGAGGAAACCGAAACCAGGCGCGGACGAGCTGGCCGCCCGCGCCTAGCCCCAGTCGCTTCACTGGCCGATGATGGCCGCGAAGTTGCTGATCTTGAAGTCGTACGGCGACGGGCCGGAGCTTGTCGACGTCGGCACGTGGAACTGAATGGACACCAGCTGGGTCGGGTCGAAGGGAACGACCATGTTCGCGGCCACGTAGCTCGGCTGAACCAGGTCGGTTGCGAATATGATCCGATTGTGCCCAACGATGAGCGGGCTGTGGAAATCCCCACCCGTAGGCGTGTAGACGTGGGCCGAATCCGTGGTGTTCGGCATTGGGAACTCCACGCGCAGCTTCGGCAGCGGGATCTGGTCGATGTCGAAAGCGACACCCACGATCTTGTTCGTGGTAGCGGCCGCGCCGAGCGGCATCTTCATTGCGGTGCCGCCGTCGGCGTTACCCGCGTTGTTCACGTCGACACCGATGCCGGCGCCCCACATTGCCGTGTAGTCACAGTCCGTCTGGACCGTCGGGCACATCATCGTACCGGTGGTGGTATTACCGACGAGCTCGACGGTGCCGGCCGTGTGCAGTCCCGTGCCGTCGTTGTCGAATGAACCGAACAAGGGCGTCGTGATCGACGAGCAGTCCGTCACTGCGTGTCCGGCCTTCTCACAGTCACCGGAAGCGGTCATACCGTCGGGGCCGACGCCGTCTCCGTAGGAGTACCACGCGCCCTGAATCCCGAGATCGGGAGCGCTCATGTAACCGGTCGAACCGATCGGGAGCAGTTTTTCGTCCGCGTTGCCGCCGGTGCTACCACCGCCTGCGCCACCGGGTGCTGGCTTGGTACTGCTGCTACACGCGGTCGTTGCCGCGACACAAATGATTAAGGGTAGCGTAAATGCCCACTGTTTCATGACTTTCGCCTCGTTAGTTTTGGTCTCGAAAAAAAAGAAGAGTAGCACCAGGGCAACGCCGCGCTGCTACGCTCGCAAAACCGCGCGTACTATCCTGAGATGTCCGGCGTTCGTCAAGCGCTCCCAACCAAATCAAATGTCGCCTGCTCCGGGAGCGGTGATACACTCCACATGTTGAGCTCAGCGCTTACTTTGGGAAGTATGCTTTCTCTTCACGTGATCCCTCGCGCCGCAATTCGCGCGGCAGCCCGCGGAATTCCATTGATTTTTGCTGCACTCACGGCGTGTAGCGCGGGCTCCCCGGCGCCTGATTTGGGCGACGACGACGGTCAGCAAGGCGGAGCTGGTACCGGTTCCAGCTCCGGCACGGTCATGAAGGACCCCTCTGCCTATCCACAGAACGCGCCGGGCTCCCAGTTTCCCTATCCCCAGGGGCACCTGTACACCCCTCGTTGCCTTTACCCCACCTACGACACGGACAAGGTCGCCACAGCGTACAACTACTGGAAGGCCGCATTTTTTCAGAACGGACGCATCATCCG
>DASXKQ010000181.1:0-11021 GCA_036496745.1 Polyangiaceae bacterium
CCCCAGCAGTGCCGCCACCTCCTGCACCCGCACCTCCCGCGCCCGCTCCGCTGGCACCTGCACCACCCGCACCCGCTCCGCTGGCACCGGCGCCACCCGCGCTCGTACCGCTGGCACCTGCACCACCGACGCCCGCGCCGCTAGCACCTGCACCACCGACACCCGCACCGGCACCACCAGCGCCTGCACCACCGATCGCGATGCCGCCCGCTCCGGCGTTACCGCTGCCTGAACCCGCGCCGCCACTCACGCCCGCGCCACCAGTTCCCTGGCCCGAGCTACCTGCAGTGCCGTTCCCCGCGGTACCCGCAACCGAGTTCATGCCCCCGCTACCAGCCCCTCCTTGCGGGCTCGAACTCGAAGTCGAGCTGGAGCAGGCGAAGGAAATGAAAGCGGCCAAACCAACCGGGATTGCGCAGCGCGCAGCGATTACGAGAGCTTGCATCGCCCGCTCCATGCAGGCACCACCCCGTTTTGATCAAAAAAAATTCGGGATCGTCCAAATTCATGATCGCCGAATGAAAATTCGTGACCACTCGACCGTTGGACAAGCCGTTGGGCAATAGGCGGACCATTTTTTGATACGGTGTGAGATTCTTTGATCAAATGGGCGCGCGAGCTGCATGAACGCGATCGAGATGTCCTCGTGCGTCCCTCTCGAGCAGCAGCGATGCCTGAGCTGATGCGCGCGGATCGATGCGAATGAGCGACCCACGCACAATGGCAGCGCGCGATCGAACGTCGCCCCGCACGGACGCCGATCGCCTGCGCCTGCAACGCATGTTCGCGATCTATCACGCCACGGTCTGGCGCATCCTGCGGCGGCGGGGTCTGCGCCCTGACGAGGCGGCCGACGCCACCCAGCAAGCATTTCTGGTCGCCGCCGAACGACTAGCGGACATCGAGCCGGAGAGCGAGCGTGCCTTTCTCGTTGCGACGGCGCTGCGCGTCGCCCGTGGCCTACAGCGCAAGACAAGTCGCCTGGAGCTCGACGACGCCCTCGACCAACGTGAGGCGAGCGGCGGCGACGCTCACGCCGACGTCCAGCTCTGTGACCTCGCGCTTTCAAAGGTGAGCCCCGAACTCGCGGAGGTATTTTTGCTCTACGAAATCGAAGGCCTGTCGTCGAACGAGATCGCGAGCTTGCTCGAGATTCCGCTCGGCAGCGTAGCGTCGCGCCTGCGTCGTGCGCGCGAGCAGTTCCGGGCCGCCGTGAGCCGTCTCGAGCGCGGTGTGCTGCGGGGAGGACGCTCATGAGCGGTCCGAGTTCTCGCTTACCCGAACGCTTACGCACAGCCGGCGCGACGGAGCTCGAGCGGCGGCTCCTGCAGAGTGCCGGGAGCGAACAGCCATCTCGGGAGCTCAGTGAGCGAATGGCGGCCGGCATTGGTATCTCGGCGCCCGTGCTCCTCGCGGCGCCGAAGTCAGGAGCGCCCGCGGCGAAGACCGGAGCATTCGGAGTGCGCGCCCTCTTGCCCTGGATTTCGGGGGCAATCGTTGCGCTCGCAGTCGGCCAGACCGCGGTCCATCTGCATCCGAGCGCGAACACCGCCAAGCCCGCGGACCCAGCGGCAGCGGCTGTGAGCGTTCAGGTCGTTGCGACTGCGACGCCTCCGCCGACCGAGACTGCGGCGCCCGTCGCCGCTCCCGACGAGGCCGTGCCGAGCGCTAGCGCCGGCGCTCTGGTTCACGGCAGCGCGAACCTGAGCGCGGCCGATCTGCGCGCCCAGATCACGCTGATCGACGCGGCGCGCGCGGCGGTCGCGGCCGGCGCGGGCGATCGCGCGCTGGAACTCTTGCGTCAGTACCAGAGCCGGTACAGCGCGGGCAGCTTCCGACCGGAAGCGAGCGCGCTCAAGATCGAAGCGCTCGCTTCGATGGGCCGCTCGGTGGAAGCACGCACCCTCGCCGAGCGTTTCATCGTCGAGCACCGCGGCAGCCCGCTCGCCGAGCGCGTTGCGCGAATTACCGGCATCTCACCGTGACACGGCGTCCAGGGCGGAGCGGCTGATCAGTCTGCCATTCGCAGGCCGAGGCCAAGGCTCGCGGCGAACGTGACTGGAGCCGCGGTGTGGAAAACCATTGGCGTAAACTCGTAGGAATCACGCATGAGCGTGGCGCCCGCTCCGCCCCTTGCCGAGAGCTCGAGCCATGCCGAGAGCCTGAGCGTCACGAGCAGGGCGGCGCCTGCGGTCGCGAATGGACGCGCGGAGGCGCCCGGGTTGATCGTGTCGCTGCCGCGCGTGGAGAGACGGCCGAAAAGCGCCGAGCCGCACGCGCGCGCCTCGAGTACATCGAGCTCGGCGCGCAGCGCGCAAGCGTCGAGGCTGACGGCATCCAGACGGAACGACGCGCGGCCACCTTGCTCGGCGACATCGCTTTGCCACGCGTGCAGGGCCCCGAGCATGAGGGCTGGAGACCAAAGCGCCGAGTGGTCGAGCGCGACCGTAGCGTAGACGCTGACGCCCGGCATCACGCTCGGCGCCGGTCCGAACATGGTTTGTGCCTCGACCGCAACTCCCAAGCGAGGTCGCGGCGCGCCAGATTGATCCGCGTTTTTCTGTGGCGTCGTGGACAGCGGCGCACGACCCTCGCGCGAGACGGGAAATGCATGGGATTTCTGGGCCGGCGCGTCGGGCGTGGCCACGTTTGCAGATGAAGGCGCCACGGGAGCCGAGTCCGCGTCAGGTGGTGTCTCTTTGGACGGGATTGCGGGCGTCTGCTGGCCCGGGCTCGCCGTCGCGGCGGCCGGATCGAGGCTGATCGCGATGATGAGCGCGACAGCGTCGAGAGCATCATTGCACGAGCTCGGGGCAAACCGCCGTTCCGGCACCTCTGTGTAGGGAGCTGCCAACGCGATTTCACTCGTCACGTTGCCCGTCGGCAACGCCGTGAAGGTGGCGCGAATCGTTGGCTCGCTTGCGTCGTCCACGAAACGGATACGCGGCGAGCGCGACCGTACGCGCGCGATCAAAGCCGCGCGCGACACGCAGTCCGCGTTGCTCTTGAGCTCGAGGCGGACATCTATCGAGGGCGCATCGGGTGCCGCCTGGGCCGCGCTGCTCAAGAGCAGAGCGAAGAGCGCGCCGAGCCTGGCGCTGGCGGAGGGCATCGTCACAATGGTAGTATCTTGCAATGAGTTCAGCGGCACGCGTCGTGCGGCTCGGCGGCCTATGTCTGGCTTTCGCCGCAGTCAGTGCTTGCGGCGGCGAGAAGATCCGCCTCGGTGATGGCACGCTAAGCCCCGAGCTCGGCGGAGCCGACGCCGCGAGCGCCTGTCCGCACGCCCAAGTCGCGGCAAACGCGGTCGCCTGGATAGGAGACTCTTGGGTCAATATCCCAGGCATACAGCACACGCGCGTGCGCGATCTGGCCCGAGCGATCGGCGCGATCGGTCCCAACGACGACTACGTCGACCTAGCGGCGAGCGCGGCCACCATCGCCATGGTTTCGAGCCAATACGACATGGCCGAGGCGAGCTCCACTCCAGTCCAGGTGCTGATCATGGACGGAGGGACTTGGGACACCATCCTGTCGGGCGGCTCAGCCGCGTCCGTCAGTAGCGTGGTCAGCGCGTTCGGGCAATTCCTGACCAAGGTGGCGAGCGATGGCACTGTCGAGCACGTCATCTACTTCCTGGGCCCCGAACTCCAGACCATCCCCGGCGTGGCGGCGCTGCGCCCGGGTCTCGAGCAAGCCTGCGCTGCGAGCCGCGCTCCCTGCCATTTCCTGGATCTCCAGCCGCTCTGGGCAGGTCACCCCGAGTACACCGCGGCGGACGGCATCCAAGCCTCGGCTGCCGGCGCCACGGTGATCGCGGATCAGATTTGGGCGCTCATGCAAAGTAACTGCATCGAGCAGTAGTGAGAGTCATGCCGACGTGCGCCTGAGCGGGAGAGCAGGAACGAGTTCACCGCGTTCACGCCGTGGCGTGCTAACCCTCGACAAGACATGGATGCTCCGCGCGTATTGGTGGTCATGGGCACGAATGCGGGCTGGTCGCGCGGCATTTTACGCGGCTTCATGGCAGCGGCGCACGAGCGTGCGTGGACTCCGCTCCACTATCACCCCGACGCGAATCTGCGCTGGCTGGTCGACGAATGGCGACCGGATGCGGCCGTGTTCGGGCCAGAGTTCGGCGCGGATGGCAGCGACCAGCTCGATCCGACAGCGGTCGTGTCGGTGACCGTCGATCGCACCGCACAGGGGATCTCGTCAGTGTGCATCGACGAAACGGCGATCGCGAAGCTCGCGGCGGACCATCTGCTGGCGACCGGCCTGCGCAATGTGAGTACATTTCGCTTCGACCAATGGGGCTTCGCGCTGGCCCGCGAACGGGCGTTCATTGCATTCGCGCGCGCCGCAGGGGCGCACGTCGCGCCAGGCTGGGGCGACGAAAGCGTGAGCCGCCCCGAGGACCGTCACGAGCAGCCGGCCGCGATCGTCGCATGGCTTCGCGCGCTACCCAAACCCTGCGGCATCTTCACGCTCACGGACGCCTGGGCGCGGACCGTCGCGCGCTGCGCGCGCATCGCCGGCTGTCGCATCCCCGAAGATCTTGCGCTGCTCGGGGTCGACAACGACGCCCTCGAGTGCGAGCTCATCTCGCCGTCCCTCTCGAGTGTCGTGGTGCCCTGGCGAGAAGTCGGAGAGCACGCGGCTGACCTCATTCAGCGAGCACTCGCGCGAAAATCCAGCAAGCCTGAGCGTATCGTGGTCTCTCCGCCAACGGTCATGGCGCGGCGCTCCACGGACGTTTTGGCGGTCGACGACGAGCTCGTGGCCAAGGCCGTGACCTTCATCCGCGCACATGCCGAGCGTCGCTTGACCGTCGGTGCGGTGGTGAGCGCGGTGGGCAGCGGTCGCCAACGACTCGAACGCGGGTTTCGCCGCGTGCTCGCGCGCACGATTCAGCAGGAGATCCGCCGCGCGCACGTGGAGCTCGCCAAACACTTGCTGGAGACCACACCCGGCGACCTCAACCAAGTCGCGGCGAGTAGCGGCTTCAGCAACGCGACGCTGCTGAACCTCGCCTTCCAGCGTGAGCTCGGCATGGCCCCAGGGGCGTATCGTCGTCGCATACGGCAAGCCCTCGGCGCCAGCGACGACTAGCAAACGCTCGCCGTGGCATCCGCCGGCGGCCGCGAGCACGGTCCATCTCCACGTGCGCAGCGCTCTTCCTCACCCGATAGGCGATGTGCACATCCACCACGACATAAGGGCCGCAGTGGATGAACTCGCGCGGCGCCTCATCGCCCGTGGCGCTGCTCTCGACGGCCGCCGTCGTTCCGGTCGCCCGGCGTGTCGAAGTGACACAGTCGAAGCGTGACGTAGAAAGGCGTGAGATCGTCGCTCGGTCGGGTGCGCGTCGTGGGGCGATCACCGAGAGGGAACGAAAGTTGCACTAGTTTGGCTCGTGGTTTCAGAGTCATCGAAGAGCGCGCTTTCGTCTGGAGCGGCGGCTCAGGTCGAACAATGAGAGTCGCAATCAATGGCATCGGTGTTGCGGGGCCTAGTCTCGCGTATTGGCTTCAGCAGTTTGGTCACGAGCCTGTGCTGTTCGAAAAGGCTCCCGCCCTCCGCAGCGGTGGATACCTCATCGACTTCTGGGGGCTGGGCTACGAACTCGCCGAGCGTATGGGGATTCTCCCGGCACTGCTCGAGCGCTGCTACCGGATGGATCGGCTGTCCATGGTTGACTCGAATGGGCGCGAGGTCGCGGCAATGGACGTCGGTCCCATGCGACGAGAGATGCGCGGGCGCTTCATCAGCCTCGCGCGCGCCGATCTTGCAGCCGCGTTGTTCGACGCCTGCTGGGGCGTGGAATCGCATTTCGGCGTGTCGATCACCGGCATCGAGCAGGACGAGCAGGATATCGTTGCGACCCTGTCGGACGGCCGCCGCGAGCGGTTCGATTTGGTCGTCGGCGCCGATGGCCTGCACTCGCAGGTGCGCCAAATCGCGTTCGGACCCGACGAGCAGTTCGAAACTTCACTCGGTTGCCACGTCGCCGCGTTCCGATTGCCCGGCTACCCCAAGCGCGACGAGCTGACCTACGTTTCACACACGGTACCCAAGCGACAGGTCGCTCGTGTGTCACTCCGCGACGAGGAGACGCTCGTGCTTCTCGTGTGTCGCTCGGAGCTCATCGACGGCGAGCCGACGCGAGAACGGCAGAAACCCGCCCTGCGCCGCGCGTTCGAAGACATGAAGTGGGAAGTGCCCGAGATTCTGGATCGGATGGACCAGGTGGACGACCTCTACTTCGACCGCGTATGCCAAGTGCACATGCCAAGGTGGAGCACGGGGCGAGTCGCGCTACTCGGCGATGCCGCGGCCTGCGCCTCGTTGCTCGCCGGCGAAGGCACCGGGCTTGCGATGATTGAAGGCTATGTTCTGGCCGGGGAGCTTCACCGTACTCGGGGCGACGTTGCGGCAGGATTGGCAGCCTACGAGGCGCGACTGCGATCGTTCGTCGCGGCCAAACAGAAAGCGGCGTTGCGTTTCCGCGGCTTCTTTGCGCCAGAATCCCGGTTCGCGCTCAAAGTGCGCAACGTTGCTGTGAGCACGATGTCCGTCCCATTCATCGTCAATCAACTCGTCGCTCGTTCGTTACGGGACGACCTGCAGCTACCTGACTACGCGTGCTAGACCCAAGGCGGGTCGAGAGCGCGCAGCAATGCAATCAACCAGAGGGTGGGCTCTTCGGGTCGGAGGCTGTCGGCGATCGATTCTTGTCGACGATGCCGACGATGATCAGCGCGAACACTAAGAAACGCACCCAGTACAGGTGACCGCTGACATCGTTGTATGGCCGCATGATCGCAAACCCAAGCCAGTGGCCAGCGAAAATCCAGAAAGCCACGGCGAAGATCAAAAATAGCCGATCGCGAGATAGCGTCCAGAAGCGCAGGAATAGAACTCCCGCCATGAAGCAGCCTGCGGTCAGCGCGCCCCACATGAATTGGATCATATTCCCTCCCAGATCAGTCCGACGATTAGGGTCATGACCGCGAGCAGGGCGATACCGGTACGCAAGACGCTCAGGTCAACCTCCGGCACAATGATCAAGTCAATGAACAGAAGCACGTTGTTGAGCGCGAGACCAACGAAGCTGACGCTCGTCCATAACGCGAATCGCGAGCGAGATGAGCGATAGTTGCGGATCAAGAGCGCGGCACAGAAGAGGCTTGCCAGCGCGCAAAGCGCGTAGACGAGCTCAGCCATTGTCCTTGGGCCCCCGGACGCGAAAGCAATCCGCGAACGTACGCAGCGTGGAGCTGCGCAGGCGTTCGATCGCGTTCGCTGTCATCAAGTGAATCACGTGTAGACGATTGCGCTTGTACTCGTCATATAGTACTCCAGCCCCGCGATGTAACGCGGGGTTGCCCGGAGCGTATTGGTAGCGCCCTTTGGCGCCAGAATTTGCGACCAGCAGCCCGCGTGCAACCAGGGCATCCAGGGCATCCAGGGCCAGCTGCTCGGGGATTGAAAGCTGCAGCGCCATTTGTTCGACACTCTGCGAACCTTGGCTCTCGCCACGAAGCAAAACCAGTAACTCGAGCTCTTCATAGGTCTCGATATTCTCCACCAGGAAGCTTCGCAGCTCCTCTTCGTTGCTCTGGGTCAAGGTTCCACCACCGTATGGTCATACGCGCATTCGCTTGGACCTCAAACTAATAAGACCGCGCCGCACGCGCTTAGGCGTGTCGCAATCGTCGACGCACTAACGATCCGTGCACGCGCCTTGATGGCAATAGCGGTGCGCGCCGCAAGCGGCGCTCGTCACGCATTCGACGCATCGCGACTCCAAACAATATTTGAAGTCTCCGCCGAGCGCCTCGCACTCACCGTCGTTGGAACAGTGCGCGTCGCGCGCCGGACCACAATCGACGGCTGCGAGGAAATAGAGTGTAGCCGGTAGAAGCAACCAGCGATGGATCTTCACGGGACGCACTCCGAGCGTTTGGGGACCGGATGGTCTCGCCGATCGTCAAGGGTTGGGATCGTCGGATGCATACATTCGGGGCCGGCGCGATTCGCTCGCTCCACACGCGCAACTATAGTTTGAGGTGCAACTAGTGTCCAAGGTGTTTCAGGATGCCGTGTCATTCGGACACGACCGTGTCGGAGTGACTCGTCGGAGTTGGGCGTCTCTCGACGTCAGCCGGGCTGATCTTGGAGGTGTCTTGTGCCGCTCCCGAGCAAACCATATGCCGTCGTCGTTGGAGTTGACCACTCCGAACCCAGTCGCGGCGCGCTGTTCGAAGCATTGCTGATCGTTTGCGAGCGTCCTGAAGCAGAGCTTCACGTCGTTCATGTGGAGACGATCGTTCAGGTCATGACCTTTGGCGGGCAACCGCCGGGAACCCTCGCGGACCCGCCGCTGGGCCCCGCGTTCCAACGCTTGCAGGCCTTCGCCCGGCATGAGCTCGCGCAGTTCAACCACCGCCAACGCAAGAGAGAAGCCAAGCCATTCACCAGACTGACGGTACACGTACGGCGAGACGCGCCCGCTGAAGAAATCGCACAGCTCGCCGTAGATCTCGACGCAGATTTGGTCGTCGTGGGTGCACGTGGAGCGACGACCGTGCAGCGGCTCACGCTGGGTTCCGTCGCGCACGCCGTTCTCGCGCTGGCACTCTGCCCGGTGCTCCTAGTGCGCTCCAAGCAGTCGGCGGACAGCGTGTCCACCATTCAACCGCCGTGTCCCCGATGCGTCGAGGTGCGCTTGACGTCGCTCGGTTGCGAGCTCTGGTGCGACCAGCACCGCGCTCAGCACGGTCAACGACGGAGCTATGAGCCCAGCGATCGGATTCATCGAACGACGAGCTCTGTCTTTCGGAACTGAGAGGTGCTCGCGCTCGGCGCTTGCGCTTCAGACGAACTTCTGGCCAGAATCGCGGGCGATTGAGCAAGTCGCATGCGATTCTCTCTGCGTCGACCGTCGTCGACATAGCGTCCTTGGGTGAAACGCTTGGTTTCATGCGCCTGCTGTGGGCGATTGCACACGGTCTGGAATTGAGGTCGAAGCGCATGAGGACGACGCTGGGCGTAACCGGGCAACAGCGCCTGGCGCTGCGCATCATTGGACACTACGGTCGCATGTCGGCTGGGGACTTGGCACAGGTGCTGCACCTGCACCCCAGTTCGCTCACGGGCGTGCTGCGCCGGCTCGAGCAGGCTGAATTGTTGCGACGAGAGCAGGATCCGTTCGATCGCCGACGTGCAATTCTAAAACTCACGCGGCGCGGCGAGCGGCTGAACGCACAACATGAGGGGACGATCGAAGCGACCGTCGCAAGAACCATTGCCAAAGCCCCGAAGGCACGCCTAAGCGCCGCGCAAAGCGTGCTCAAGGATCTCGCTGAATCCCTAAATCTGGAGTTCAAATAGCTGCGGACGCGCAGAGCGCCAGCGCTCGCTTAGTGATGGACGGGGCCGTGTACCGTGCGGCCGCTCCTGCGCTGAAGATATGCCTTGGCTACCGTCGCCTCGTCGATGAAGCCGATGAAACGTCCGTCGTGATCGGTCACGGGCACCTCGCGGATGCCGTTCGTGAGCATGGCTTCTAGCGCGATACTCAGGTCATCATCTGGATGGACCGAAACGGGTGAACGCATCAGGTCCGCAGCGTTGGCGAGCGGGTGCAGGTCCGGTTCTGAGGCGAGGATGCGTAGCTCATCCACGGTGATGATCCCGACTAGGCGCTTCGCTTCGTCAAGGACTGGAAAGACGTGCTGGCTGCCAGTGTGATGGGCCGCACCTGAAATCTCTTCTGCCCGAAGCGCCGGAATGAAGCTGAGGAACGGCCCCTGGTAGTTGATCATCGGTCCGAGCCCGACGCCGTCGAGCGCGCCGGTAGACGACCGGCGTTCGAGCTCGATGCCGTCCTGCTCGAGCAGCGCTTCGTAGATTGACTGCCGGCGCCAGTGGCGAGCCAAGACGTACGCGGTCATGTTCGCGATCATGAGCGGCAAGATCAACGAATATTCGCGAGTCATCTCGATGATGATCAGGATGGAGGTGATCGGTGCGCGGATCACGCCCGAGAACACGGCGCCCATGCCCACCAGCGCGAACGCCCCGATCGCTTCGTCCGTGTGCCCAAGCACGGCAATGTCGAGCGTTCCGATCGCGCCGCCAAGCGTGCCGCCGATGAACAGCGACGGCGCGAAGATCCCGCCCGCTCCGCCGCTCGAATAGGAAAACACCGTCGCCACGAGCTTCATGCCCGTCAGCGCGAGCATGACCCTCCACGCAAGCTGCCCCGTCAATGCTCGGCTCAGCGTGTCGTAACCGCCGCCGGTGATGCCGCGCGTGTGGAAACCCCACCATGCGAGGATCGCGAGCGTCCCGGTGACCGCGCCGCCCACCGCCGGGCGAGTCCACGGCGGGATGCGCGAGAGCCCCTGAAAACGTTTGCGGAGGGCCAAGAGCGACTCGCTGAATACGTAAGAGGCCGCCGCCGCCGCGACTCCAATCACCGCGTACGTGAGCAACGATGAAGCGTGGTGCAACCCGTACGTCTGAGGCACGTCGAACGTGGCGGTCTCTCCAAGCAACGAACGCTCGATTACAGCCGCCAGAGCCGCCGCCACGATCACGCCAGAAAGCACTCCTTGGTCCAGGTTGCCGACGACCTCTTCGATGGTGAACGTCACCGCAGCGATCGGGGCATTGAAAGCTGCGGCGATGCCTGCCGCGACGCCTACGGGCAAGAGCCGGCGCTGAGTCTTCTCCGAAACCGACATCATGCGCCCGAGCTGGCTGGCGATGCCCGCGCAGATCTGCACGGTCGGGCCCTCGCGCCCGAGGGACGCTCCCGATCCGATCTGCAGGGAGCCAACCAGGAATTTTCCAATCGCATCGCGGAACGGAACACGCCCGCCGTTCAGCGCGAAGGCGACCTTTACCTGAGGGATCCCGCTGCCGCGCGCGTTGGGCACGACGTATTGCAGCAATGCGCCGCACGCGAGGCCACCCAGGGTGGGGACGAGGATCGTCCACAGCATCCAAAG
>DASXKQ010000182.1:0-32126 GCA_036496745.1 Polyangiaceae bacterium
AGCGCGCGCTCGATCCGCTCGGAATCAAATACGACCAGAAGGGTTAACGATGAAGACGTTATTGGACGTGCTCGTTCTGCCGAGGCAGATCACCGACTTCGAACGCAGCTACGTCAAACGCGTGAACCGCGTGGGGCTCGCGTTCTTCGCCCTGCACCTGCCTGTTTTCGTAGTGGTTGCCTACTTCAACCACACGGGCCCGCTGAGCGCCGTATTGCTGACACTGGGCGTGTTGGCCGGTCCGGCGATTGCCTATTTTTCTTTGGAGAATCCGCGCGCAGTCGCGCTCGTGTATGGCTTCGCCTCGATGCTGATGGGCGGTTTGCTCGTGCATTTCGGGCAAGGTCCCATGCAGATCGAGATGCATTTCTATTTCTTCGCCCTGCTGGCGATGCTCGCCGTCTACGGCAATCCCCTGGTGATCCTGACCGCCGCGTTGACGGTGGCCCTGCACCATTTGGCGGTCTGGTTGTACGTGCCCCGGAGTGTTTTCAATTATGACGCTTCCGCATGGGTCGTGCTGGTGCACGCGTCGTTCGTCGTTTTGGAGTCGATCGCCACCTGTGCGATTGCGCGCGCCTTCTTCGACAACGTGATCGGCCTCGAGAAAATCGTGCAGGCTCGTACCGGCGAGCTCGACGCGCGCAATCGTGACCTCAGGCTCGTGCTCGACACCGTCGATCAAGGGTTTTTGACCATCGACCGCCGGGGCGTGATGTCGAGCGAACGCTCGGCGGTGTTGACACAATGGCTCGGTCGCGCGGGCGAGGGCGAGCTGTTCGCGGACTACCTCGAACGCGTCGCGCCGGCCGCGGCGGCGATATTTCGGCTCGCGTGGGACGAAGTGATCGCGGATGTGTTGCCGCTCGAGGTTGCGCTCGACCAACTGCCCTGTCGCTTCGCGCTTGGCTCGCTGTCCTTCCGGCTCGACTACAAACCGATTTTGCGCGCGGATTCGCTGGAAAAAGCGTTGATCGTGATCAGCGACGTGACGAGCCGCGTCGAACGCGAGCGGCTCGAGCGTGAGCAGCAAGAGGTGCTCCGGATCTTCGAGCGACTGACCAGCGACCGCGCGGGTTTTCTCGAGTACTACGACGAGGCGAGCGAGCAGATCGCGGCGCTCGCCGGCGACGGTGTAAAAGACGTGTCGCTGTTGAAGCGACTCGTGCACACCCTGAAGGGTAACTCGCTACTGTTCGGCATCGACACGGTGGCCGACGCCTGTCACCAGATGGAGTCGCGGCTGGTCGACGATGGGGAGCGCCCGTCGCGCGAAGCTCTGGAGTGGCTCGTGGCGCGTTGGCAACGGCTCCGCGATCATCTCGAAGCGCTGCTCGGCAAGCGGGCTCAAGGCAAAATCGAGATCGAGGACGCGGAGTTCGACGCGACTCTGCGCGCCGTGCTGCGCGGCGAGCCCAAGCATGAGATCGCCCGCCGCCTCGCGGCCTGGCGGCTCGAGCCCACGCTGCGCAGGCTCGAACGTATCGCCGAGCAGGCGCAAGGGATCGCGCGGAGACTCAACAAGGCGCCCATCCACGTGCAAATCGAAGCGGGCGAGCTGCGGCTCGACGCGGCTCGCTGGCGGCCGTTTTGGGCCGCGTTCGTGCACGTGGTCAGGAACGGTATCGACCACGGGCTCGAGTCCGCCGAAGAGCGCAGGCTCGCCGACAAGCCGAGCGAAGGCCGTCTCGCGTTTGCGACGCGCGTCGAACGTGACGAGTTCGTGGTCGCCATCTCCGACGACGGCCGCGGCATCAACTGGCCGGCGCTGGCCGAGCGCGCCAAGGCGCAGGGCTTGCCCTACGAAACGCAGGCCGAGCTCAGCGAGTCGATGTTCGCGGACGGGGTGAGCACGGCCGCGCAGGTTACCGAGATCTCGGGGCGCGGTATCGGCATGGGCGCGGCGCGTGACGCCTGTCTGGCGCTATCCGGGCGAATGATCGTCGCGAGCGAGGCGGGCAAAGGGACCCGGGTCGAGTTTCGCTTCCCGCGGCGATTGATGGCAGAGGATCCAACCGGGAGGCTCGCGGCATGACCTCCGCCATTTTCACGGGATAGCCAACGTGCACAAGCTGCTCGAGCGTCAGATCCGCAAGCTGTTCGGCGACGATGTGCCGAACGACTTGCGCCTGCAACGCTTGCTGGCCATGGTCGACCAAGCATATCAGGCGGCGGATGCGGATCGGGCGCTGCTCGAGCGCTCCGTGGAGCTCGCGTCCAGCGAGTTGCTCGAACGCAACGTGCAGCTCGAGAGCGATCTGGCCGCGATTCAGCGGCTCGAAATCGAGCTCGGCCACGCCGAGAAACTCCGCGCGGTGGGCCAGCTGGCCTCCGGCATCGCGCACGAGATCAACACGCCGATCCAGTTCGCCAACGACAGCGTCCACTTTTTGAAAGGTGCCGTAGTCGACATTTTTAGCTTGCTGGAAGCCGCCCGGATGCTCGCTGACTCCGTGGAGGCCGGCGGTGACGGTCGCGCCGAGCTCGCGTCGTATCGGAGCAAGGCGCAGGAGGTCGACCTCGCGTACCTCGACGAAGAGTGTCCGAAGGCGTTCGAGCAAGCTCAAGAAGGGCTGATGCGGGTCGCGCAGATCGTGATGGCCATGAAGGAGTTCGGCCGTCCGGATCAACGCGAGAAGGTACTGATCGACGTGAATCGCTGCGTCACGAGCACGTTGACGGTGGCGCACAACGAGCTCAAATACGCGGCTGACATACGGCTCGAGCTCGCCGAGCTGACGCCAGTGCCGTGTTACCCGGGCGAACTCAGTCAAGTCTTGCTCAACTTGCTGGTGAACGCCGCGCACGCGATCGCCGATCGCCATGCGGCCGCGGGGCGCATGGGTAAGATCGTCGTGAGAACGAAGCAGGAGAGCGACTCCGTTCTGGTCAGCATCTCCGACGACGGCGCGGGCATTTCGGAAGAGCATCGACAACGCGTGTTCGAGCCATTTTTCACGACCAAGGCCGTCGGGCGCGGCACCGGCCAAGGCTTGGCGATTTCACGTTCGATAGTGGTCGACAAGCACGGCGGCACGTTGACCTTCGAGACGGAGCTCGGTGTCGGCACCACCTTTTTCCTGCGCTTGCCGAGCGTTGAAGAACGAGCGACGGCGTCAGAACGCACGCTGCCGAGGTCGAGCCCAGCAGCAAGCCGTGCGGGGGAGCAACCGTGAAACGTATCCTGTTCGTGGACGACGAAGCGCGGGTGCTCGACGGTCTGAAACGCAGTTTGCGCGGCAAGAGACAGGTCTGGGAACTGGTCTTCGCCACCAGCGGCGCTGCCGCTATCGAAGAGCTCGAACGCGGGGTCTTCGACGTGGTCGTGTCCGACATGCGCATGCCGAGCATGGATGGCGCCGAGCTGCTCCACCGCGTCGAAACTCTTCAACCGCAAGCCGCGCGCATCGTCCTGTCGGGACAAATGGAGGAGTCGGCCGCGACCCGCGCCGCCAACGTCGCGCATCGTTTTCTGACCAAACCATGCGAACCGAGCGCGCTCGAGAACGCCATCGCGCGCACGCTGGATCTGCGGGAGCTCTTGGGCTCCGAACAACTGCGGCAATGCGTGGGCGGCATGGTGACGCTGCCCAGTCTGCCGACCGCGTGCCTGGCGCTGAACCGCGTGCTCGCCGACAAAAACGGCTCAATAGGCCAAGTTTGCGCGATCATCGAAGAGGACGTGGGCATGGCCGCCAAGGTGCTGCAGCTGGTGAACTCGGCGTTCTTCGGCGCCTCGCGGCGAGTGACCGACGTGCAGCAAGCGGTGAGCTATCTGGGCATGAACACGATTCGCAATCTGGTGCTCTCCCAATCGCTGTTCCGAGCGTTTGGTCCGAGCAATTTGCTCGACCTCGAGGTCGAGCAAAAACATGCGCTCTTCGCCGCGCGGATCGTGAAGCAACTGACGAACGACTCGAAGTTCGTTCAGGTCGCGACCACCGCGGCGCTGCTCCACGACGCGGGCATGCTGGCGCTCGCGAGTCGCTTGCCCGAGCAGTTGAACACGCACATCGCGGAGGCCACCCGGCGTTGCGTGCCGCTGCACGTGGTCGAGCGCGAGCAGCTAGGCGTCACGCACGCGGAGGTGGGCGCGTATCTGCTCGGGCTCTGGGCCCTACCGCACGACGTGCTCGAAGCGGTTGCCACTCATCACGCGGCTTGGTCGGACGAGCCGGTGTTGGACGTGTCTGGCGTCGTGCGCGTGGCCGTCGCGCTTGCCGCCGAGTTGACGATGTCGGCCGAGCAGCTCGCGCTACACTGCGCCCCTCTTTCCCCGCAACTGATCGGGCAGCTCGGCCTCGACGAGCAAGTGGCGATGATACGAGCGCAGGCTCATGAGTCATTGGCGGCGTCATGAGCAATCCCCGGATTCTATGCGTCGACGATGAACCTCGCGTGCTCGAGGGCCTGCAGCGAACCCTGTTCAAGCAATACGCGGTGTCGGTGTCGGTGGGTGGTGAGGCGGCGCTCGCGCGGCTCGACGCGGGCGAAACCTACGAGGTCGTGATCTCGGACATGCGCATGCCGGGCATGAACGGCGCCGTGCTTTTGTCCAAGTTTCGTCAGCGCGCGCCGGACACCGTGCGCGTCTTGCTCACCGGGCACTCCGAACTCGAGCCGGCGATTGCGGCCGTCAACGAGGGCAATATCTTTCGATTCCTGACCAAGCCGTGCCCACCGGAGACGCTCTCGGCGGCGTTGCAGGCGGCCACCGCGCAGTATCGCTTGGTTACGGCCGAGCGAGTCCTACTGGAGCAGACGCTGGTCGGTAGCATGCGCGCGTTTACGGAGGTGCTCGCGTTGACGCACGCCGAAGCCTTCGGGCCGAACCTCAAGCAGCACGAGCGTGCGCGTCTGGTCGCCGAGCGGATGGGCATCCCCGACGCCTGGCACGTCGAGATTGCCTCGATGCTCTCGTCGATCGGCTACGTAGTCCTGCCCGGCGACGTGCTCAGCAAGCTCAGTCACGGCAAAGCGCTCGCTTCGAGCGAGGCGCACATGCTGGCTCAAGTCCCGAAGATCGCCGAGAGCGTGGTCTCGAAGATCCCGCGGCTGGACAAGGTGCGCGCCGTGCTCGAGCACCAGGCGAGCTGGCTCGGCAAGACGCTTGCGGCCGCCGGCAGCGCGCGCGAGTTGCCGCTCGGCGCGCGGATTCTGCGCGTACTCTACGATCTGGGGGTGGCCGAAAACGAGACCGGCGACACGCGGCAAGCGATCGGCGTACTGCGGAGCCGTAGCGAGTTGTACGACCCGGCCGTGCTCGACGCGCTGAGCGACGTGTGCGCGGTGAAGCCACCGGAGGTGCGGCCGCTGCCGCTAGCCGAGGTGCGCGCGGGCATGGTGTTCGCGGCCGACGTGACGCTCGACTCCGGCATGCTGCTCGTCGCGCGCGGGCAGCGCGTGACCGAGCAGGTCTTGCTGCGGCTCACGAATCACTACGCACGGCGGGTGAAGGAGCCACTCCTGTGCGAAATCCCGAGTTCATGAGTGCGGGTGGGCGACTCCGAGAGCGGTCAGTGTCTCTTCGACCTTGGCGAGCAACGCGCTCGGGCTGAAGGGTTTTTCGATGTACGCCGTGCCGGACGCGACCAAGCCGTCGCGCGCGACGGCCGCGCCCGGGTAGCCCGACATGAACAAGACTCGAATGCGCGGCCAGGTTTGACACAGCTCGGCAGCGAGCTTCTCGCCGCTTTGGCCAGGCATTACTACGTCGGTGAGCAACAGATCGATCTTGCCGGAGAGCTCGTTGCAGATCGACGTTGCCTCGGTGGCGCGCCGAGCTTCCAGCACCGTGTAGCCGCCCGCGCGCAGGATGCGAGCCGCTACCTGGCGCACGGCCTCGTCGTCCTCGACGACCAGAATCGCGCCCGCTTTGGTCTTGGCGACCGGCGGTGACGACTTCGAGTGGGCCGTGCTCGAGCCGCCATGCTCGCGGATACGCGGAAAGTACACCTTGAACGAGGTGCCACGCGCGAGTTGGCTGTACACGGTCACGAATCCGCCGCTCTGCTGCACGATGCCGTGCACCGTCGACAGGCCGAGGCCGGTGCCTTTGCCCACCTCCTTGGTCGTGAAAAATGGCTCGAAGATGTGCTTCTGCGTCTCCGGGTCGATGCCGGCTCCGGTGTCGGTTACGGCCAGCATCACGAATTCACCCGGACTCACGCCGGAGTGTTGAGCGGCGAACTCCTGCTCGATCTGCACGTTGCTCGTCTCGATCGTCAGCTTGCCGCCCTCGGGCATGGCGTCGCGTGAATTGACGGTCAGGTTGACGATCACTTGCTCGACTTGCCCGACGTCGATGCGCACCAAGCCGAGGTCTTCCGACAACGCCGTGTCGAGCGCGATGTGCTCGCCGATGATCCGGCGCAGCATGTTCTGCACGTCCGCGACGATCGCGTTCAAGTTGGCGACCTTGGGTTGCGTGATCTGCTGACGACTGAAGGCGAGCAGCTGGCGCGTGAGTGAGCTGCCGCGGCGTGATGCCGCCAGAATCTCCGAGATGTCCGCGCGCATCGGGTCTTCCTCGCCGAGCTCGTTGATCACGAGCGCGCTGTAGCTCTGGATTACCGCCAGCAGATTGTTGAAGTCGTGCGCGACGCCACCCGCCAATTGTCCGATGGCCTCCATTTTCTGCGCCTGCAGAAATTGCTGCTCGAGCAAGCGCTGTCGCGTCACGTCGCGTGAAATCCCGACCAGGCCGATCACCTCGCCATGGCTGCCGAAAATGGGCGCCTTGGTTTCCGACAGCCAGCGCCGTTCGCCTCCGCTCGTGTACTCGCGAAGGACGTCGAGCAACGGAGCCCCCTCCTGCAGGACCCGGCGCTCCTCGCTCTCGATCGCATGATCGTCAATCGCCACCGAGCGCAGCTCCTCGAGCCGCCTGCCCGCCAGGTATTCGGGTTCCCGCGCGTTCATCAGCGCGGCGAACGCGCGATTGACGCGCTGGAAGCGCAGCTCACGATCCTTGAAATAGATCCCGTCCGGGACGTTGTTCATCAGATCGTGCAAGAGGTTTCGCTCGTGCGCGAGCTCCTTGGCGAGCCGAAAATGCTCGGCCGCCTTGGCGACTTTGACGCGCAGGTCGTCGCCGTTCCAGGGCTTGGTGATGTAGGCGAAGATCTTGCCCTCGTTGACGGCGCGCACGACGGCCGAAAGGTCGGCGAAACCCGTGACCAGGATGCGCGAAGCGTCGGAGGTGTCTCCCAGCCGCGCCAGCAGCTCGTCGCCGCTCATTTGCGGCATGCGCTGGTCCGTCACCACCACGGCGATGTCGGGCTCGGCTCTGACGACGGTCAGCGCTTTCTGCGCGGAGTCCGCTTTGTAGATGACGAACTCGTCGCTCAATAGATCCTCGAGCGCGACCAGCACTTGTGGCTCGTCGTCCACTAAGAGGACCCGTTCCTTCACGGTTGCAGCTGCTTGCATGGTTACTTTGCGCCTCTTTGATGCAATGGAATGCGAATCACGGCTCGAGCTCCGCCAGCTGCTCCGGCGCTGAGCTCCAGTTTGCCACCGTGCTTGTGCACGATGGAGTAGCTGATGGACAAGCCGAGGCCGGTGCCTTGGCCGACGGGTTTCGTCGTAAAAAACGGTTCGAGTACGCGCTCACGCAGTTGCTCGGGAATGCCGGGTCCGGAGTCCTCGACGACGATCTCGTAGACACCGTTGCTCTGGTCGGCGCCGGTCGTGAGCGTGAGCGTGCCCTGTTCGCCGATGGCGTCGAGCGCATTCGCCACCAGGTTCATGATGGCCTGATTCAATAGGCTCGGGAAGCAGTCGAGTTGGTCGGGTTCGCCGAAGTGCGTGTGAACGTCGATGCCCTTGCAGCGGTGCTGCATGATGGTGAGCACGGACTCGACGGATTCGCGAATGCTCACGATCTTTCGTTCGCCCTCGTCCAGCCGGGAGAAGGTGCGAAGCTTCAAGATCAGCTCCCGGATGCGCTCGAGGCCGAAGCCGCTCTCTTGCACGCGGTTTTGCGCGCGATCCAGATGCTCGCGCGCCGCCGGGAGCGTCGTGTTTTCGAGCTCCGCGTCGAGCTTACCGAGGCTCACCTTGACCGTTCCGAGGTGGCTGATCACGAACGCGAGTGGATTGTTGATCTCGTGCGCGACGCCCGCCACCAGTTGACCGAGCGACGCCATTTTGGCCGACTGCACGAGCTGCGACTGAGCCTGTTGTAGCTCGGCATAAGCCGCCTTCAGGTCATGGTTCGCTCGCTCGAGCTCTTCCACCAGCGCGGCACGCGTCTCGGCGAGCTCTCGCGCGGCGCGCGCCTCCACGATGTCCATCTCGCTGCGTAAGAGCTGCTCGCGAACTTGCCGGGTTTCGTCCTCGAATTGACGGCGCCGGAGTTGGGCCCGCACGCGCGCCTTCAATACCTCGAACTCGCTCGATTTCTCGATGTAATCGTCGGCTCCCTGCGCGAGAGCGGCGAGCATAGCCGAGCGCTCCTCGACTGCCGTCAGTACGACGATCGGTGTATCGCGCACGTGTGGGGCGGCCTTGAGCCTGCGGCAGGTCTCTTCACCGCCGATGCCGGGCATGATCAGATCCAGGAGCACGCAATCGACCGACTCCAGGGAGAGGAGTTCGATCGCTTCTTCGCCGGATTGCGCTGAGATCACCTGATAGCCTTCTTCACGCAGCGAGGTCGCCAGCTCCTCGCGGTAGGTGGCGCTGTCGTCGACGGCCAGGATCTTCTTCGGTGAAAGCAGGCTCTTGGTTTCGAGCTGTTGGTGCGATTCCGTCGCGCTTCTGAGCACCGCGTTCAGCTTGGCGAGCACCAGCGTCGCGTCGTCGCCCTTGCGCAGGAAAGCGTCTGCGCCGGAGTCGAGCGCGCGCAGCTCTTCGTCCAGCTGGCTGGAAGCCGTGAGCAGCAGGCACGGTACGGCGCGCAGCGCCGCGTCCAGCTTGACTCGCCGGATCACCCCGTTGCCGTCGATGCCCGGTAGCACGCCGTCCACGATGATCGCGAGCGGCCGCTGCTGTGCGGCGATCCGCAAACCCTCCTCGCCGGTCGCCGCGCTCGTGACCCGATAGCCACCTTGTTCGAGCGCCGCGCTCAGCTCCTGGCGGAATGTGAGGCTGTCATCGATCACGAGGATCAGCTTCGAATCGGGCGCCGACGAGGCGCGCGAGTGCAGCAATTGACGCGTCCGCGCGATCACGTAGCCGATGTCGTACGGTTTGCCGACGTATTCGTCAGCGCCCGTTTTCAAACCGCGCACGCGATCGTGGACCTCGGCTTCGCTCGACAGCACCAATACGGCCACCCGCCCGCGGCTCTCGCGGCGGAGCTCGCCGAGCAGTTCGATTCCGTCGCCGTCGGGTAGGAGGACGTCGAGGATCGCCGCGTCGACGGTGCCGTTCGACAGCACCTTGCGCGCGTCGCTCAAGTTCGCGCAGGGCAGGGCGCAAAAGCCGGCGGCGGTGAAGGCGTCGGCGAGGTCCATGCGCACCGTCAGGCTGTCGTCCACGATCAGCACATTCGCGCTCATGGCGCCCGCCTCTTCTGAACGCCGCACAGTTCGGCGGCGACCGCGGGGCCGATCTCGTCGAGCGCGAGCACACGTTCGGCCGCGCCGAGCAGGATCGCTTCACGCGGCATGCCGTGTACAACGGACGTTCGCTCGTCTTGCGCGATGGTCAGGCCGCCGGCGCGGCGGATTTCGAGCAGGCCGGCGGCGCCGTCTCGGCCCATGCCCGTCAGCAAGCAGGCGACCGCCGAGCTGCCGTATTCGCGCGCGACGGCCTCGAACAGCGTGTCGACGGAGGGGCGACAAGAATGCCGCTCGGGGTCGCGCGTGAGCCGCACCGCGCCGCCTTGCAAGGACAAATGCTGATCGGCCGGCGCGAGCAACACCGTGCCGGCGGCCGTGGCGAGCCGCATTCCGTCGCTGGCCGCGGCGACTCGATGAGGCGACTGCCCGTCGAGCCATTCGGCGAAGGCGGCTCCGAATGGCGCGCCGATGTGCACCACGATCAAGATTGGCACGGGGAAGGGGGCGGGCAACGCTCGCAGCACCTCGGTGACGGCGCCGGGGCCGCCGGTGGAGGCACCGATCGCCACGACTCGCCGCACGGAGGCCTCTCCGACGCGATCGGGATTGAGCTGCGCGGCGCGCTGCCAGTGCGCGAGTCGGCCGCGCAAGTGGGTGATCACCTTGATGCGAGAAACGAGCTTCAAAGTCGACAGGAAGCGGCGCTCCCATTGCCCGTCCGGCTCTTGACCGGTGGGTTTCTCCAGCACGTCGACGGCGCCGGCCGCCAGCGCGTCGTAGGTCCGAAACAGCTCGCCGCGATTGATCGATGCCGACACGATCAGGATCGGCGTCGGACAGTGCGCCATGATCTGCTCGGTGGCCTGCAAGCCCGTCAGGACGGGCAGCATCATGTCGAGCGTCATTACGTCGGGACGCAGCGTTTGGCACAGCTCGATGGCCGACTTGCCGTTGTCGGTCTCGCCCAATAGTTCGAGATCGGGATCCGCCCGCACGATGTTCACCAGGTGCTGGCGAATCGTCAGCGAATCTTCGACTACGAGCACGCGGATTTTGGCCATGGCTCAGCCGAGCAGCTCCCGAATGGTCTTGAGCAGGTAACTCTGATCGAACTCGCCCTTGATCACATATGCGTACGCGCCCACCTGCTTGCCACGCGCGCGATCCTCCGGCGCCGCGCGGGACGTGACGAGGATGGCCGGGATCTCGCGCAGGCCCGCGTCGCGCTTGGTCTCGGTGACGAACTCGAAACCGCTCATGCCCGGCATTTCCACGTCGACCAAGAATAGCCCGTAGCGCTTGAGTTTCGCCTTGCTCAAGCCCTCCTCGGCGGAAGTGGCCAACTCCACCGCGTAACCGGCCGATTCGAGAATGCTCTGCTCGAGCATGCGGGTCGTCAGCGAATCGTCGATGATCAGCACGGGCAGGCGCGCTGCGCGCGTCGGCAGCGGCGGCGCCGTGCCCTTGGTCTTGGCCGCTGCGACGAGCCCGTTCGGATCGAGCACGAGCTCGGGATTGCCTGCGACGTCGAAGGAAGCGCCCGCCACGATCGGATCGAGCTCGAGCCAGGCCGGCAGCGGCTTGACGACGCGCGTCGTCGCGCCCTGCAGGCGATCGACCCCGAGCGCGACGAGCGCGCTGGCCGAAGCCACCACGACCACGGACCAGGTAGCCGCCCGCGCCCGGGCGCGGCCGTCGTCGAGCAGCTCGCCGAGCGGGCGAAACGGAATCAGCTTGCCACCGCGCACGATGGACTCTCCCTCGGAGGTGCGAGTGATCTCCGTATCGGGTAGGCGAAACGTTTCGCGGATCGCGTCGAGCGGCAGTGCGGCCGCCGATTCGGCGGCGCCCACGACCAGCACGGGCAACGACGCGAGCGAGATCGGTACGCTGATTTCCAGCGTGGTGCCCCGACCCGGCTCGCTCTCGATCTTGACCTCGCCGTTCAGGCGTTGCCCGATCTCACGCACCACGTTGAGGCCGATCCCGCGCCCCGAAAGCTCGCTCACCGTGCGCGTCGTGCTGAGGCGTCCGTTGAGCAGGAGCTCGTAGACGCCGTCGACGTCGAGGCCCTGAGCTTGGGCCGCGGACAGCAAGCCTCGCTCGACGGCAACGCTGCGCAGTGCGGCGACGTCTATGCCGCGACCGTCGTCCGTGCAGCGAAACGCCGCGCGGTTACCGCGGCGTTCGACCGTCAGCTCCACGAGCCCGCTCGCCGGCTTTCCTGCGCGTTCGCGCTCGGCGTCACTCTCGATGCCGTGAGCGACGGCGTTGCGAATCGCGTGCGACAGGGCATCGCGCACCGCGGTCAGCACCGGAGCGTCGACGCGGATCTCACCGCCGCTCGCCTTGAACGATACGCTTTTGTCCAGCGATTGTGCCGCGTCGCGCGCGGCCCGTTCGAGCGCGCCGAACAGCGAACTGACCGGGTGCAGCCGCAATTTGCCGGCGGCCTCGCGCATTTGCGTGAGCTCGGCGTCGATCTGCTCGAGGCGAGCGCTCGTGTCGCGTCCGACCCCGGACAACGAGTCCTTGAGCTCTTCCAATAGCGGGTAGCTGCGCGCGAGCGCCGCGGTCGAAACGCCTCGCGCGACCTGGCGCGGACCGAGTTGATCGAGCAGGAGCTCGATCAACTGCCGCGAGCGTTCCAGGCGATCGCCATTGGCGCGCAGCGCGTGCACGTGAGCGCTGGCTTCCGCGACGCCCTCCAAGATGGCGTCGATCTCGGTGATGCCCACGCGAACGGTCTCGAACGCTTGCTCCTGAGCGGGCGGGTTGGCGCCGACGGGTGCGTCCACGAGCTCGATGCGCTTCAACGCGGACGAGATCGCGTCGAGTTCGGCCAGCAGAGCGTTGATTCGATCGCGCGCGACCAGCGTCTTGACCGCGCGAAACGGTTCGAGGATCTCCTCGATCTGATGGGCGTGCTGGGCAACGCTGGCTAGCTTGACGATGCGCGCCGCGCCCTTCAGCGTGTGCGCGAGCCGGAGCAAGCGGGCGACCACCGCGTCCGTGCCGCTCGTCGTTTCGAGCTCGAGCACTCCTTTGACGAGACCCTCGACCAGCTCGCGGGCCTCGATTCGGAAATATTTGTAACGGTCTTCCGGCATTCGCTGTCTAGCTCGGGCTAGGCGGCCTCGTCGGTTTGAATCATGCGCGTTAGCTCGCGCGAAAGCGCAGTCAATTGCCGCGCGGTTTGCAGGGTCTGGTTCGAGCTCGCTTCATTCTCCTTGGTGGCTTGCGCCACGTTCGTGATCGCCAGGTTGACCTGCTCGACAGCCGTACTCTGCTGCTTCGTGCTGAGCTCGATCTCACGCGCGGCCTCGGTGGTCGTGCCCACGAGCTCGACGATCTGTTTGAAGGACGTCGTCAACTCGACGAACTGTTTGCTACCGGCTTCGACGGCCTTGCTGCCGCCCTCGGTGGCCATCACGGTCGTGTTCACCGCGCTGCGAATGTCGTCGATCAACCCGCGAATCTCCTTGGTCGAGCCAGCCACCCGATCGGCAAGCTTGCGGATCTCGTCCGCCACCACACCGAAGCGCTTGCCCGCGTCGCCCGCTCCGGCCGCCTCGATCGTGGCGTTGATGGCCAGGATGTTCGTTTGCTCCGCAAGCTCGTTGATCAGCTCGACGATGCCGCCGACCTGCTGCGATTTTTTGCCGAGGTCGAGCATGTGCGCCACGATCAAGTCGACCTGGCGCTTGATGGTCTGCACGGCGTCGCTGGCGCGCAGCACGGTCTCGTCGCCGCTACGGGCGCCGTGTGCGGTGTCGTCGGCGATGCGCGCCACGCGTTGAGCGCTCTCCGCGATCTGCTTGGCCGTCGAGAGCAGCTCGCGCAGCGTGGTCGACACCTCGCTGGTGGCCGAGGATTGCTCGCGCGCGCCGCTGGCCTGCTGCGTGGCGGCCGCTTCGAGCTCGGTGGACGAGCTGCGGATGTTCGCCGTCGCCGACGAGAGCTGCGTATTGAGCGAACGCGTGATCGTCCAACCGGCGAGGCCCACGAAGAGCAGCGCGAACAGCGAGCCCGCGGCGATCCCGAATTGCGCCGCCTTGGCCCCGGACTCGGCCGCGGCGCTGCGTTGCTTCAGTAGATCGTGCTCCTCCTGCTCCATGGCTTGCACGACCCGTCTGAAGTCGTCCATCACCTGCTTGCCCTCGGTCAACTCCGACTTTGCGCTGAGCATGCCTTCGCTGCGCCTGAGATCGATCGAGTGTTTGATCACGGCGAGTTTGGACTGGATCAGCGCGTCGGCTTGGTCGAGTCTACGTTGCTGCCGATCATTGTCCGACGTCAGGCTGCGGAGCGTGTTGAAGATGGGTCCGATGTGCGCGAGCGCCGATTGATAGGGTTCGAGGTAGATGTCCTCACCCATGACCAGGAAGCCGCGGTGGCCCGTTTCGGCGTCCTGCATGGCCGAGAGCAGCTGAGTGAGCTCCTCCAGCACCGCGTGCGTGTGCGTCACCATGCGGTCGTTCTCCATCAAGGAGTCCGTCTCGCGGTAGGCGACCACACCGACCAAGATCAACATGGCTACGGAAATGCCGAAGCCTGCCGCGATTTTCTTGCCGAACGTCCAAGCCATCACTACCTGTCCTTGCCGGGCTCGGATAAAGTTCCGAGCCCCTTCAGCTTCTTCACCAACAAACCCACTTCGACGATGGGATACGTTTGATCGTTCGCGTGCAGCACACTGCGCGGTAAACCCGATGCGGCGTCCAGAGTCGCTTCGCTCACGCAGTTCTTGGCGACGCGTCGCAGACCCTCGAGGCTTTGAAACGACAGGCCGAGTGGCTCTAGACTGTCGCAGACCGCGATCCAGGGCGACGCGCTCCTGCTCTGGCCGAGCTCCAGCAACGCAGCAAGATCGTAGATCGGGACCAGCGCGCTGCGAATGCCGGCAATGCCGAGTAGTTCACTGCGCCGCGTCGGCACCTTGAGCACGCTGCGATGCAGGAACAAGCCCGAGATCTGGCGGGCCCGCAGCGCGTAGGGCTTGTCCGCGATCTGCACGGTGATCAGGTCCTCGAGCTCTGCGTCGGCTGTCGTGGGCGCGGCGGAGAAGGCTTGATCGAACGCGCGGCGAAGATCCGCTACTTTACCGTAGAGCAGCGGGTCGCTCATGGCGGCGCTCCCAATTGTGCGAGCTTCGAGCGACACAGTTCGAGCAACGCTTCGCGGCGAAAGCCGCCCCCGAACAACAAGATCCGCGATGCGTCTTCGCGCGCGAGCAGACGCAGGGCTTTGCCGAACGCGCTGAGCGCGTCTTCGTTCCGGCCGATACGAACGGCCAGTAGCCCCATGTGCACGTGAGGCATGGCGAAGCCGTCCTCCAAATAGGCGGCCGTGCGATCGTGGTCGAGCGCGGCCGCGTAGTCGCCCGCGTGCTCGCGACAAAGCGCGCTCAGGTAGTGCGCGCCCGCGTTCAGCTCGTCCAGCTCGAGCAGCTCGCTGCAGGCGCATTCGGCCTCGGCGAGCTCGCCACTGTTGGTCAACACGACGGCACGCAGCAAAAGCGCTTCCGGGTCTTTGCGCGCGGAAGTGGGCAGGGCGTGCAGCACGGCGAGAGCCTCGGCAAACCGCTCTTCTTCCAACATACCGACGGCTCGTGCCAGGGCCGAGCGCGCGTCTGCGCGCGGCGCGGCCGAAGAAGTGAGGTATGCGGGCCGCGACTGGGTCGGCGTCGTGAGCGACGCGATGCGATCGGACGCTCCGCGGATCAGCTCGACCCAGCTCGAATCGGTCTCGGCGAGTGCCGGCGTGGGAGCGCTGACAGGAGGGAGCGTGCGGTGTCCCTCTGCCGCGCCTCGTTCCGCGTCGCCGCGTAGGCTGTAGTAAAAGGTGTCGTGCGTGTGGCACAAGTGGAAGTCAGTCGAGAGACCGCGCAGCGTTTCGGCGTGACCCAGAAAAAGATAGCCGTCTGGGTTCAAACAACGCGCGATGCGCTTCACGACCTCAGCCGCGACCTCCGGCGCGAAATACATCAATGCGTTCCTACAAAAGACCAGGTCGTAGCGGGCTTGCCAAAAGCTCGAACTCGCGTCGACCAGATTGCCCTCCTCGAACGTTGCGGCTTGAACTACCGTGGGCAATAGCGTGAAGGTGCCCTTGCCCGCTTGAAAATAGCGTTCGGCGTAGGCAGGCGACGTCGTGCGTAGAGCCCAGGGCGAGTAGCGACCGCGCAGCGCCTTTTGGATCATGGCCGGATTGATGTCGACGCCGAGGATCTCGATACTTTCGAGGTCAGCCACGTGTTCGCGCGCGAGCATCGCAAGTGAATAGGCCTCCTCGCCCGACGCGCAGCCGGCCGAGAGGATGCGGATCTTGCCGGTCCCTCGACGAGCACGCAGGAGCTTCGGTAGCACCAGCTCCGAAAACGCGCGGAAGTGATCCCAATATCTGAAGAAATACGTCTCGGTTACGGTCAGCTGTTCGGCGAGCGCGCGGAGCTCCTCGCGGTTGCCGTTGCCGAGGCGATCGACGTAGGAGCCGAGCGCCGTGGTGTCGTGGGCCTTGAGTCGCTCGCTCAGGACGTCGCTCAAGTAGTCGAGTTTCGAGTCGTCGAAGTCCAAGCCGATGTGCTTGCCGACCAGGCTGCGAAAAGCGCGCACATCTTCGGAACGCAGGCTCATGCAGACACCGCGGCGAGCGCTTGTAGCGCGGCTTCCGGGCACAGATGACCGGCGCGCAGGACGAGCAAGAGCTCTTGGTCGAGCTCAGCGATCGCTTCGACCACGTCGCCGGTCGCTCCGCTCAAGAGCGCCGGCAGGTCGTCGCAGTGCGCGCTGCCGAGCGCACGAACTCCGAGCACTCGATCCACTGCCAACGCGACTTGTCTCGCGCCCACCCGTAGCGACGCAAAACGCGTGATCTCGCCGGTCGTGCTCGTCCCGAGCAGGGCGCGCAGGTCCACGACCGGCGTGGCGAGGCCGCGAATTCGCGACAGCCCGAGCACGAACGAAGGCGCGGCCGCAAAGTTCTCGATCGGCAATGGTCGCATCGTTTCCACGACGTGTGACAGCGGCACGGCGCAGACCAGCCTCCCCGCCACGACGGCGAGGATGCGGGTTCGGTCAGGCATGGGCAGGGGCACCTCCTCCACCCTTACGCGAGTGTTTGGCCTGTCGACGCGACTCCGCTCGGCTTGCTTTGGACGCGAGTGCCTGCACCCTGGACAGGCTTGGCTATCACCATCACTTTCGAATGCTCCCTCAAACGCGTGCTTGCGATCAGACTCAGCGCACGTTGCAACGGCCGAGCTTTCGCGAAGATAATGGTGAGCGCGCCGAATTCGGGGAGCTGTCGGCGAGGACGGGTATTTCCTCTTGTTTTCTGCCCAGAAGTCCCTGGTTGGCCGGCTGGGCAGGGACCCCCGATACGCTTCGACGCACGCGCCGACCGTCTCACTACGGCTCGCATGGGGACCGCGTACGAGTAGCGCACACAACCGATGGTTGAGAATCTACGCAAGCTGTGCATCAGCGAGCGAAGTCTCTGCTACACTCTTGGATTATGGGAAGCGTGAGCGGAGCGTCGGACGCCCCGGACGAGGGAATGAAGCAAGTGCTGCTCGTGGACGACGACGAGGCGCTCTTGCGCGTTACGGCGCGGGTGCTTGCGCGCAGCGGCTATCGAATCACTTGCGCAGCGAGCGGAGTGCAAGCCACCGCAGAGCTCGCCGTGCAGTCGTTCGATTTGGTCATCAGTGACATTCACATGCCCGGAATGAACGGCATCCAGCTCTTGCGCGCGACGCGCGAGCATGACCCGGACGTTCAAGTCGTGCTGGTGACGGGCAAGCCGGACGTGAGCTCCGCAGCGGCGGCCGTCGAGTACGGCGCATTTCAGTACCTGGTAAAGCCCGTGAACGGCGAGCATCTCTGCACGGTCGTGGATCTGGCAGTCGATGCCAGTCGTGCGGCGCGCATCAAGCGTGAGTTCGTCGAGCAGTACGGTAGCGGTACGTTTCGTGTCGGCGATCGCGCCGGCGTCGAAACCGCGCTCGATCGCGCGCTATCTTCGTTGTGGATGGCGTACCAACCGATCGTTCACACGCAAACGCGCGAGACCTTCGCTTGTGAGGCGTTGATGCGCAGTGACGAGGCCGTGCTGCCGCACCCCGGGGCCGTGCTCAACGCGGCGCAGCGGACCGACAGGCTGCGCGACGTGGGGCGCAGCGTGCGCGACCGCGTCGCGGCGGATCTGGCGCAATGCGGCATGGAGGACCCCTGCCTGTTCGTCAATTTGCACGCGGACGATCTGGCCGATCCGCAGCTGGCTTCGCCGAACGCACCGCTGTCGCGCTTTGCATCGCACGTGGTGCTCGAAATCACCGAGCGCGCGAGCTTGGATCTCATCCACGGCGTGCCGGAGCGCATCGCCCGATTGCGCGCACTCGGCTTTCGTATCGCGCTCGACGACCTGGGCGCCGGCTACGCGGGTCTCTCGAGTTTTACGCAGCTCGAACCGGATTTCGTCAAGCTCGACATGTCACTCGTGCGCGACGTCCATGAGAGCTCGGTCAAGCGGCGGCTAATCCGCGCCATCGTGGACCTATGCCACGACATGGGAAAAAGGGTCATTGCCGAGGGCGTCGAAACTCCCGCGGAGCAGACGACGCTGGAAGCTCTCAAATGTGACTACCTGCAAGGGTTCCTTTTCGCGCGGCCAAGCCGTGACCTGGCTATCGCGGGTGCTAAGGTGCCTGCTGTCTCGTCCGCCTGAGCCCTTGCCACCGATCGATTCGGCGCGCTCCGGCATTACTGCATAGGCAGAAAGCTGGAACCGATGACACACGCTTTTACGCGGCTTTTTGTAGGCCTGTTAGCGAGCAGCTGGCTCGCCGTGTACGCGTGCTCGGGTCCCAACGATCCGCCCCGCGTGCTGGCCGCTGGCGTTTATGGGAACGTCGGGCCGGCCGACGCGTCGTCCGGCGGAGGCTCGACTGGCATGGCCGGCGCCGGGGGCAACTCGTATACCCCGAGCTGTGGTGACGTGCCGGTCACCGCGGCCGGCGTCGCGCCGACCAAGGGCGGCGTGTGCACGACGACGGACAGCCAGCTCTGCTACAAGACGTGCGGCCCGCTCAGTCTCGGCTTCAAGTCGGAGACGTGCTCGAGCGGCACTTACGTCGAACAAAAGGGCTGCAGTTTCCCTTCGCAGGACTACAGCTGCTACAAGATTCCGCCGGCGATCGACGCGACTTGCCCAACGACGACGCCCAAGGCAGGCGACACGTGCGACGTCGCCACGTGCGTGCTGTGCAACGTGCAAGATAGCTATTTCGACTCGAGCGGCAGCTCGAAGGCCGGCTACTGCGTGTGCCCGCAGGGCGGCGACTCCGGCGCTCGCAGGTGGAGCTGCGCCAGCTCGAGCGCGTGGCCATGTCCCGGCGGTCAGGGCTGTTGAGGTGAGAGCTCTTCATTTCGTTTGGCCCGCGCTTTGTTGCGCGCTCGGTTGCAGCTCCGACAAGATCGCGAGTCTTCAATATCAGTGCGGCAGCGCGCCGGACGCCACGGTCGCGCCGGACGCGGTGCCGGGTGTTTGCGGGGCCAACGACCCCAATTTACCGCTCGAACCCACGCTGCCGACGGACGTCTGCCAGACCGTGGTCGCCGACAAAAGCAGTCCTGACGAGAACGACCTCGACTCCAACCGCATTCAGGCGGCCCTGGCCGCGTGCAGCGGACGAGCCGTGAAGCTGGTGAGCGACGGCGCACACAACGCGTTCGTCGCCGCGCACCTGACGGTGGACAGCAGCACGCTTTGGATCGATCGCGGCGTGACGCTGTACGCCTCGCGCAATGCCGACCTCTATCAGAAGACCGGCAGCTGTGGCGTGCTCGGCGTCAACGACTCGGGCGCGTGCAATGACTTCATCACAGTGCGCGGCACGAACCCGGCAATCGTCGGGGACGGTGTGATCGACGGCCAGGGCGGCGAACCTCTGGTCGGGCACGACTACTCGTGGTGGCAAATGTCGGGTGCCCTGCAAGAGATCGACGGCAGTATCGGCAACCCGACGCTGATCAATCTGAGCACGGGCACCACCGGCTTCGTGCTCTACCGCATCACGCTCCACAACTCCCCCAAGTTCCACGTCAAGATCACGTCCTCGCCGGCGGACGGCAGCTGCGACGCGCCAGGGCAGGGCTTCATCGTCTGGGGCGTCACCGTGCTCACGCCTTCGAATTGGCTAAACAGCCAAGGGCTGCCGATGTCGCCGCACTTCGCGCGCAACACGGACGGCATCGATCCGGGCACGAGTGATATCGCGACCTGCGGCGTGATCGCCTGCAGCACCATCAGCACGGGGGACGACCAGATCGCCATCAAGGGCGGCCATTGGGTGTCGGATCTCGTGATCGCGCACAATCACTTCGGTACCGGACACGGCATGTCGATCGGCAGCGAAACCTACGGCACGTACCAGGACATGAACGGCGTCCTGCACCACGGCGTCGAGAACGTATCGGTGTACGACTTGACGGTCGACGGTGACACGCGCCCGGTCGGCGACGGCGCGAGCCCGGCCGACTCGAACGGCATCCGCGTCAAATCGGATTCGAGCCGCGGCGGACTCGTCAACAACATCACGTTCAGCGACGTGTGTTTGCGCGATGTCGCCAACGCGATCATGATCACGCCGGCCTACAATCCGCTCTTCGCCGGCACCAGCTATCCGCAGTTCAAGAACCTGACGTTCCAGAACATCCACGACGTGACCTGTATGAGCCCGGTGCAGCCCGTGGTCACGCTCGAGGGCTTCAACGCCTCGCTGCCGGCGGGCCCCATCACGCTCGACAACGTCGTGGTCGACAACATCGGGCCGCAGGCGGTTGCGGCCGCCTTCGCGGACATCCGGCTCGGTCCCGGCAACGTGAATTTCATGCCCAACGGGCTCGGCGTCACGGTGACCAACGGCATCACGGGCGCCAGTGCACCGCGTGCCTGCCAATTTCCCACGCTGCCGGTACCGCCGGTGCCCGCCGGTTGGCTGCGCTAGTCATGTCATTGTCATCCACGACGTCTCGCTTGTTCGTGAGCCTGCTGCTCGCGTCGGGTATTGGCGCGGGCGCTTGCTCGACGCAAAGCAGCAGCTCGCACGGCGTATGCGTCGTGCGAGCCGACCCGGCGCTTGGTTGCAACGGGGTCTCGGACCCTGACGGCGGAGCGACGCCGAACCTCGGTTTGATCGGCTACTCCTGCACGGGTTCGGCGCGACCCGATGAAGCTCCGACCTACGCCGATGGCGTGCCGCAGGGCGTCGTGTGCGCCGATCGCGGTGCGTTGGCCGATGGGACGCAAGGCTATTGCTGCTCCGAAGCGCTCACGCCTTGCGCGCTCAACCCGGTCGCGATTTGCGATGCCCCGAACTACGGCTACCAGTGCCGGGGTTCGCAGCGCCCGGAAGCGTTCGCGTCCGATCTGCAATGCGGGCAGGGCATCTACGAAGGGGATTTGATCGACTACTGCTGCTCGGGGTTTCCGCAAACGGATGGCTGTACCCAGACGGACAGCGCGGGCTGCTCGGACAATATGATGGGCTTCATTTGCACGGCCGGGAACATGCCGAAGGCGGAGCAGCTCGGCGCGAACCAGAGTCGCGCGGACGTGTACCGCCTGCTGTGTTCGGTACCCACCATCTTGCCCTCGGCGCAGAGCTATTGTTGCTACACCCCGGCGCTGCCGCCGGTCGGTGGCACGTGCGTGCCCGATACCCTCGTGCCCGGCTGCGCAGCGGGTCGCTTCGGGATCGCCTGCTACGGACCCGATACGCCGGCTCAGGACTACCCAGGCATGGCTTGTCCCGACCCCGGTGTCGCCGGGCGCGATGCCGAGGGGTACCTCGCCACGCTTTATTGTTGCGATTTTCAGTAGCCGTCTCCCCTTGGAAGAAATCATGAACAAGCTCAGCGTTTCGAAATACCTCGCTCCGCTCGCCGCGATCTGGTTCGTGACGCCGCTCTACGCGCAGCAGCCTGCCGACAAGCCCGCAGCTCCGCCCGTGGGTACGCCGCCCGCGGCACCCCCGGCAGCGGAGTTTCCAGCGCCCGCTCCGCCGCCGGTCAGTCCCGCCGCGGAGCCGGCACCACAGCCGCCGCCGATCGCAGCGCCATCCCCTGCGCCAGCGTGGGGCCCGCCGCCGAGCGCGCCCGCGCCCATCGCCCCTATCGCACCGCCGGCAGTGGTTTCCGCCGAGCTGCCCGCCGCCGCGACTGACGAGACGAAGGCGCCGTCCTGGTTTTCTCGGCCGCCTCTCGCGATCACCATCGGCGAGGGGGCAAAGAAGTTCGCGCTCACCTTCTTCGGCTTCGTCGAAGCGGACTACATCTACGATTCCACGCGCAGCTACGGGGACGCCATCGGTCGTTCGCTCGTGGCGCGCGACGACACGTACGAGGGCCGCGCAGGTCGCAGTCAATTTTCGATGCGCAACACGCGCCTCGGCCTCGCTTTCGATTCGCCAGTCGTCGACGGCGTCAAGCCCGCGGCGCTGATCGAGGGCGACTTTTTCGGCAACGGGGAGAACAGCGGCTCCGAAGCTGCTCTCTATGGCAGTCCCACCTTCCGCGTTCGCCAAGCCTACCTCTCGCTCAAGAACGACTACGTCGATGTTCTAGCCGGCCAAAGCTATGACGTGTTCGGTTGGCAAAACTACTTTTTCCCATGCTCGCTCGAGTTCCTCGGCCTGCCGAATCAACTGTTTTCGCGCAGCATGCAGTTTCGCCTCTCGCATAGCTTCGTCGATCTGGGTCCGATCAAGCTCGAGCTGGCTGCGGCCGCCGTGCGCCCGGCGCAGCGCGACTCGGGCACGCCCGACGCCAACGCTGGGCTGCGCGTGAGTTTGGACGGTTGGAAGGGCATCACGACCCCCGGCAATACCGGCACATTGGCGCTGCCCGCGTCGATCGGCGTGTCCGGAACCGTGCGGCGTTTCAAGGTGAATGCGTTCACGCCGCCCCCGGCGCAGCGCTCGAACAACACCAACGGCTGGGGCGTCTCAATCGACGCGCTTTTGCCGGTGATCCCCGCCAAAGATAGCGACGATCGCGGCAATCGCCTGACGCTGACCGGCTCGTTCGTGACGGGCGCCGGCATCGGCGATCTGATCGGCGCGGACGGCGGCGCGACCTTCCCGACGCTGCCGAATCCGGCGCAGGCGAATCCGCCGCCGCTCTACGACGCCGACATCGACAATGGGCTCGTCTCGTTCGATACGCAGGGCGTGCTCCACGCCATCAATTGGCGAGCCGTGCGCGCGGGCGTGCAGTACTACCTGCCTCCCACGGGTCGCGTGATTTTCGCTGCCAACTACACCGAGTCTTTTTCCGACAATATGTCCAAGCTCTTTCCGAAGGGCGGGGCAGAGGTCGAGCTGCTCAACCGCGTCGGCAACCGCTCGCGCTACGGCGACGTGAACTTGATGTGGGACGCGACGCCGGCGGTGCGTTTCGGCATTTCCGGGCAGTACACCTGGGTCCGCTACCTCGACAACGACAGGCCGCACAATCTGCGTGGCATGGCGCAAGCGCTATACGCCTTCTAGGGTGCTCGAAAGGACGGGGAGAGGGTAATTGGGGCAGAGCGGGGGTTTGCTGCCTCGCGACGCTCGCGTGCACCAGTTTTGGATCGGCCTGTGCTCAGGGTTGAGCGGGTGCAAACGGGAGCGTCATCGGCACGCTCGTCCGGGTCGTGGAACCGCGAAAATGACCTTCCACCGAGCGGCCGACAACCCCGCATGGTGAGACACCATCAGCCGTCGGTCGAGGGCTCGTCCGGCAGCGGATTGTACGACTGATCGGGCCGCGCGGGTTCAGTGTGCACGAGCACGTCCGCAACCCCAGGCAGCTCGGCTTTGATAGCCTCGATCACCCAGTGCGTCACGCGGTGCGCGCGCGTCACGTCGAGGTGACGCGCGATCTGGATGTGCAGGTCGACGTGGATGGCGCCGGGCGGCCCGCGCGTGCGAATCTTGTGAGTGCTCGCGACGCCCGGCACTTTGAGCACCACGCGCGCGACCTCGTTGGCGTCGATGGCCGCCGCGTCGGCCAGGTAGCTCAGGTTGGTGCGCAAGACACCGATGCCGGCCCAGGCGATGAACCCGCCGATACCGACCGCGGTGATCGCGTCGAGCTCGGGGTGACCGAGTTGTACGAGCGCCACCGTAACCAGCACACCGAGCGTGACGAGCACGTCGGAGCGCGTGTGCGTCGCGTCACTCAAGAGGAAAGGACTCGACAGCTCTTCTCCGCGCCGGCGTTCGTATTGGGCGACGAACAAATTGACGGCCAACGTGGCGGTCAGCACGATGAACGCCAGGGCACTCGTGTGCGTCGGGTTCGAGACCGGGTGCGTGAAGCGTTGGTACGCGCTGCGCAGCACGTCGAACGCCATCGCCAGCAAGCTCAAGCCGACTGCGCCCGCGGCCAGGATCTCGAATTTTTGATGCCCATAGGGGTGACCGGAGTCCGCGGGGCGGCTCGCCAGGTACACGCCCGAGAGTCCGACCAGGTTGTTGGTCGAGTCGGTCAGCGAATGGAAGCCGTCGGCTTGGATCGAGAGCGCGTTCGAGTAGTGCCCGTAGGCGATCTTAGAGCCCGCCACGACGGCATTGAGCGCCAGCGTACCCAAGAGCACGCGACGCACGGCGCGGGCACGCGTTTCGTCCACGATAGTCCTCGCTCGAGACTCTGCGATGACCCTCGCGCGAGAGCAACTCCGCCCCCGTCAGCGAGAGCTGACGAGAGCGCTACAGCTTGCCGTTCAGCGGATCGTAGGCGCTGCCGCCCGAGCGCAGCCCGCCCGAGGAGCTACTGCTACGGTGCGGAGCGGAGGCGGACGGCGAGCCGTGCACGGCCTTGACCTTGGCAGCGTGCTTGTCGCTGCGTTGTTTGTCGGCCGCGAGCAGGGCATTCTTCATGTCGTCACTGAACTGTGGAGTGGCGGCTTTGGGAGTGTCGCTGTCGCTCGCCGCGACGGGCGGCGGAGGCGCTGGAGCGGCAACCGGTGCTGCGGGCGCCGGCGGAGTGGTCGCGGCCTTCAACGTCGACAAGGTGAGGGCGTCCGTGGCCTGCGCGCCAGCTGCCGTCGTATGCGGGAGCGAAGCAACGAGCGAAGCCGCGCCGCCCGTGGCTGCAAACGCGACGCTGCCGCCGACGACCGCCAGAGCGGCCGCGACGAGCAAGTAGCGCCCGCGCTTCTTGGGACGGAACATGTCTTCGTCATCGAGATCATACGGGCCGGGCAGGGGCGGAATCGAAGCCACCATCGGAGCCACGCTGAGCGGCGCCGAACGCGGAGGCACGGAGTACGCAGGCACGGGCGCGCGTACCGCAGCTGCGGCTACCTGGCGGGATTGAAGCGGGGCGGGCCGCACCGGGGCCGGGTCGGGCTCCGCATCGGCATCATCGAGACCCGCGACCTCGCGCAGGGTGATCCATTTGTTGTCGCCTTCACGGCAAACGTAGGTATTTTCGTGGATTCGGTTGGCTTGAAATGCGGCGTCCAGCTGCTCGAGGGTCATGAGCTCCACCTCGCGCGAGTCGAACTGAACGTAGTAACGATCTTCCGCTTCTTCTTGCATGGGTTCTACCGTTTATCCTTGCTGCTCACGGGCGACAGCCTCCCCAAGGTAGCGTCTCAGCCGCGCGGAGGCCATTGTAATCCGTAGGGATTATCGTGCTGAATCCCAGGAATACGCGATCTTTTCAGCGTCAGGCGAGCGGTTCATTAGCCTTGCTGAAATTTTCCCATAGATAGGAATCGGCGGCCTCAAAAGAGCCTCCGATTGGAGAGCAGGGGCAAGCCCCGCTAAAGAGCATCTCAGTTTCGGATCAGCGGATCAGTGATTCGGGGCGGGGGCGGCTCGCTTGGGTTGCGGCTTTTTGCCGGCGTCGAGCCTGCCGCCGTCCGCGCTGGCGGCAGCACTCGCCGCGTCGACATCGCAAGTCCGACGGGTCACGCGATCCACGAACCAGCGATCACCGTGCTTGAGGCAGACTGCCACGGTTTGGAGACTACCGGTCGAGTTCGTGCGGAACTTGAGGTCCTCGAGCGTGGCCAGCGAGGGTTCGGTCTTCAGCGCGCCGGCGCACTCGAAGTCCTTGAATTGCGCTACGTGCGTGTTCCCATCGTAGCCGTTCGTTAGCAGGTAAAGCTCCGCCAGCTCGCACGCCGACACGTGGTCCAGCCTGTTCGCGTCGCTCTTGTTGAGCGACTGTGAGAGCTCGAGTTTGCGTGCCTCGACGCGCTCGCCGTCTTGCTGAACGCTCCAGATCACGTAGCCCCAAAACCCAACGAACCAGACGACGCCAAGCAGCGCCAGCAAAAGCCCGCGCGCGCATTGCTCGGCAGCGCGACGCCAGCTTGGCGCGCGGCTTCCTTGCTGCGCGAATAGCTGACGAAAGCAATCACCGCGGCGATGGGTGAGCAGACGCAGAGCGCGCTCAACACACCCCAAGTCAACGTGCTGCGAGCCGAGCGCGCCTGCCCGGCAGCTGCCTGCGAGCGAACTTGCAGGGCTCGTTGGGCGGCGAATTGCTCAGCGGCAGTTTGCCTTGCATAGAGCCGCGCTTGAACGGCGGCCGGTACGGTTCCGCAATAGGCGCATGTCTCCGCGCCCGGCGGAAGGACCCGCTCCACATTGCTCGCAGTTCATGGCCGACACGCTAGTGTGAGAGTTGGCCGTTTTGGAAGGAGTGCCGAAGCGGCTCCGGTGTCGGCTGTCCGCGCACCTTTGGTTGCCCCAGTGAGCAGTCGAGCTGGAACCAGGCCCGCCGTTGCGCGGGCAAAGTGGTAGGCTCAGCCGGTGTTGTCGCGACCGCGCAGGAACCGAATGAGCGCCGCCATGCGTGGACTCGTTCGCGAGACAGCGCTCGGCCCTGAGCACCTCGTTTATCCCATGTTCGTACAGGAGGGCGAGCGCGCGCAGAGCCCGATACGATCGATGCCGGGGCAGTCCCGGCTATCGCTCGATCTGCTGGTCGAGACCGCCAAAAAGGCACACGCCCTCGGCGTGCCGGGCGTCGCGCTGTTTCCGGTCATCTCGGACGCGCTCAAAGACCCGCGCGGCAGCGAGAGCGCGAACGCGACCGGCTTGGTGCAGCGCGCCGTGCGCGCGCTCAAGGCAGCGATTCCCGAGCTCTTGGTGATCACCGACGTCGCGCTCGATCCGTACTCGTCGGACGGCCATGACGGCGTGTTGATCGACGGTCGCATCGACAATGAAACCACCCTGCCGATCCTGGCGCGTATGGCCGTAGCGCAGGCGCAGGCCGGCGCGGACGTCGTAGCGCCGAGCGACATGATGGACGGGCGTGTCGGCGTGATCCGCCGCGCGCTCGACGAAGCGGGCCACACAGGCGTCGGTATTTGCTCGTACGCCGTCAAATACGCCTCTGCGTTTTACGGCCCATTTCGCGAAGCGCTCGATTCCCAGCCGCGCGCGGGCGACAAAAAAACGTATCAGATGGACCCGGCCAATCTGCGTGAGGCGCTGCGTGAGATCCGCTTGGACGAGGCCGAGGGCGCCGATTGGCTGATGGTCAAGCCTGGTTTGCCGTATGCCGACGTGCTTCGTTTCGTGCGCGAACACAGCAGCTTACCGGTCGCGACCTACCACGTGAGCGGCGAGTACTCGATGCTGAAGGCTGCGGCTGCGCAAGGCTTCATGGACTTCGACCGCGCGCTCCTCGAGAGCCTCACCTGCCTGCGGCGAGCGGGCGCAGACATCATCTTCACGTACGGGGCGCTCGAAGCCGCCGCCTTGCTGTCCCGATCATGAGCGAGCGAGACGAGAGCCGCAAAACGCCGGATCTGCCGCAGCCGGCGACGCGGCAGACGGAAACGCGCTTGAAGTCGCCGCCCAGCGAGCCGCCGGACATGGGCGATCTGGACGATCCGTCCATGTGGGACGCGCCAGGCCTGCCGGAGGTCGTGTCGATGCGCCCGCGGTTGCCGGCGTTGCTCACGGACGACGACATCGTCAGAGCAGAATCGGTGCCGCCACCGCCCGGCTCCGGGCCGGTGCGTACGGCTAGCTCGTCGCCCAAAAATGCGCCGCCGAACGCGGACGCGCAGACGAACGCGAACAAGAGCACGCTGCCGAACGTCGAGTCCGAGCTCAAATCGAAACCGGGACAGCGCCGGCTCGAGCTGGTCGATCAGGGCGACAGCTTGCCGCCGCCGACCGTGGGCGAGATCAACGAGCTGGTCGGACAACTCGTCGACGGTCGCTATCAGGTGGAGAAGGTCCTCGGCGTCGGTTCGATGGGCATCGTGTACGTCGCGCGCCACCTGACGGTCGGCAAGCGCGTGGCGCTGAAGGTGCTCCGCCAGCATCTGCTGCAAGATCAAGAGGTCGGCCGGCGTTTTGCCGCGGAGGCTACGGCTGCCACGGCCATCGGCAACGCGCACATCGTCGACACGCTCGACTACGGCATGCTGCCGAACGGCTGCGCGTACATAGCGATGGAGTTTCTGGAAGGGCAGACGGTGACGGAGGCTTTGCGCAAGCACAAGGCTCTGCCCCTCGAGCGGCTGTTGCGTATCGGCCGTCAGGTCGCGGTCGCGCTGGGCGCCGCGCACGACGCAGGTATCGTCCATCGCGACCTCAAACCCGACAATATCTTCTTGGTCGACAAGAGCGGCGCAGCGGACTTCGTCAAGATCTTGGATTTCGGCATCGCCAAGTTCGGCGGCGGTCAAAACAAGCTCACTCACGCCGGCGCGGTCTTCGGTACGCCGCACTACATGGCGCCCGAACAGGCGCTCGGTAAACCCACCGACGCGCGCACGGATCTCTACGCGCTCGGCGTGATCATGTACGAGATGGCCGCGGGGCGTGTGCCGTTCGACGGGGACAACCCCATCTCCGTGCTCACCCAGCACGCGACCGAAACGCCGCCGCCACTGTCCAAGCGCGCGCGCGGCCTGCCGCGACGCTTCGACGCCATGGTCATGCGTTGTCTCGCCAAAGAGCCTGCTGATCGCTTCAAGAGCATGGCCGAGCTCGTCAAGGAGATCGACAAAGTGAGCGGCGGCGTGGAGCTGCCGGTGATCACTTCCGACAATGAGGAAGCCGAGGCGAGTGCCCGCGCTCTCCGACCGAGTCGAGCCAAGCGTGCCGCGGTTGCCTTGCTCGGGGTCGGGCTGCTCGCGGGCATCGGCTACGGTGTTTCGCATCTGGCGGCCGAGACGGCGCCGAAAAAAGCCGCCGCCAGCGCGGTGGCCAAGGAAGCCGCGCCGTTGCCGGCGTTCAAAGATCGCGAGCCAGACGTGCCCGCACCGGGCAAAGACGTCGCGCTCGTTCTGTTTCCACTCGACGCGCACGCGGTGGCGGAAGGTAAAGATCTCGGTGCCATGCCGGTCAGCGTGAAGGTTCCGGACGGGCAAATAATCTCCGTCAAGATCGTGAGGGACGGCTACTATCCGCGCAAGGTCAAGCTCGACGGCAACAAGCTGCGCGTGTCCGTGATCTTGGCCAAGCGCGACGCGAGCAAGCCTCCGCCGCCCGACTCACTCGACGACAAAGGCAGCGGTGAAAGCCCGCCCGAGAAAGACAACAGCGCGCGGAACAGCGAGCGCCCCCCGGAGCAGGAGAAAGAAGTCGCTCCGCCGAAGCCCGCCGGCAGTGCTGAGTGAGTCGCTCACTCCCGAATGCCGAGCACCCGCAAGTATTCCGCGCGGATGTCGGAGACCACGTTGGTGTAGCGCGCAAGGAGCTCCGCGCGCACGTCGTTGCCGGCGTTGCGTTGAAAGCCCATGCGGCGAGCGAGTGGAGCGAGGTCGGAGCTGCTCGCGCGCAGCGTGCTCGTGCTGGTGCCGGTTCGCACGTGCACGCGCTGCTTGAGTCGGCGCAAGAAATCGTAGCCCTCGCTGAATACCTCGAACGCGCCGTGGTCCAAGTAGCCGAGCGTGTGGAGGAGCTCGAGCGCGAGACTGGTATCCGGCGTGCGTATGCGCAGATCCGCGCCGTGCCGCATTTGCAGCCATTGCACCGCGAATTCGACGTCGCACAAGCCGCCGCGCCCGTGTTTGAGGTCGAAGCGCCCTTCGCCTTCACGCCCGAGCTCGCGCTCCATGCGTGTGCGCACGCGGTGGAGCTCGAGCGCTGGCGGTTCGCCACCTTCGTACGCGGCGCGCTCCGCGATCTGGTGCGCGTGCGCGAGGAGCTCGGGATCGCCCGCGATCGGTCGAGCGCGCAGTAGCGACTGGCGTTCCCATGCGGCGCCGGACGAGAGTACGAGCGGGCTCGCCGCACGTTCACGCTCTTCCTGAACGCCGTGATAGCGCGCGAACGAACTGAGCGATGTCACGAGCAAGCCGTGCACGCCCGAGGGGCGGAGACGCGCGTCGAGCGCGTAGCCGGCGCCTGCCGGCTGCGGCTCGGAAATCAGCCGGATTACCCGCTGCGCGTGACGGATGAAATGAGGTGTCGCCTCCGCGCCAAGCGGCGCCGCATCGGGATCGAAGATG
Organism: Polyangiaceae bacterium; assembly: GCA_036496745.1. Classification (GTDB taxonomy): domain Bacteria; phylum Myxococcota_A; class Polyangia; order Polyangiales; family Polyangiaceae; genus PMG-095. The sequence continues at coordinate 29,991 of DASXKQ010000182.1, forward strand.
AAAATGACGTCCAGATCCGAGCCGTAGCCGAGGTCTTTGCCGCCGAGGGCGCCGAGCGCCAGTACGGCGAGCCCGCCTTGATCGCCGAGCTCGAAGTCCATCGCCTGCCGAACCTGCTCCTCGGCGAGCTCAGACAGCACGCGCGTGGCGTCGCGCGGGCTGATCGACTCCGCCAAATCGGCGACCGCGACCTCCAGCACGACGCGACTGCGTGCGGCTCGCAGCGCGGCCACGAAATTTTGCGTGCGCTCGTCCGGCTCTGCGTCAAGCGTCAGGGATTGCGAGGCGTTCTCTATTTCTGCCGCGATCGCCGCCCTCGGATCGCTGACTGCGCCGTCACCGAACAGGATGATATCGGCGAGCTCCGGCCGGCTGACAACGGTGTCCGCCACGAACGCGCTCGCCCCAAAAGCGGTGACCAAGCGCCGGAGCGCGCGCGCATCGGAAGCGAGCGCCTGCACGTACACCGTGGGGTCCACGAAGCGCGCGAAGAAGCTGCGCAAATAGCGGGCCGCTTGCTCGGGGTCGGGGCAGTCGCTGAGCGCTGCCAGCACCTGTTCGGCGAGCTCCGGGAAGCGCTCACGCGTGCGCACGCCGAATAGGTCGTCCGGGCGTCGGCCGAGGGCCGTGATCGATTCGCCGATCTCGCTGCCGCCCAGCTGCTCCTCGGCGGCGCGTCCGAGATCGACCACGTCGCCGTCGACGTCGCTCGGCAGCCGACGCGCGCGGGCGCGCGGCGGCTCTGCGCCGGTCAAGCCGAGAAACGTCCGGTGTACGAGCTCGCGGACGGTGTCGAGTTCCTCCTGCAAGCGCTGCCCGTTGCTGAACCCCAGGCCTTTGCCCAGGCGCTCGAGTTCGTCGTTCGAGCTGGGCAACAGGTGTGTTTGCTGTCCGCTCGACCACTGCACGTGGTGCTCGACTCGCCGCAAAAATGTGTAGCTTGCCGCGATGTCTCGCGCTTCACGATCGCTGACCAGACCCTGCGCCCGCAGACGGCTCAGCGCGGGCAGCGTGCCGCGCACGCGCAATGCCGGGGTGCGCCCACCCCACACGAGCTGCAAGGCTTGCACGAAGAATTCGGCTTCGCGAATGCCGCCTGGGCCGAGCTTGAGATCTCGCTCGGGCGCTGTACTGAGTTCGATGCGCGCGCGCAGGACGAACTCGGCTAGAGCGAGGACGATGCCGGGCTCGATCACGCTGCGGTAGACGAACGGCGTGATGACCTCGCGTTCGAGCGTGCCACCGAGCGCGAGGTCCCCGGCTATCGGCCGCGCGCGAGAGAACGCGGCGCGCTCCCACAGCCGGCCCCAGGTTTCATAGTAGCGCTCTGCCGCCGCCAGCGAATTGACGAGCGGGCCCTGCGAGCCCTCCGGGCGCAAGCGCAGATCGACGCGCCAGATCAAGCCGTCGGCGCTGGGCGTGCCGATCGTGGTCGCGCAGCGCTGAGCGACGTACGTGAAATGCTCGTGGAGTGAGACCCGGCTAGCGCCGTCGTCCGTGTCATAAAAAAAAATCAGATCCACGTCGGAGCCCGCGTTCAGCTCGCGCCCGCCGAGCTTGCCCATGCCGATCGCGACCATCGTCGAGGGTTGGCCATCCGCGCGGCGCGGCGGACCGAAGCGAGCCGCCGCGGTATGCTCGGCTTCTGTTAGAGCGACCTGACAGGCAGCGGCGGCCAGATCGCTGAGCTCGGAGGCGGTGACCTCGATGCCCGCTCCACCGAGCTCTACGGGCAACAATTCGCGCAGCGCGATGCGCGCTTTCTCGGCCCAGATCGCGCGCCGCAGGGCCGAGAGTCTGTCTTCGAGCGGCTCGTCTCCGGCCATGCAGGCGGACAGACGCGCCATCAGCGAGCGTCTCCGCCGGCGCGCACGAAACCCGTCGCGAGCGATCGCGGCGATCGCGTCGTGCTGATGCGGAGCGCTCGGCGTCAGCGAAAAAAAAGCCGTTCCGAGCAGCACGCCGAGCGCGCCCGACAGACCTGGCGGCCGCTCGGACGCGAGCAGCTGCGAGCGCTGGGCGTCGATGGACGCGGCCAAATTCAAGAGATCTCGTTCGAGGGTCACGATCCAAAGGGGGCAAATAACCCGGGGCTTTGAGCATAGCCCCTTGTCCTCCGGCCCGCTTGACCGTACG
>DASXKQ010000183.1:0-5488 GCA_036496745.1 Polyangiaceae bacterium
CCCCCGGTTCGCGATTGTCCACACCTGCGTATGCTGGTCAAAGGCTTCATCACGACTTCGTTCGGCTTGATCATCAGCCGCACGGCTTGAACGCCCCGCTCGATGATTTTTCGTCAACTTTTCGATCAGATCTCGAGCACGTACACGTACCTGCTCGCGGACGCGAGCACGCGCGAGGCCGTGCTCATCGACTGCGTTTTCGAGCAGCACGCGCGCGATGCTGCGCTGATCCGCGAGCTCGATTTGAACCTGCTTTACACGCTCGACACGCACTGCCACGCCGACCACGTCACAGGCGCGTGGCTGATGAAGCAGGCGCTCGGCAGCCAGATCGGTCTCTCGCGCCAGTACCAGGCCAAGAACGTGGACCTGCCGCTCGCGCACGGCGACAGCGTGCGCTTCGGCGCCCACACACTCGAGGTGCGCGAGACACCCGGGCACACCGACGGTTGTTTGTCGTTCGTATGCGAGCGGCCATGGCTCGTGTTCAGCGGGGACGCGCTGCTCGTGCGCGGAGCCGGCCGCACGGATTTTCAGCAAGGCGATCCAGCGCGGCTCTTTCGCTCCATTCGCGAACAGCTGCTCACGCTACCCGACGAGTGTCTGGTCTACCCGGCGCACGACTACGAGGGCCGTACCTCGAGCACGATCGGCGAAGAACGCCTGTACAATCCGCGCATCGGCGGCGGCGCGCGCGAAGAAGACTTCGTCGGGTACATGCGGAACCTCGGGCTCCCGCACCCAAAGCAACTCGCGCTCGCTTTGCCGGCCAATCTGCGCGCGGGGCAGCCGGCGGACGGGCAAGCCAGCGCGCCGCCACCCTGGGCGCCGGTCGTCACCACCTACGCCGGTGTGCCCGAGCTCGCACCGGAATGGGTCGCCGGCCACCGCACTGACGTTCACCTGCTCGACGTGCGCAGCGCGGCCGAGTTCGATGGCGAGCTCGGCCACCTCGAGCACGCGCTCTTGATCCCGCTCGACGAACTGCGCGCGCGCAGCTCGGAGGTCCCCGCCGACAAGCCCGTCGTGGTCGTCTGCCAGACCGGCAAACGCGCGGCGCTCGGCACGGCAATCCTCAAGAAAGCGGGAATCGCGCGTGTCGCGAACCTGGCCGGCGGCATGGTTCGCTGGCGAGATTTGGGCTTGCCGAGCTGAAGCGAGCTCGGCTGGTTTTAGGGATTGGTGTGATCATGGCCAAAAGTGAAAAGCAGATCCCCGAGCTGATCGCCGCCGCGGAGGCGCTGGAGAATGAGCTGGCGAGCATCGAACTGCTGTCCAAGGCGGTGCGGAAGATTCGCTTGAATTCGGAGAAGAGTCTGGCTCGGGCGAGCAAGGAGTTGACCGAGGCGCTCGTGGTGCCGGAGCGTCTCGCCGAAGGGCTTCGCACGCTCGCCGCTGCGATGAGACGGATGCAGGAGCGTCAGCAGGCCGCGCTCGAGCCGCTTGCCGCGTTCGCCGCGCAGATCGAGCAGCGCAAGCAAAGGCTAGCCGAGCACATGCAGTCCTTCGCCACGCTTGGTGAAGCCGCCGGCCAGGCCACGGCTTTGTTGCAAGCAAGCGGAGAGTCTGCAGGCACGTTCAACGAGCTCGATGCGCTGCTCGCCAAGATCGCCGAGGGCGCGCGCGCGTTGCTCGACTTGGCGCGCGCGGACGATTTTCCCGACGTGGCTCGCGAAGCCGACGCGCTCGGACAGCGCGTTTCGGCGCTTCGCAAGCGCCTGCCCGTGACGCACTAGTGCACCGCAAGTGAGATAGGCTCAACTATCGCTTCGCGATAGTGCCGCTTCGCGGCCTTGCGGTGCCCTAGGCATCTCCTCGGGGCTTCGCCCCGAAGCCCCGCGCCTGCTGCGCAGGCTCGCTAGTGCACCGCGCGAGGCGCCGCACTGAAACTTGATCGTATCTCACATGCGGTGCACTAGCCACCTAAAACCAGCCGTCCTTTCGCGGATTTTCGGCGCGGCAGGCGTCGCTCGCGCACTCGTGCTACGCGGGCGCGCCGTGCGTCTGACCTCCGAAGCTATCGAAGAGTGCTTGCGTGTGCTCGAGACGATCGCCGCCGATCGCAGCGAGCTCGCGTACATCGAGCTCGAGCTGCGCAACCGCTTGCTGACCGTGGCCGGCCGCGTGTCGCGGCCCGAGCGCACGGAGCAGCGGCTGCTTTCCCGCGAAGTTCGGCGCAAGGGCAAGCGCGACGTGCGCGCGGCGGATCGCGCTATTTTGGCGCAAGCCGGCATCCGGCAAAAGCGCCTCGAGCCGGTCTTCAGCTCACCTGCGCGGCCTCTGCTCAGCGAGGCGGGCGGCGGCGCGTTCGAGCCAGCGAGCGCGGGCGCGCCCAGCGCTTCAGCGTCGTCCGCGCTGGACGAAACTCCACCGCTCAACGTGGCGCGCTCTTGCTACGTCTGCAAAACGCGCTGCACGCGCATGCACGGTTTCTACGACCACTTGTGCGCCGCGTGCGGCGATTTCAACTTCGCCAAACGCACGCAAACCGCGGATCTGCGCGGCCGCGTGGCGTTGATCAGCGGCGCGCGCGTCAAGATCGGTTACCAAGCGGCGCTGATGCTGTTGCGGGCGGGCGCGCGCGTGATCGTGAGCACGCGCTTTCCGCGGGACGCGGCACTGCGCTATGCGCGAGAGACGGACTTCGAAGATTTTCGCGAGCGCTTGCAGATCTACGGGCTCGACTTACGGCACACGCCCAGCGTCGAAGCGTTTGCCGAGGTCATCGCGCAGAGCGAGTCGCGCCTGGACTTCATGTTGCACAATGCCTGTCAGACCGTGCGGCGTCCGTCCGGCTTCTATGGGCACCTGATGGCAGGCGAGCTTGCGCCGCTCGAGCGACTGCCCACGCAGGCGGCCCGCCTGATCGCCGACTACGAAGGCATGCGCGCGGACGCCGCTCGCCAGCTCGGCGACGGCAACATGCGTGGTCGTCCAGCAGTCGGTCTGCAGGCGGCGTCGGCGCTCTCGCAGGTCGCGCTCACGGCGGAGGATCTGGACGCGAGCGCCGGGCTCTTCCCGCTCGGCGCGCTCGACGCGGATTTGCAGCAGGTCGACCGGCGCGGGATCAACAGCTGGCGCTTGCCGCTCGCCGAGGTCGGCACCGTGGAGCTGCTCGAAGTGCAGCTGGTCAACGCCATCGCTCCCTTCCTGCTCAACGCGCGCCTGAAGCCGCTCATGCTCAAAGAGCGCACGTTCGACAAACACATCGTCAACGTCTCGGCGATGGAGGGCCAGTTTTATCGGCGCTTCAAGACGGATAAGCACCCGCACACCAACATGGCCAAGGCCGCGCTCAACATGATGACGCGCACCTCGGCTCCCGACTACGCGAAGGACGGCATCTTCATGAACAGCGTCGACACCGGCTGGGTCACGGACGAAGACCCGCTGCACATCGCGGCGCGCAAGACGGAAGAGAACGGCTTTCATCCGCCGCTCGACATCGTGGACGGCGCGGCGCGCATCGTCGATCCGATCTTCGACGGCCTGAACACGGGCCGGCACGTGTGGGGTCAATTTTTGAAGGACTACAAGCCGACGCCTTGGTAGCCGCGTCCCCGGCGCAGTCGGACGCAATTGTCCGACTCTGAGCCAGCGGTGTGCCAGCAAGCGGAAACTCCCATTGTGACTTGGGCCAGATTCGCCTGCGCCCGGGGATCTGCGGTGCGGCACGTGACTTGCTCTAGACCCCGCCGATGGCCCCCTCCGCGACCGCCTTGCTTTGGGTGTTGGCGCTCTCTACGACCGCCTGGGCTTGCTCGGGCGCGAGCTCGAACGAGGGCGGTTCGAGTCCTGCGCACGCGGGAACAGCTGGCAGCGGCCTGGGAGGTCAAGGAAATGCTGGCGCGGCCGGTGGCTCCGGCGCGGGCGTGAGTGGTTCAGGCGTGAGCGGTTCAGGCGTGAGCGGTTCAGGCGTGAGCGCGGGCACCTCGGGCGCAAGCGCCGGCGCGGCGGGAACGAGCGCGGGGGCGGCGGGAACGAGTGGTGCAGCCGGCTCGAACTCAGGCTGCCATACCGTCGCCGAGTGTCCGCCCTCCACATATACGGCCATCGAAACTTTGGAATCCTGCATAGCACCGGGCGGCGTCGCCCCTGCTGACCAACCGGGTGGATGCCTCATGATCAGTTGGTGCGGTCAGTGCGTGTGTCCGCCGTCGCCCGCTCAGCCAGCCGGCACTGGCGAGTCCTGCACCAAGAGCGCAGATTGCCCGAGCGGCGGCGCGCAAGTCGCTGCGCCCGGCGCGGCCTCAGTGTGCTCCGCCAACGTCTGCAAGCAATGCGCAAGCAACACAGACTGCCCGGCCGCGATCCCTGCCTGCGTCACGCTCAATGGACAGTACGGAGCCTTTGCTCAATGTCTCGAGTGCGGGCTCGACGCGGACTGCCCGCTTGCAAGCCCGCACTGCGTCAGTCATGCCTGCGTGAAGTGCGCGACGGACGCCGACTGCGCCGTCGGTGTGTGCACGAGCGGCGCGTGCGCCCCGGCTTGCTCCGCGCAGAACCCGTGCACTGCTCCTTTCACCGCGTGCAGCGCTGCGCAGCGCTGCGACGCCATACCCTGCTCCGATTCTTCGACGTGTCCCGCGAACGGCACGTGCACGAGCGGGTATTGTGCGCGCAAGACCTGCAGCACGGACGCGGAGTGCAGCGGCTACTGCGTGAATCTGCAGTGCTACGACAGCCTCGGCTACTGCCACGCTCAGCACTTCTACCCATAGCGCCGGGCGTCGTCGCGGGCTCGCAGTCGCCGGACATTACCCATTAGGGGCGCTTCGACGTCAGCGGGCCTCCGCGCCCTACGCTTTTTCTCGCAAAGGTTTGCCACGCGGCATCCCCCACGATTTTCGGCTGTTCGCGGGTTAAGGCGCGCCGCGAGATGCCGTCCTAGTGGGTTGGGGAGTGGGCAAGAAAGAAGTTCTCCCATGAGCATCAGCAACATCAGCGGCGTCAATGGCCTCAGCTCGATCGCGTCGATCTTGGACCCCTCGAACATTCAATCGACCGACGGGACGAGCGGTACTCTTTCATCCCCCGCAGCGTCCGCCACGATCTCGAAGCCGGGTGAGCTGTTCGGCAAATTGAGTCAACTATCTCAACAAGATCCGGCCGAGTTCAAGCAAGTGACACAGAGCATTTCGGATGAATTGAAGAGCGCCGCGCAAGGCGCCACCGGCCAGCAAGCGCAGTTTTTGAATGAGCTCGCAGGCAAATTCAGCCAAGCCGCGAGCAGCGGCGACGCTTCCGTTCTACAGCCAGGCGGCGACAAGGCTGGCGCCGCATCCGGCCATCATCATCATCACCACGGCGGCGCGCACGGGGCGAGCGGCGGCGGGAGCGGCGGCATCGAAGCCGTTCTCACGCAGGCCCTCGATCAAGTGAATCAAGCACTGAGCGGCTCGGATCCGGCGCAAGCGAGCGTCGCTACTCCGATTGCAAAATCTTAGGGCGCGAAGCAACTCTGACGAAACACGCTGAGCGGAGCCCG
>DASXKQ010000184.1:0-8800 GCA_036496745.1 Polyangiaceae bacterium
GATCTTGACGACTCGCGTGAGTACGTCGCGGATCGATTGCGAGCGACCCACGATGTTCTCGAGGTGGTAGCGCGACTTGAACTCTTGCGCAAAAAGTTGAACTTGTCCTTGCAGCCGTCTGCTCTCGAAGGCTTTGCCGACCTTGACGATCAGTTCTTGCTCGCTGAAAGGCTTCTGAATGTAGTCGAACGCCCCCACGCGCATGGCTTCGACCGCGCTTTCGATCGTACCGTACGCGGTCATGACGATCACTTCGGTCATCGGTTGCGCTTCCTTCACCGCGCGCAGCACCTCGATGCCGTCATACTCACCCATACGCAGATCGGTAATCACGACGTCATAGGCACCAGCCGCGCCGAGGTCGCGCCCCTGTGCGCCGTCCGCGGCCTCGTCGACGTCATAGCCACCACCGCGCAGCATCATCGCCAGCGTGGTGCGCATGTTTCGTTGATCGTCGACGACTAGAATCTTGCCCACAAAAAAACCCGCGGCAGAGCGTAAATTCGCAGCGTACTTCGGAGCCGAGGTACTAGCGCAGGAAAAGGAACACGACGAGCGCGATCGCCAAGCCGACGATGCCTATCGCGTAGCCCAAGACGCTGCCTAGGCTCATTCCGGGATTCCTGGGACGCGGCCGTGACACGCTTGGCCGGCTCGGCTCCACCAGTGGTGAACTCAGCCGGCCCGACGCTCCAGAGACCCCGGACCAGTCACTGCCGGAGGCGCCAGCTGAGCTCACGCCGCTGACGCTCACGCTGATTTGCTCGTTACCCGTAGGCGTAAATACGAGATCGTTCGGGATCAGCTCGGGCGGCATCGCAGCACCACCGTGCTGGGCCCTCAGCGCAGCGCGCACGGCCTTCCGCCTCTGCTCGATGCGTTCACCCAGCACACGCTTCAGGATCCCGGCTACGCCGCTCTGCGGCACAATCAAGCGTTCTGCCTTCAGATACGCGCGCAGATCGTGCTCGAACTCCTCGGCCGTTTGATAGCGAAGTTTTAGGTCGCGCTCGAGCGCCTTGAGCACAATCCGCTCGAGCTCGGCTGGATAGCGCGGGTCGATCTTGGTTGGACGTGGAACGTTGCCGGAAGTGACCAGTTTCAATGTCTCGACGTCGTGTTCCCCGCGAAACAAACGTCGACTCGTGGTCAGTTCGAACAGCACGATACCGAGTGAAAAAACGTCACTGCGCCGATCGACCCCTTTGCCCAGCGCTTGCTCCGGGGACATGTAGCCGAACTTGCCCTTCAACTGACCCGCTCGCGTCGCCTCGCTGATCCGCCCGACCGCCTTTGCCACACCGAAATCCACAATTTTTACAATCCCGTTCGTGCCGATCAAGATGTTGTGCGGCGAAATATCGCGATGAACGACGCCGCGCGGCGTGCCGTCGATGTTGCGCACTTCATGAGCGGCATGAAGCCCAGCAGCGGCATCCGCGATGATGCGCACGGCAAGCTCCGGCGGAATGGCGCGACGCTTGCCCGCCTCGGCGATCACGGTGTGCAAGGACTCGCCCTCCACCCACTCCATCGCCATCCACATGATGCCGTCGTGCTCGCCGACGTCGTACACGTCGACCACGTTGGGGTGACGGATGCTGCGCGCTAGGCGCACCTCGTCGAGGAACATCTTGATAAACTCGTTGTCCTCAGCGAGCTCCGGCAGCATCACCTTGACCGCGACGAGTCGGTCGTCCTTTTTGCCTTTGCTGTGCTCCCGCGCCACCCAGACGGCCGCCATACCGCCACGTCCGACCCGCAGAACTAGCTCGTAGTCGCCGAGTCGTGAACCTTGCTTGAGCTCTTCCGTCATCCGGGCCGAAAATCCCGAGGGCGATCGGGAAGGGGTTCCTGACCAATTAGGCCGTGCGCGTCAAGGGAACGTCAAGACCAGAAGCGCAGGAGAGCGCGTGCCGCCCCACGATCGCGTGGGGCCAGGCTCGTCCCGAATTCACTTCGGACGAGCGGCGCGGCGCGTGCCGCCCCCACGATCGCGTGGGGGGAGGCTCGTCCGAATTCACTTCGGACGAGGGGGGCGGCGCGTGCCCGCCCCCACGAGGGATGTGCCCCTATCCGCGCTCGCGCTATATAGGCGCGGACCGGCGCGCCGCCGGCCAAGCTCTGGAGCTAGGAAAGCAACATGCCGAGTCTACTGGAACAGATCGGGAGCGGAGATCAACGCAAGAGCGTGATTGACGATGCCTGTCAGGTTCTCGATCAAGAAGTGAGCGACAAAGGCGGTCTGAGCGGCCTCGCGATAAAGGGTGCTTACAAAGTGGTGCAGGGCATCCGACCGGGTTTCATCCGGGAAACGGTCGATCATTTGCTCGACGACTTTTTGAGCGCGGTGGACCCTGTCTACCAAGAAGCCTCCGAAAAAAAGCTCAAGGCTGGTCCCTACCTCGAGCAGAACAGCAGCCGCGTGGCGGACGCACTGCTGGCCGTCACCGACAAGCGCGCCGCGCGTGCGCAAAGCAAAGTCGTCAAGTCGGCCTATGAGAAGCTGCGACCCATGGCGAAGAAGCAGGTGGAGAGCGCTACTCCGCGGCTATCGAAGCTGCTCGAGAAGCACGCCGCTCCGACGGGCTGAAGAGATGCCAACTTCCGCTTGGCGCGGAGTCACGCGGCGTCGGCTCTAATCCCTAATTCCCCATCGGGTTACTTGACAATTTGCCGTAGTGGGCGAGAGTTTCGGCTTAACCGAGCCCATCCATGACCGAGTCCACGCCCCTTGTTTCCTCAGCATCTGGTCGCGAAGTCCTGCCCAGCGCCGTCGTGCGCTTTGCGGGTGATTCCGGCGACGGCATGCAAGTAACCGGCGACCAATTCACGGCGGCCGCTGCCCTCGCGAGAAACGATCTCGCAACATTCCCAGACTTCCCCGCCGAGATCCGCGCGCCGACGGGCACGCTCTACGGAGTCTCGGGGTTTCAGATCAATTTCTCGTCACAGGACGTGTACACGCCGGGCGACGCACCCGACGTGCTGGTCGCGATGAACCCCGCCGCGCTCAAGACCAATCTGCGCGACCTCAAACGCGGCGGCCTCCTGATCGCCAACAGCGGCGCCTTCACGGCGCAAAACTTGAAGAAGGCCGGCTACGAGACGAACCCGCTCGAGGGGGACTCCTTGAGCAACTACCGCGTGATGTCGATCGACATCACGAAGCTCACCGTGGCCGCAGTGAAGGAGCTCAATCTTTCTACAAAAGAAGCGCACCGCTGCAAGAATTTCTGGACGCTTGGTTTGATGTTTTGGCTCTATGGTCGCCCGCTCGAACCCACGGTCCAATGGATCGAAGGCAAGTTCAAGAAGCGCGACGATCTCGTGCAGGCGAACATCGCCGCTTTGAAGGCAGGGCATGCGTACGGAGAAACCGCCGAGATTGCGCATCACCGCTATGAAGTGCCCGCGGCGGCCCTAGAGCCTGGCACCTATCGCAACATCGGCGGCAACACGGCGACTGCCTGGGGCCTGTTGGCCGCGACCAAGTTGTCGGGACTCGACATGCTGCTCGGCGCGTATCCGATCACGCCAGCGAGCGACGTCCTACACGAGCTCAGCAAATACAAACAATTTGGCGTCACCACCGTGCAAGCTGAAGACGAGATCGCTGCCGTTTGCGCGGCGCTCGGCGCGGCCTACGCCGGCAACATCGGCGTCACGACTACCAGCGGCCCTGGCATGGCGCTCAAGATGGAGGGCATCGGTCTCGCCGTCGCCGTCGAGCTACCGCTCGTGATCGTCGATATTCAGCGCGGTGGACCCAGCACCGGCCTGCCCACGAAAACCGAGCAGGCAGATTTGCTGCAAGCGGTGTACGGCCGCAACAGTGAAGCTCCCGTGTGCGTGATCGCAGCCTCGACCCCGGGCAATTGTTTCTACATGGCGATCGAGGCGGTGCGGCTCGCGTTGAAGTACATGACGCCGGTGATCCTTCTGACCGACGGCTACCTCGCCAACGGCGCCGAGCCCTGGCGCATCCCGAAGTTCGCGGATCTGCCCAAGATCGACGTGAAGTTCCGCACGGATCCCGAAGGCTTTCACCCGTTCCTGCGCGACCCGAAAACTCTCGCGCGAAACTGGGCGATCCCCGGCACCAAAGGGCTCACACACCGCATCGGCGGGCTCGAGAAGGACTTCAAGTCCGGCCATATTTCGTACGCGCCGGACAACCACGAGCTGATGTGCCAAACCCGCGCACAAAAGATTGCCGGTATCGCGGACGACGTGCCCGAGCAAAAGATCGACCTGGGCGATGCGAGCGGCAAGCTGCTCGTACTCGGTTGGGGCTCTACCTATGGTTCGATTCGCGAAGCCGTCCAGCGCTGCCGCGCGCGCGGTTTGTCGGTGTCCCACGCCCACGTCAACTACCTGAACCCGCTACCCAGAAACCTAGGCGATCTCCTGAAGCGCTTCGATCGCGTGCTGGTTCCGGAGCTCAACATGGGACAGCTCGTCAAGATCATCCGCAGCCAGTACCTCGTTCCCGCCGAAAGTTACCCGAAGGTGCAGGGCCAGCCTTTCAAGATCGCCGAGCTTTACGAGCGCATCGTGAGCACAATGGAGAGCTGACATGGCTGACCTAATCGAACCGACGCGTCTGACCAAAAAAGACTTCGAGACCGACCAAGACGTTCGCTGGTGCCCGGGTTGCGGTGACTACTCGATTCTCGCCAACGTCCAGCGCGTGATGCCGGAGCTCGGCTTGCCGCTCGAGCAAATCGTGTGGGTGAGCGGCATCGGCTGCAGCAGCCGCTTTCCGTACTACATGAATACCTACGGTTTTCACACGATTCACGGGCGAGCGCCGGCCTTCGCAACCGGCATCAAGACGGCGAATCCCGAGCTCAGCGTCTGGATGGCCACCGGCGACGGCGACGGGCTCAGCATCGGCGGCAACCACTTGATGCATTGCCTCCGGCGCAACGTCGACATCAAGATCTTGCTGTTCAACAATCGCATCTATGGCCTGACCAAGGGCCAATACTCGCCGACCAGTGAAGTCGGCAAGGTGACCAAGAGCACGCCCTCTGGATCCGTGGACCAGCCCATCGATCCCGCATCGTTCGCGCTCGGAGTGAACGCGAGCTTCGTCGCTCGCTCTATCGACGTCGAAGCGCAACACTTGGGCGACGTACTGCGGCGCGCCGCCAAGCACGTGGGCACCGCCTTCACGGAGATCTATCAGAATTGTAACGTCTTCAATGACGGCGCCTTCGACTCCTTCACGGACAAGGCGGTCAAGGCCGACCGTCAAATACGCGTCGAACACGGCAAACCCCTCGTCTTCGGCGCGGAGCGCAACAAGGGCCTTCGCCTAAACCCCGCGACGATGACCCTGGAGGTCGTAGACCTCGCGGCCGGCGGAGTGACCGAGGCCGATCTACTCGTCCACGATGAAACCAACTCGGTGCTGGCCTACATGCTGGCGCGCATGCCCTACCCCGCCTTTCCGGTCGCGCTCGGGGTACTCTTTTGCGAGCTCCGACCGACTTTCGGAGCCTCGCTGACGACTCAGCGCCAGGCCGCGGAGCAAAAGTACGGCGGCGGAGACGTCGACGCTTTGCTCGGCGGCGGAAACACCTGGACAATCTAGGGCTCGTTAGCTAAGCAGGGCTCGCCATGGGAACGCCTCAAGATCCTCGGACTCGCCGCCGCAAGCGCGAGCGCCGCGCCAAGAAGAACGCCGAATGGGAGCTGAAGCGGGCCCGCGAAAACGCGGAAGCCGCCAAGCCCAAGGCGTCGCCGAAGACCGCCACCTGAATCGCCGGATCCTGCGCGCCCGGGGCGGGGCGTCTGCGGATTTTGAGCAGTGGCGTGTGCCCACGTGTCGCGCGATCCCCGTCGTTTCGGGTCACGCGCTAGCCGGCCCTCGACATTTGGGGTGGTCGTGCTCAGATTTAGCGGGTTGTCTGAATGGCGCCGAACGAGCGAAACAATCCCGAGCAGAAAGAGGGCCTGGCGGTCGCTGAGCGACCGAAAACCAAGCAGCCCAAGAAGTACGTCGTCGTGTTCCACAACGACGACTACACGACGATGGAGTTCGTCGTGCACGTGCTGATGAAGTTCTTTTATCTCGACGAGACTGCGGCGACGCGCGTCATGCTGCACGTCCATCAAAAGGGTTTCGGAATCGCCGGAACCTACTCGCGCGATGTAGCGGAGACGAAGGTCAGCCAAGTGATGGCCTACGCGAAAGAACACGGCCATCCGCTCAAGTGCACTGCCGAGGTCGAAGGCTTTGGAGGTCCCGAGTGAAAGTCAGCGCCGAGGTCGAAACCGCGTGCTCGTTTGCCCAGAGCGAGGCCGTCCGCCGCCGTCACGACGTAATGACCGTGGAGCACCTGCTGTTTGCGCTGCTCGCCGATCCAGAGACCGCCGACGTTCTGACCAAAGCCGGCGGGGACCTACCGAAGCTCAAGAGGTTGCTCGAACGCTTCTTGACCGAAGAACTCGCGCGCGTCCCCGAACAAGACGAGCTCGAGTTGAGCGCTTCGCGCGGCTTTCAACGAGTTTTGCAGCGGGCCGCCTTTCACGTGCAACAGAGCGGTAAAGAGGAGCTCAAGGGCTACAACGTCCTGATCGCCATCTTCAGTGAGGTCGACTCGCCTGCCGTCGCCGCGCTCGCAGAGGCCGGCATCACTCGCTATGACGTGATCAATTTCGTCTCGCATGGCGTGGCCAAGGACGGCGAGGATCAAGATGCACTCGCGCCGGGCAACGCGGCGGAGGGCGACGAGGACGGCGATCAGCCGGTCGCAGACCCGCTCGGCAAGTTCACGATCAATCTGAACGAACAAGCCAAGAACGGCGGAGTCGAGCCACTCGTCGGACGCGAGAAGGAACTTCGCAGAGCGATTCAGGTGTTGAGTCGCCGTCGCAAGAACAACCCCTTGTTTGTAGGCGACTCCGGCGTGGGTAAGACCGCGATCGTCGAAGGCCTCGCCGCCAAGATCGTCGCGGGTGAAGTACCCAAACCGCTGCAAAACGTCGTCATCTATGCGCTCGACATGGGTGCGCTCGTTGCCGGCACGCGCTTCCGCGGAGACTTCGAGAATCGCGTCAAAGCGGTGCTGAAGCAACTCGAGAGCTTGCCAGGCGCAGTCTTGTTCGTGGATGAGATTCACACGGTGGTCGGCGCGGGTTCGGTCGGCGGAGGCACGCTGGACGCGGCGAATATGCTCAAGCCGTCCCTCTCGAACGGCAAGCTTCGTGCGATCGGCGCCACTACCTTCGAGGAGTTTCGCTCGCACTTCGAACGTGATCGCGCGCTCGCCCGTCGCTTCCAGAAGATCGACGTGCTCGAGCCTAGCTTGGCGGAGACGATCGAAATCCTGCGCGGCCTTCGCCCGCGCTACGAGGAATTCCACGTCGTGCGCTACACCGAGGAAGCCATCGAGGCCGCCGCCACTCTCGCGGATCGTCATTTGCGCGACAAGAAAATGCCCGATAAAGCCATCGACTTGCTCGACGAG
The DNA here is from genome assembly GCA_036496745.1 of Polyangiaceae bacterium. Taxonomy (GTDB): domain Bacteria; phylum Myxococcota_A; class Polyangia; order Polyangiales; family Polyangiaceae; genus PMG-095. Next base: position 7,482 of record DASXKQ010000184.1, read on the forward strand.
GGTGGCGCGGACGCCAAGCTCGAAGCCGGCGACGGTGCCGTCGTCGACGTAGAGCGGATCGAAGCGGTCGTGGCGCGCATGGCTCAGATTCCGCCTCGCCAAGTGAGTGCCGACGATAAGAGCGCGCTCAAGAATCTCGAAGCCGACCTGGAGAAGGTGGTCTTCGGTCAGAACAGAGCACTCAAGGAACTGGCTACGGCGATCAAACTGTCTCGCGCTGGCCTTCGACCGAAGGAGAAGCCAATCGGCTCGTATCTATTCACCGGCCCGACCGGCGTCGGCAAGACGGAAGCAGCTCGCCAGCTCGCCAAGACGATGGGCATCGAACTGATTCGCTTCGACATGAGCGAGTACATGGAGCGGCACACGGTCTCGCGTCTGATTGGCGCCCCACCCGGCTACGTCGGCTACGACCGCGGCGGGCTCTTGACCGAGGCCGTGGCCAAGACGCCGCACGCCGTGCTGCTATTGGACGAGATCGAAAAAGCACATCCCGACGTGTTCAACGTACTGCTCCAGATCATGGACCACGGTACGCTCACCGATAACAACGGGAAAAAGGCCGACTTTCGTCACGTCGTCTTGATCATGACGAGCAACGTCGGCGCGCAAGATCTCGCGCGCGGCTTGGTCGGCTTTGGGCAGCGCGACGACTCGAGCAACGATTCAATAGCCTTGCGCAACACCTTCAGCCCCGAATTTCGCAACCGCCTGGACGCACGCATCTCGTTCGACGCGCTGTCGCCGGCGGTGATGAATCGAGTCGTGGACAAGTTCGTGAAGGAGCTCAGCGAGCAACTCTCGGAACGCAGCGTCACCATTGAACTCACCGAAGCGGCTCGCTCGTATTTGGCCGAGAAGGGCTATGACAAGTCCAACGGCGCCCGCCCGCTCGCTCGTCTGATCCAAGACGAGGTCAAGCGTCCACTGGGCGACGAACTCTTGTTCGGCGAACTCGAGCACGGTGGGCACGTGACGGTGGACGCCGCCGACGGCAAGATCTCGTTCCGCATGCGCGGCTTGGACGCGGACGGCGCCCCCGCACCGCGACTACTGAACTAGCCCCGCTACGGCGTGTTGTGAGCGTGGTCGAGGGCCTCGCGTACGCTGAGCGCGAGCGCGCAGCTGTTGGTCTGCCGCTGCTCGGCGGCAAGCGTGACGGCGTTTTTCACCACCCGATCACCCACGGGGACGAATTCACCGTGCGCTTCGGCTTTCATGCGTAAGAGCGCCGTGTGCGTCGCTAGATCCCAAATCCCCACTCGCGCAAAGTGCGGCTGTCGTTGTACCCGCTCGTCCGGTGTCTCGCTTGCGTCGGC
>DASXKQ010000185.1:0-16089 GCA_036496745.1 Polyangiaceae bacterium
GAGGGACACTGCCTGGTGGGCAGTTTGACTGGGGCGGTCGCCTCCTAAATTGTAACGGAGGCGTGCGAAGGTTCCCTCAGGCTGATTGGAAACCAGCCGGAGAGTGCAAACGCATAAGGGAGCTTTACTGTGAGACTGACAGGTCGAGCAGTTGCGAAAGCAGGTGTTAGTGATCCGGTGGTCCCGAGTGGAAGGGCCATCGCTCATCGGATAAAAGGTACTCTGGGGATAACAGGCTGATCGCGCCTGAGAGTTCACATCGGCGGCGCGGTTTGGCACCTCGATGTCGGCTCATCGCATCCTGGGGCTGGAGCAGGTCCCAAGGGTTTGGCTGTTCGCCAATTAAAGCGGTACGCGAGCTGGGTTTAAAACGTCGTGAGACAGTTTGGTCCCTATCTGCCGTGGGCGCAGGATACTTGAGAGGAGCTACCCATAGTACGAGAGGACCTGGGTGGACGAACCTCTGGTGTTCCGGTTGTCACGCCAGTGGCATAGCCGGGTAGCCATGTTCGGAACAGATAACCGCTGAAAGCATATAAGCGGGAAGCTGGCCTCAAGACTAGGTATCCCTGCCGCAAGGCACTAAAGGCCCCTCGTAGACTACGAGGTTAATAGGCCGGGTGTGGAAGCGCAGCAATGCGCGGAGCTAACCGGTACTAATAGGCCGTGCGGCTTGACCTTATTCTCTAAGGCAAACATTGTAGTTGGTGCCCGAAGTCCGGGCGAGATTGCTCGATACGAGCAGTCTTAACGAAGAGGCGATTGAGAGTCGCCGCAGCGCAATTCAGCACCAAAACGCTGGCGCAGGACGCCCAAACATTTCCGGTGGCTATATCGAAGAGGCAATACCCGATCCCATCTCGAACTCGGTAGTCAAGCTCTTTGGAGCCGATGGTACTGCACGGGCAACCGTGTGGGAGAGTAGGAAGCTGCCGGGCTAATTCGGAAAGGCTCCGATCGGAAACGGTCGGAGCTTTTTTTTCGCGACTTTACGCCCGCTGTTGCACGAGCGTGTGGCTCCGAGCGATTCTCGACGGTCGATGACCTCCCCACTGGCGATGCCCGCAACCCGCAATGCTGCGGGCGCATCGCTGGCCGGCGGACGTGCGGTTTGCCGACGATGTCGGCGGCCGGAGTCCGTCTGCTATTGCGCTGCCGTCAAGCCGATCGCGACGCAAACGCGGGTGGTGATTTTGCAGCATCCACGGGAGCGCGATGTTCCGATCAACACTGCGCGCATTGCCGCGTTGTGCCTACCGAACTCGGAGATGCACGTGGGCGTCACGTTTTCAGATGGGAGTTTGCGCGCCGAGCTGTCACGCGACGCCGCGCGCCCACCGATTCTGCTGTTTCCGAGTGCGGAATCGCGCGATCTGGAAGCCGACCCACCTGTTGGCCCGGTCACCTTGGTCGTCCTCGATGGCACGTGGTGGCAAGCAGAAAAGATCTACAAGAGCAATCGCGCCCTTCGACAGTTGCCTCACTATTCATTGAATCCTGGGCGCGCAAGCCGATATCGCATTCGGCGTGAGCCTGCACTGCACTGCCTATCGACGATCGAAGCTCTAGCGTGTGCGCTCGCTGTGCTCGAAGGTGGAGACAGCGACGTGCAGGGGCTGCTCGCGCCGTTCGAGCAGATGGTGGAGCGCCAACTCGAATTCATTCGCTCAGGTTCGCGTCCTCGGCATCGCGTGAGCAACCGCTACGCGGAGCAGCCCGTCTTGCCGATACTGAAAACCAGAGCTCAGGATGTTTTGCTCGGCTATGGGGAAGCGAACGCTTGGCCATATGGGACTGCCGGCGCACCGGAGCCTGAGGTCGTGCATTGGCTGGCCACCCGCGTCGCGACTGGTGAGCGCTTCGAAGCGTATATCGCGCCGACCGGTGCGTTTGCGCCTTCTCTTTTTAGGCACACGGATCTCGTTCCGGAGCGCGTGAGAAACGGTGAGACGGTCGCGGCTTTTTGCGAACGCTGGGAGCGATTCTTGCGACCGAATGATCTGCTTGCAGGCTGGGGCTTTTACGCTGCGCGATTGCTACGCACGCGCGGCGTTCCGGTCCCGCCGCTCCTGGATCTGCGGGAGGCAGCCATTCGTTCGGTGGGTCGCTGCGTTGGAGAGCTCGACGACTATGTGAGCCTGCTGAACCTCGAGCGCGATCCAGCGTGGGCGGAGGGGAGGACCGGACGGCGGATGGCTTCCATCGAGGCGCTGGCAAGACACCTCGCTCGCGCGTCTCGCCGGCGACGCGTTCGAGCCGAATGCGCGCGATCCGGTTGAGATCTCCGCGTACTTCAGGGACATTCGCGCGGTGTGATGCGCGCACCTAGCGGACTTACCCGTGCTCTCGAGAGCATCCGGCAGCATAAGAAGGTGTTGGCCCGTGTGAGTTGCGCGGCGGCATTCATCGTCGTCGGAGTGGCGGCCGCGTTTGGGCCACTCGTGCGAGCTCATTTGGCCTCGGTTGCGGAGAGCAGAGGAGTAGATATTCGATTTCGGACCGTGCGCCCTGCGTGGCGTGGAGTGTGGCTGATGGGCGTCGAGCTCCACACGGCGAAACTTCCGAGCGTGGCGGCGCGCGTCGATGCGATGAACGTACGCCTGGCTTGGGACCTGTCCGTTCGCGAGGTGGCGCTGTACGGGGCTCGAGTATCGCTGAACGGCTCGCCAGAAACCCTGAGCGAGCAATGGCGCGCATTCTCGAACGGGCCGCACGCGAGCGCGCCCAGGCAGGCGAACATCGATGTCCAGGCTGAGGGCGTGGACGTGGTTTGGGAGCGAGCGACCGCGGACGGGGCCTGCGAGCGCGTCTGGGGATTGAGCTACGCGCGCCGGGGCTCCCACGAAGACTTCGCGTTCGATTTGGCCCATCTGGAGCGTCTCGGGCTCAAGCTCGACCTGCGCGGTTTTCACGGACGAATGGTGCGTGCGCCTGATCGGTCGCTTCAAACGCTTGGGGCCGAGGGTCTTGACGCTGATGTTGCTATGGGCGGGCAGCCGAGCACGAATGCGCGAGTCCAGATAGACTCCACACGTGGCGCCGAGCTGCGCGCCGCACTTCGTGTGGTGGGCGATGTCGTAAGACGTGCGCTACCCCTACGACGCGAGTTGTCGTTTCACGACGTCTCATTGCACATTCACCGTGCGGGAGAAGTCTTGAACCTCGGACCGAGTGAGCTGACTCTGATTCGTGACGACGAAACTCTGAGCGCCGCCCTTTCACCTCCCGCCGAGCTGGACGGCACTCGACTCGAGGTTCACGCGACACTGCCGCTTGCCGACGGAGAAGCCCACGTCGAGGTCCGCGGTGGTCCAGTGACGCTCGCGAGCCTCGGGGTCAAAGATGGCGATTTCGGGCTCTTCGGCGTCAAGCGAGCTCGGCTGGAGGTGAGTGGCGACGCCGGTTTGTCCGAAGACGGCGCGCGCCTGTCATTTTCCGGCAGCGCGTTGGCGCACGAGCTATCGCTGGTGCGACACGAGCTGGCGCCTGGTCCGATCTCGGGCATCCGAGTGGCGTTTCGCGGGCGCGGCGCGCTGGCTCTGGATGGTAGCGAGCTCAAGGTCGACGATGGCGATTTTTCGATCGGTGAAGTGCACGTACAGGCTACCGGGTCGCTTGCGCGTCGGGGCACCACACTTGCTGGAACCCTACGCGCGGCGCTGCCGCTGGCTTCGTGTCAGGCGATACTCGACGCGATTCCAAACGGACTTGCGCCGTTGATTGCACCGCTGCACATGACGGGCACGCTGGCCGCGACTGGTTCGGTCGAGTACGACAGTCTGCATCCTCTGTCGACGCGCGTCAGTCTGGACGTGACGAACGACTGCAGGATCGATCGGATTTCCGCGGAGATCTCGCCGCGTCGTTTCGCCACGATTTTTCAACGCGAGGTCAAAGGAGCGGATCGCTTGCCGATGCACGTCGAGAGCGGTCCTGGTTCGCCCAATTGGGTGCCCTACGAGGATATTTCGCCGTTCATGGAGACGGCGGTCCTGGTGTGCGAGGACGGCCGATTCCTGCGCCACCGCGGCTTCGACTATGAAGCGATTGCCACTGCGGTTCGCGATGATTTGATAGCGGGACGCTTCGCAAGAGGCGCCAGTACCGTCAGCATGCAGCTCGCGAAGAATCTTTACCTGGATAGCGGCAAGACACTCGGGCGGAAAGTGCAAGAAGCGGCCCTAACGTTGTTGCTCGAGCAAGAGCTCGACAAGCGCGCGCTGATGGAACTCTATCTGAACGTGATCGAATACGGCCCAGGTATCTATGGCATCGGTCCTGCCGCCGACTACTACTTCGCCAAGAAGCCGCGCGATCTGTCGCTCGGACAGTCCTTGTACATCGCGTCGATTCTGCCGAATCCCGATCACCAATATTTTCGATCAGATGGGCGACTCGGTGACGCATGGGCCAAATATCTGCAGCGGCTGATGCTGATTGCCAAGAAGATCAAGCGCATCACGCCAGAGCAGCTTGAGAATGGTTTGCATGAGCAAATCGCGTTTCGAGTTGCCGACTCCGGGGCCACCAGCGTCGGTGACGGGGGAACGGATACAATGAGCGAAGGGCCAGGTGACGAGCCGCAAGCTCCGCCAGACGCACCCTGACCGTCAGCGCTCACCAGCCGCGCGAAGCTTGCCAAAGAACGCGCGCAAACGTTGTACGCTCGGCCCGGACAGAATATCCGCTGTGATCTCGAAACGGTGATTGAGTCGCGCGTCCGTGCCAATTTGAAAGAGCGTGCGCACGGCTCCCGCTTTGGGATCGCTCGCGGCGTAGACGACGCGCGCGATTCGCGCGTTGATCAGCGCGCCGGCACACATCGGACAGGGCTCGAGCGTGACGAACAGCGTGGCGTCATCCAAACGCCAATGGCCCCGTCCTGCCGCGGCTGTTCGCAGGGCGAGGATCTCGGCGTGAGCGGTCGGGTCTCCGAGCTGCTCACGGCGGTTGTGTTCCCGCGCCAGCAGCTGCCCTGCGGAATCGACCACCACGCACCCGATCGGCACATCCCCATGCAGCGCGGCTGCATCGGCCTCGACGAGCGCTTCGCTCATCCAGGCTTCGTCTTCGCGAACCCTTTCAGTGACAGTGGACATCCGCTCCCACCTGCCACGGAGGAAAACGGATAGCTACTGAGCAACCGCGGCGCTCAGCTTGCGCCGCTTGAGCTCGTGGGCGGCCAAGACCGGCACCAGCAAGACTCCACCCGGCGCGATTAGCACCGTGGCCCAGAGCAGCATTCGAAAAGCGTTGGCCATCGTCGTTCTCTCGATTTGGTATGTGCAGCTGGCGTGCCACTTTGTAAAGTGGCTGGATTTGTATTGATCGACATATGCCCTGAGCCGTCCGCCCTGACCGGCGTGTCATAGGTGACTCAGCGCTGTGACTGTGCGGCACTTCTCACGCTGCGTTTGGCGTTCGAAATCAGTGCTGAGCAAGCCTGAGGGTGTTCGTCCGTTTGCGCCGCGATGGGCTGAGACTTATGGTCGGTCTGTGCGCATTCCGCGAGTCTCTCGAGCGTTCGTGCTCATAGCTCTGGCGCTCGGTGTGCTCGGGTCGACTGCCTGCGCTTCTTCGAGCCGCCAGGCGGCGAGCCCCGTGGTGGTCGCCGATCAACGGCTTAGCGGAACGTGGCGTCTGCGGCGATTCGCCCCGGAGGTTGCGCTCGACCTGCCGCTTCAAGCCGTGCTTGCCTCAGAGCTTGGGAATCTCACGGTGACTTTCGGCTCAGGTCAATTCACAGCGACGGGACCTGGAGTCAACCTTTCGGGTCGCTACAGCGTGCTGAGCGCGCAGGGCGACGCGATCGAAGTCGTAGTCTACGACCCTGATGGCGTAGCGCGTCACTTTACAGCTCAATTTGTGGGCACCGTGTTGACCTTCCACGCCGAAGACAAGCCGTGGCAGGGTGACGGCGCACTGCAGCGCGCTTGAAAATCAGCGGGCGCCGCGCGTGAGGAGTTCGAGCAGGCCGTCGAACGCATCGCGCATGGCCCAAGCTTGAGAGCTCGGGTCGCTCAGTTTTGCTGCTCGCTGCTGGCCTTCGGCGAGTGCGCGTCTTGGGCCCTGGCAAGTGGCCGGCAAGCGGCGCCCGAGGTCGGCCGCAGCACCGTCGTAGATGTGATAGCAGGCGGCCACTTTGCCATCGTTGTAAAGAGGAGCCCCCAGCTCGATCGCCTCGCTCAAGCTCTTGGCGATCAGAAGCTTCGCGGGCAGTGTACAGCCCTTTAGGAGTGCGTCGGGGTGATGGGGTACGTGGCGCTCCACCGACGCCGTGCCTTCACGTTCGATCGCGTTGAGCGCCGCTTCGAAGAGCTGCATGGAGATAGGCTCTGGATGTTCCATGAGGTCTGCGACGTACTTGGACGGCACACCGAAATTGAGATTTTGCCCGCTCTTGAGGAAGGCGGTGACGACCCCAATGACTTGGCCTTGAGCGTTGAAAATCGGGCCTCCTGAAGAGCCTGGAGCAATCGGTGCTGAAATCTGCAGTACGTCGAAGTCCGCGTGTACGTGCCGCACGGCGCTGATCAAACCGTCCGAGACGGTATCTTCCAAACCGAGCGGGTGACCGATCGCAAGGACGGTGTCCCCTGGCCGCACCGCGGTGCTGTCCCCGAGTGGGATCACGGGCAGCTTGTGCGCTTCGATGCGCAGCACCACCAAGTCGCGACTGCGGCTTGCCGCGACGATCTCCGCGGCCGGAAACTCGCGGCCATCAGCGAGTGTCACCACGATCGCGCCACCGCCTCGGACGACATGGAAGTTCGTAACAACCCAGCCATCCTCGCGAACGATGAAGCCGGTGCCGAGTCCGTCGCCGGCTCGGACGGTCACGATGGCCGGCGTCGAACGAGCTGCAATATCCGCCGGCGTGAGGGAACGCGGTGCGGTGCCCGACTGCTGAGCGGCCGAAGCCGGAGCGGGAGCAGCAGGTTGGGGTGTCCTCGCGCAGCCGACGCTGACCAGTCCCGTCGCGCACAAGACGCCGAAACGCAGAAGCCGCACAGTGGGCAGTCTAGCTGGTTCCGTGAGTTACGCGGGCGACCTCCCAGGGCCCGGAACGGGTGTTCAAGGCGAGCGCCGAGGCATTTCGGCTCAAAGTGATCGATTTAACCCCCCACCAGCATTCTGGGGCGGTCGGTTGGAAAAAGCAGATCAGCCCGATCCCCGCCACGCCGGGTAACCCCCAGGGAGAGCTCTCTTATGAAACAGTCGTATCTCACGGTATCAGGAACCATTTTCGCGCTCGCGCTGGCGTTTGCTGCGCAGGCCTGTTCAAGCTCCTCGGACGCCACGCCGGCTGCGGCTGGAACTGGTAATTCGGCGGGCGCAGGAAACACCGGTACTGGTGGCACGGGCACGGCGGGTACCGGCACCGCGGGCACCGGCACCGCGGGCACCGGCACCGCGGGCACCAGCGCGGGCGGCACCGGCGCGGGACCGATTGCATCGCTCCCCGCTTGCACTACGGAAGCCAAGGGCGCGACTTGTACGGACGAGGGCACGGCCTGCAAGAAGACCTGCGGTCCACAAAGCTACGGCTGGAAATCGGAGACCTGCCAGGGCGGCCTGATCGTCGAAGGCAAGACGTGTGAGTTCACTTGCTCAGACACCTCCATTGATTGGTCCTGCTACAGTCTATCGGCTGGTATCATGTGCGACACGGTGAACGTTCCCGTGGCGAGTGCGGCTTGCACCGCGGACGCCTGCATGCCGTGCAGCGGCACCTACATGGACTCGTCGATGGCTGCCAAGGCAGGGTCGTGCGTGTGTGTCCAGGGAGCCTCCGGCGGCAAGTGGTCGTGCGCGAGTTCGACGGCCTGGCCCACCTGTGTTCCGTGAGCGCTAGTCGACACTGACGAGGAACGCCCGCTCGGGAAACTGGGTGGGCGTTTTTTGTTTTGGCGTCTAGCCCCGTGCAGCTGACGCTCACCAACTCTTGTTGGCCCACCGCGCAGGCGATAGACCGCCAAAGGCGGCAGGATTTGAGTATCCTCGGGCCCGCGTGAACGACGAGATGCGAGCCAAGGTATCGGCATTGCTGGAGGCGGTCGTCGCCGCAGACGACGTCATTCGGCCCGAGGAGCGCGAGTTCGTGCGGCGAGCGGCCACTCGCTGGAAGCTCCCCGAGCCCGACGCCCCGCTCAGCCTTCGCAACCTCGGGACGGCGACCGCTGTGCTCCGCACCCTCGAGCCCGATTCCCGGGCGCGTGTACTAGCTTTGCTCGTCGATGCGGCAGTCGTTGACGGCGACCTTGATCCTCGCGAACACGCGCTGCTACTGGCGGCGGCGGCAGCGTTAGGGATCGAGGCGACCGCCCTCGAGGAGCGCCTCCTGCGACAACTGAAAGCTTCAGTTCCGCCGTGAAGGTCGCGCTCCAAGGTGGCGTTGACTCATGCCGAGTCTCGCGTGCGCAATGAGTTCGTCTGCGATGCGTCGGCTCCGGCTCCTAAACTCCGGTACCTAAAAAAAATCGCTTCGCACCGACTGCGAAGTGAGAAGAGCCCCTGAGCAGTGAAAAGAGCCAATCCCCACTGGTTTTTGCCCCCTGGCGCACCCGGGAAGATTCGAACTTCCGACCCTCGGTTCCGTAGACCGATGCTCTATCCAGCTGAGCTACGGGTGCAGAGCGGGCGAGTGCATAGCACGGAGACCTGCTCGAATTTTCGGAAAACGAGCACATGCTGGCAAGGGTCCCGGCGCACTTTGAAAAGTTTTCAGAGCGCCTCGAGCACCACGACACGAAAACCAGGCGAGCGGCTGGATGCGGGAGACTCTAGAGTGCCAGCACCGGATTAAACTGCTGAAACTACAGCGATTTTATGCGCCGAGTACGTGCGTGGCACGGAAGCTGCTTATTCGGAGCGACTTTCCTGGGTGCAGCCGGGATGGGTCGCTTCAGCTTCAGCTTTTCTTCTGAGCTTCTGCTTGGCGCTTTCTTTCAGCTTCCTTAGTTTCTTTTTTCCGTCCCAAAAGATTTGACTGCAAGACCCGACGGGGGACGCCCTATCGGGCTTTTGCATATTTGGGGACGGCGGCTGCGTCGTGAGCATGAACGCGGCCAGGCGGCTGCGCATTCCGAGATGGTCGTCATGGGGCGCGTGGAAGCCCGAAAACGTGGTCGGAGGGGGCGAGCGCGTGGCAACCCTCGCAGGCCGCGAGGGCACCTTCGGCGAGCACCATTCCCCGACCGTCGAGCTCCGCGTAGCTCCACAGATCGTCGGAGCCCTTTTGCATGACGTACCCGCGCGCGCTCGGTGCGGCGTGGTCGTGTGAGAGCTCGGCAATGATGGTTCCGCGCAGCAGGACGCTATCGGTGACCAGGGTCTGATAGGCGCCACTGCTGCTCGCGCTCACGAAGACATCGACGTCGAGTCCGGGCGGATGTCCTTTGGACGCGAACGGCAATGCATTGAGCGCGGGCCAAGCCGCGAGCTCGGCGTACCCGGACCAGAGGTGCAACTCGAGCTTTGGGGCGCGCTTCGGGGCCGCGATCTGTTGCCAAGCGTCTGAGGCACCGGGCAAGGGGCCATCAGGCGCGTGCGCGCAGGCAAGTAGGAGTGCGCAGCACACGGGTGGAAGGGATCGGACTCTCATCACGGCTGCCGAGCGACGCGGCGCATGGTACCACGGAGCAATGAGCGGGCTTGGCGTATCGAGATTCGTGATCGCCATACAGCTCGCGCTCACAGGGTGCGTCACGGCGCCGCGAAGTCGAGCGGCTCCCGTGCCGGAGTCTGCGTCCGCGCCGGTGCCTGCCGCTCCGACCGCGCGCGCAGTGCAAGTTCCCGCGACAGCCGCGGATCCTTCGCGCGATGCGAGCGAAGCGCCTCCGAAAGAGCAGAGCACGAGCGCGACTTCTGAGCCCAATAGGGCATGGTTGGGGGTCGCACTCACGAAGCGGGGTGCGAACGAAGCGGGCGTGCTCGTGCGCGAAGTAATCCGAGGATCCCCCGGCGCGGGTTCGGGCATCCTCCACGGTGATGTGATTTTGAGCATCGACGGGGCGACGGTCAGCAAACCCGAGGACGTCGTCGGTTTGATTGGCGCTCACGCGCCCGGGGACCGCGTGAGCGTCGCCTTCACTCGCGGCGATTCAACGCGGCTCGTGGCTGTTACGCTGAGCACTTTCCCAGATCCCGACGGGATGTTGCGGATGCAGTATTTGGGGACCGCGGCGCCGGCGTTCGATGCGCTGCAAGCCGCGCAGGGCAACCTCGCTCCGACTCTCGGCCCGTTGCGAGGCAAGGTGGTGTTGATCGAGTTCTGGGCTTCCTGGTGCCCGCCCTGCCGCTTGCTCAGCCCGGTCCTCGAAACCTGGCACGAGCGATATCAGGCTGAGGGTGTCGCAGTGCTTGGCATCGCGGCCGAACCGGTGCAGGTGGTGACGAGCTCGGGTCTCGAGCTCGGCATCGACTATCCGCTGTTCGCCGACGCTAGCGGCGCGACCAGTCGCGCATATGGTGCGAACGCGCTGCCGACCCTATTCGTAGTCGACAAGCACGGGCAGGTGCGCGATCTGATGGTTGGCTATTCGACGCCGGCTTTGGCGCGCATCGAAGCCCTGGTAAAAAAGCTCGTTCAGGAGTCCTGAGCCCTGGCCTTCAATCATGCGATACGCTGAAGCCAATGGATGACCACGAGCTCGAGCGTCTGCAAAAGCGCGCGCTGACCGGTGGAGCGCCACGGTACCATCTGAAGAACGCAGAGCAGAAGAAGCTCTTCGCTCGTGAGCGCATCGCGCGCCTGCTCGACGAGGCCTCCTTCGTGGAAGACGCGTTGCTCGCCAACGGCACGGCCGATGATCTGCCAGCAGACGGCGTGATTACCGGCTTGGGAAAAATGGCCGGCCGACGTGTCGCGGTGATGGCCAACGATTCCACCGTGAAGGCCGGATCGTGGGGGAAGCTGACGGTCGAGAAGATCCTGCGCATTCAAGAGCGCGCCCAGGCCCTCCGCTGCCCGCTGCTGTACCTCGTGGATTCCGCAGGCGCGCGCATCACGGACCAGGTCGAAATGTTTCCGGGGCGGCGGGGCGCCGGGCGCATCTTCTACAATCAAGTCGCGCTGAGCGGGTTGATTCCGCAGCTCTGTCTGTTGTTCGGGCCATCTGCGGCGGGCGGTGCTTACATTCCGGCCTTTTGCGACGTCGTCGTGATGGTCGACGGCAACGCCAGCATGTACCTCGGTTCGCCGCGCATGGCGGAAGCCGTCATTGGCGAGAAAGTGACGCTCGAGGAAATGGGCGGCGCCAAGATGCACACCAGCGTTTCCGGTTGCGGGGACGTGCTGGTCGCCGATGAAGCAGCCGCGATCGCGTTTGCTCAGAGGTATCTGGCTTTCATGCCCGATCATTGCGGCCAGTCGCCGCAGGGCACCCAAGCGCGCGAGCCGATCTCGAGCGCGAAGCCGCTCGAGCAAGTGATCGTGCGGGACGAGAACAAGGCGTTCGACATGCGCCAGGTAATCGACGCCGTGATCGACGAGGGCAGCTTCCTGGAGATCAAGGCGCGTTTCGCCAAAGAAATTCTCACCGGGTTCGCACGCATCGAGGGTCGCGCCGTCGGAGTGATAGCCAATCAGCCCAAACATTTGGGTGGCATCTTGTTCGTGGACAGTGCGGACAAGGCGGCGCGTTTCATTTGGTTGTGCGATGCGTTCAATCTGCCCTTGCTGTACCTCGCGGACGTGCCCGGCTTCATGATCGGCACCAAGGTGGAGCGACAAGGGATCATTCGTGCAGGCGCCAAGATGATCGCGGCGGTGAGCGAAGCCACGGTGCCGAAGATCAGCGTGATCGTGCGCAAGGCCTATGGAGCCGGGCTGTACGCGATGTGCGGACCCGCATTCGAGCCGGACGCGTGCCTCGCTCTGCCGAGTGCGTCGATCGCCGTGATGGGGCCGCAAGCCGCCGTGAATGCGGTCTACTACAACAAGATCCAAGAGGTTCCGGAGGGAGCCGAGCGAGATGCGTTCGTCGCGAAGCTGCGCGACGAATATCGCCAAGACGTCAATCTGGAGAAGCTCGCCGCTGAGCTCGTAATCGACGCGATAGTTCCGTATCGAGAGTTGCGCCGCGAACTCGCGCGCCGCTTTGACCTGTACGCGAACGCGCGGGAGTTGTCCCCGCGCAAGAAACATCTCGTGCCACCGGTCTAGTGATCATGCGCGGGCCCGTCGATTTACTGCGTCGAGCAGTCTCCGTTGCAGGGGGCGTCGCGCTGCTCTTGCTCACTCGGCACGGCGCCGCCCAGATCGATCTCGCGCGTCTCGTGCAAGGTATGCAGGGGGACGGCCGAGCACCGCTGTCGGCCCAGGTACTTCTGCCGGACAGCTTTCACTCGGGGCGAGCGGGGCGTATTCCGCTTGTCGTGCGCGCGGCGGGCGGTGCGGCGCCAAGCGCGCCTGGGCTCGTCTCACTCGGCAACGTGAGCGTCGGCGAGTTCACGCCGGAGCAAGCGCTCGCGCTGTTCACCGCGCAACCGAGCTGGAGCTTCGATTGGGCCCCACCCAGGCACGTGCTGCTCGACAAGGTCGACGGCTGGATTCACGGCTCCGCCGTGCGTTCGGAGTTCGGTTTGAGCGGGCAAGGAGTCGTGCTCGGCATCGTCGATACCGGACTCGACCTCACGCACCCGGATTTCCAAACCGCCGCCGGGGGCACGCGCGTGCAATGGTTGCTGGATTTTTCGAAGTCCGCGCAAGGACTACAGCCGACGCTCGAGCAAGCGTACGGCTGCGGGGGTGACATCGATTGCGCGGTGTATTCCGCAACCGACATCGATTCGTTGCTAGCGGCAGGCGACGCGAGCCAGATCCCAACGGATAGCTTTGGCCATGGTTCCCACGTCGGTTCCTTGGCGGGCGGCAACGGTCTCGGTAGCGCGTCGCCGAAATACATCGGTGTGGCGCCCGAAGCCACCTTCGTCGTGGCTCGCGTGACACGCGCGGACGACGGTCTGATTCAGGACACGGACGTCCTGCGCGCCGTGAAATTCGTGTTCGATCGCGCGAGCGAGCTTGGCATGCCGGCGGTCGTCAATTTGAGCCTTGGCAGCGATTTCGGGGCCCATGACGGCAGTTCGGGCCTCGAACAGGGCCTCGCAGACTTCGTCGGCCCGAACCATCCAGGGCGTGCAGTGGTCGTGGCGGCCGGCAATAGCGCGGCGCTCTACGACGGCGGGGACCAAAGCGAGGTCAACACCGCCGGCAATCCAGGACCGTTCGGGATCCATACGGAGGTGAGTATCGCGCGCGACTCCTCGAGCAACGTGCCCGTGATCACGCCGGTAACGGATGGGGATGGCGTGACGGTGTCCGGCAGAGTCTACGTCTGGCTTCAATTCAGCCCGGGAGACGAGGTAACGGTCAGTCTCTACGACAAGAGCGGGCAGCTGATCCGGCCGATCTCACGCGGCCAGGCGACGAGCGCGCAGCGCGGTGATTGCACTGCCACGATTTTCAACGGTACTTCCGGGAGCGACGCGAGCTCGGTCGAACTCGGCGCGAACGGAGCAGTCGTCGTGCTGGATGGAAGCTGGCCGGCGGACGAAAATTTCACGTTGCGCCTGGAGGGTCACGGTACGGCGGAGCTCTGGATGGAAAGCACCGGCGCTCTCGAGCTCGGCATCGGCGCGCTTTTCCCACGCGGCGAGAAACAAGGAACCATCAACGTGCCGGCCTCAGCTGCGGCGCTAATCGCCGTGGGCGCCACCGTCAATCGCACGAGCTGGACCGACGTGGACGGAGACGCGGTCTCCATGCCCGAGTTCGGCTCGCTCGACCCCGTGCCGCTCGATTCCACGGCGTACTTCAGCTCCGCCGGACCGAGTCTACTCGGTGTCATGAAGCCGGACATCGTTGCACCGGGGGTCTACGTCGCCGGCGCGATGGCGGCCGCGGCGGATCCCAGGAACAGCGGTGCGAGCGTATTGTTTCAAAGCCAGGGACGCTGCGCGACGCTGGGGCTGACGAGCGACTGCTTCGTCGTCGACGAGAAGCACGCCATCACCAGCGGAACCTCGATGTCTGCGCCAATCGTGGCGGGCGCAATTGCGCTCTTGTTCCAGCGCGATCCGAGCCTGACGGAGGACGGCGCACGCGCGCTTCTGCAGGCTGGCGCGCGCCCGCTCCAAGGCGTGACGTTGGACGAACGGCAAGTGGGTCCCGGAGCGCTCGATCTACAGGGCGCCGTTGATGTGCAGGACGCGGAATCTACGCCCGTGCAGCGGGATCCCGGGCGACAAACGTGGCTCGTGTTGTCGCAGTCGTACGCGAATCCTGATCCGAGTCGGCCCGTGCAAGGCTACCTTGAGCTCCGCGACGACAACGGTCAACTCGCGGACGGCTTCGATCCAGGGCGACTGCGCTTGGAGACGCAATCGGCGCTGCTTCTTGAGCCGCTCACGCGCGTCGCGCCAGGTCTAGAACGCTTCCAGGTCGCGGCCCCCGCCGGTTCCGGCGGCGAGCAGCTCGGTTTGCAGGTGTTGTTCGACGACAAAGTCCTGGTCAGTCGCACGTTGCCGATAGGTGTCGATCGCTGGGTCGCCGAGGGCGGCGTTTCAGCGCGGGGTGGCTGCAGCGTGGCCAGCGGTGCGCGTCCGCGGGACTGGTTCTGGCTATTCTTGTGCGCGGGGGCGACCGTCGCCGGCTTCAGAGTTTCGCGAAATAGACGGTGCAGGCGTGCGGCTCGAATGGATCGAGATCCGGATCGTGTGGGTGCGACGCGTCGACGCCGCCCATGTTGACGCCGATCGCGAGGACGGCGCGCACGCCGTCCAAATTGACGACGCGACCTTCGGCGCTGCGCGCCTGCTCTTGAAACGGCAGCTCCACGCGGCCGAGCTCTCGCCCCTGCGCGTCGATGCTGATCAATCGCCACTCGAAGGCCACGGGAGCTTCCCACTCCGCTTGGAAGCCGAGCACGAGATCGGCGGGCGGCACTTGATCGATGGTGAGCCAAATGAGCTCGGCGCCCGTTGGGTCGATCGCCCTGGACGAACGCACTCGGCGTGGCAGTGACGAGAACGGCACGAGCCAGTCGTAGCGCGCACGTGCAAACGACCCGGCCCAGCTCGTGAAGGGCGGGTGCAGACCGTCGTCGCGGTCCCCGAGGAATGCCCGAGCCGTGCCGAAATCAGCGATTAAATCGGCCATTTCCACGGTGTCTTCGTCGAAGCCGTGCCTGAGCACGTCGTACAGATCAGGCTCGTTGTTCCATGTGAGGCTGCCCGCTCGGGTTTGGTTGGCGGCCACCGCGAGCAGCGTCGTGGAGAGTGTTCCGCTCGCGTCGACGGAGCGTGCTCGCTCGAGGAAATCGAAGAACAGCGCCGCGCCGTTGTCTTGTGTCAGTTCATTGCGCGCGAACAAGGCTCGCTCGGGATGCGACGCGACGTCGTCTACTGCTTGCACGTCGAGAGACGTGATCACACCAGTCAACCACCAAAGCTCCGTCGCGTAGGCACGGCGCAGGCTCGGCGATTCCCCGGCGTCGAGCCTGAACGAAAGAGCCTCACCCACGCAGAGGGTTGCGGCGCGTTCGAGCAGCGCTCCACTCAGAGCTGGCGCCAAGCAGAACGCGGACGCGCTGTCGAACAGGCCGAGGCTCGGAGCATCGCGCGCGACTACCACGTCGGTTTGTGCCGGATCGAGATACAGGTCGAGCGAGTCATTCCCGCCGAGCCCACCGTCCGCCGCCGGCTCGGGCAAACGAAGCGCACCTACCACGCGCTCGTAGGCGCTTTCGAGCGCGGCGAGCGCGGCGCGCGCGCTCGCTTCGGGGATCGTGGACGGCTCTTGTACACAGACGGGGGTGCGAGTCGAGCAAAGCGCCGCGGTCCCCGGCGGGCGCTCTACCTCGCTGGGGAAGGCTGGGCCGGTCGGCAGCTCGGGATCGATCAGAACGGGCGCGTGAGGCGCGCGTGGGCCTCCCCCAAACAATAGCGGCGGATCACGCCGTGGCGCCTTGCTGCCAAAAGCTGAAGCCGCGCTCAATAAGCAGGATAGAAATAGCCAGACCGAGCCACGAACGCGCATACGACGGCGCCCGAACTCTAGCGCGGATCCTGCGCCCGATAGACCTC
>DASXKQ010000186.1:0-18815 GCA_036496745.1 Polyangiaceae bacterium
GTGCTCCTCACTGGTGAGCAGCAAGGCTATTACAGCGCCTACCACGGCGATCTATACGAGCTCGCGCGCACGATTGAACGCGGACAGCTGTACGAGGGTCAAGAGTTTAGCCTGACCGGCAAGCCGCGCGGCAAACCCGCGTCGCGAGTCCCCCGCCACCGGCTGATCTACGCGCTGCAAAACCACGACCAAGTCGGCAACCGTGCGCAAGGCGAGCGGCTTCATGCGCTGTGTCGTCCAGAGCAATTCGCTGCGGCGTCCTTGCTCCTGCTCGCGCTGCCGTCGACGCCACTGCTCTTTATGGGCCAAGAGTGGGCTGCCAGTACGCCATTTTTGTATTTCACGAATCATGCGGGCAAGCTCGGTCGCAGCGTGTCCGCCGGTCGGCGCGCCGAATTTCGAGGGAATGCGAGCTTCGCAGCGCAAGCCGACATTCCGGATCCGCAAGCGCTCGACACCTACGAGCGAAGCAAGCTCGATTGGCGCGAGCTCACTCAGCGCGACCATGCTCGCATGCGCGCGCTCTATCGCCGCGCGCTGCACCTGCGGCGGACGGATCCGGTGTTGAGCGACCCGAACGCGCAGCTGCGGGTCGGCGTGCTCGGCCCGGTACTCTGGCTGACGCGCAGCTCCACCGCCGGTGAACGGCTGGTGCTGTTCAACCCTGGCGGAGCCGTGATTATGCCCGAAGTCGTCGGCTTTGCGCCCAAGGCTACGCGCCTTCTAGAATCGAATGGCCGTGTCCACACGGCCAGGGGCGTCTTCGGCTTGCCGGCATGGTGCACGGCCATCTTCGACGTCAACCGCTCCTTCAAACCATGAAGGTTCCACAATCGTCGTACCGCCTGCAGCTGCACGCAGGCTTCGGCTTCGAGGCTGCAGCGGCTGCCTGCGCGTATCTCGCCGAGCTCGGTATCTCGGACGTGTACGTTTCACCCATTCTGAGGGCCGTGGCCGGCAGCATGCACGGCTACGACGTGATCGATCACGGGCGCATCAGCGACGAGCTCGGCGGCGAGGAGGGAGCGAGCCTACTGTTCGCGAGCGTCCGCAAGGAGCGCCTCGGATTGATCGTCGATTTCGTACCGAATCACATGGGAGTCAGTGAAAACAATCGCTTCTGGGAGGATGTGCTCGAGCACGGACGCGCCTCCGAGTTCGCCGACTACTTCGATATCGACTGGCGGCCGCCCAAGGAGACCTTGACGAGCAAGCTACTGCTCCCGCTGCTCGCGGACCAATACGGAAAAAGCATCGAGAGCGGCGCGTTGAAGCTCCGTTTCGTGGGCGGCGCGATTCGTCTGGAGGCAGCCGGGCGCTTGCTGCCGCTCAGGCCCAAGACCCTCGCGCGTGTGCTGTTTCACGCAGCTGATCGCTGCGAACTGCACGTGCCCGCGCGCTCGGTGAGCGAACTCCGCGAACGCGCGCAAGAGTTCGACGCCTTGCAGGAGCCGCACTTCGACGACGGCGAAAAGGCACACGAACGCGCGGGCGAGGTTTATCGGCGTGCGGCCGAAGCCGCGAAGTGGCGACTGGCCGCGCTGTTCGACAGCGACCGCGAGCTTTTCGAAGCGGTGAATGACGCCCTCACGGCGCTCTCCGGGACGCCGGGCGAGCCTGCCACGTTCGACTTTCTGGACGGGCTCGTGCGCGATCAGGCTTATCGGCTGTGCGCCTGGCGGCTCGCGCTCGAAGCCACCAACTACCGGCGCTTCTTCGACGTCAACGAGCTCGCGTCGATCAGGGTGGAGCGTCCGGAGGTATTCGACGCCGTACACGAAAAGCTGCTGTCTCTCTTCGAAACGGGCAAGATTACCGGTGTTCGTCTGGATCACATCGACGGCCTGTTCGATCCGATAGGATATTTGCAAAAGCTCGACGAGCGCATCGCCCGCGTGTGCGGCGCGTCGCTCGGCAAAACGCCGTCGGCGTACGTGGTGGTCGAGAAAATTCTCGGGCCTGGCGAGCAACTGCCAGAGCTCTTTCGCTGTTCGGGCACGACCGGCTACGAATTTGCGCGCGTGCTCAACGGCTTGTTCGTCGAACCGAAGTCCGAGCTTCAGCTGGTTCATCTGTACCGGAGCTTCACCGGTGATTTGCGGAGCTTCGACGAGCACGCCCTCGACGCCAAGCGGCAGGTGCTACGCGATCTGTTGGCGAGCGAGGTCACGATGCTTTCGCGCGGACTCGAGAATCTGGCGGAGACCGATCGTCGCTATCGGGACTTCACTCTGCAGAGTCTACACACCGCGATCACCGAAGTGATGGCCGCGTTCCCCGTGTATCGCAGTTACATTCGTCCGGACGGAACGCACAGCGACGCGGACGAGGCCTGCATCAATCAGGCGATCCTGAGCGCGCTACGCCGCAATCCCACCTCGGATCGCAGCGTCTACCAATTCTTGCGCGAGGCGCTGCTCAAGTGCGTGGAATTTGCGGGCGACGCCGGGCGTGACTTCGCGCTGCGTTTTCAACAGACGACCGCTCCGGTCTTGGCCAAGGCGCTGGAGGATACTGCTTTTTACCGCTACGCGCCGCTCGTATCGGCCAACGAGGTCGGAGGCGATCCTCGACAGCTCGCGCTCGACCCGAGCGTGCTACACGAGCACAACGAACGACGACTGATTGCTCGACCAGCCTCCATGATCGCGAGTTCGACTCACGATACGAAGCGAGGCGAAGACACGCGCGCGCGCATCACTGCGCTCTCGCAGATGCCGAGCACCTGGCGGCGCACGTTGCTCGCTCTCGGTCGCACGGCGGCGGTTCACCGCGTCACGAAGGATCACGAAGTGACTCCGTCACGCGTCGACGAATACCTGTACTACCAGGCGCTGATCGGCATATTTCCGTTCGGCGCGGAGCGGGTACAACCAGAGGCCCTGAGTGAGCGGCTGCAAGCCTACATGGTCAAGGCTTGTCGCGAAGCCAAGCTCCGCACGTCCTGGCTCAATCCGGACGAAGAATACGAACGTGGAGTCTGCGCCTTCGTGCGCGACAGCTTGGCGGACGCGGCCTTCGTGAGCATCTTGCGGCGCCTCTGCGCACACCTGGATCGGCCGGCCGCGACGATCGCGCTCGCGCAATTGGTGCTCAAGATGTGCTCGCCCGGCGTACCCGACACCTACCAGGGCTCCGAACTGTGGCACCAGGTTCTGGTTGATCCCGACAACCGACGACCGGTCGATTTTGCCGATCTGAAGCGGCGTCTCGCGCGCATCAAAGCCGCGACCGATCGCGACAAGCTTTTGCGCGAGTTGCTCGCGCAATTCGCGGGCGGTGACGTCAAATTGTTCGTTCTTCACGAGCTGCTCGCGCTGCGCGCCAGCAAACCGCGCTTGTTTCGCGCTGCGTACACGGGTCTCGACGCGGGCGATTGCGCGATAGCGTTCGCGCGCGGCGGACACAACGAGCTCGTCTGCGTGGTCCCGCGCTTTCCGTTTCGGATCGCGCGCGGTCGGCAGCGTTGGGCGCTTGGCGCGTCGTGGGGCGACGCGCGTGTAACCGGCGCGAAGCTCAACGATCGCTATCGCAACATTTTCACGGGCGCTGAACTCGTACCCGACAAAGCGCTGAGACTGTCCGAAGTCTTCGCCGATTTTCCGGTAGCGGTCCTGCTGCGAGACTAAAGCGTATCTTGCTCTGTTGAAAAAGACGGAGAGGGCAAAGGCAGAGCTACGGCGTGGTTGGGCAGGGCGTGAGGTTGGCTGCCCCGCGATACTCGTGTGCACCAGTGTTGTGCCGGCGCGGGCTCAGGGTTGGACGAGAGTGGAAAAGCGAGTGGGAGCGAGCCTCTCTCGGGGCCCAACCGTCGTAACAAGCGTTACAAGCAATTGGGCTTAGAAAATACGGTGGCCGCGCTTGCGGCGGGGCCGCGTGGGGGGAACCGGCACATGCACCACACACCCGGCACGCGCGTTGCTTTCCAAATCAGTCATGCTGAACCTTGACGAGCAGCCTCTTGGGGCGCAGGGGCAAAGCCCCGCTACGCGGCATTTCAGCCTCGGATCAGCGGATCACAGCGTGGAACGGAGGCCGGAACCAAACACGACCCGGCGCCTGCGTTCCGCCAAGTAGGAGCAGCCGCACGGCCGTTTCCGCCAGAACTTCATAGAAAAATACCCATGAAAACTCTCACCAAAATCCGAGACTGGCTCGCGTCGCGACGCGCAGGTAGTCAGGATCCATGGCTCGATCCAGAACGGCATGTCGGCGAGCTGCGCGGAGCGGAGATCGAAAACGAGGCTCGCGCATCGCAGGAACATCGCACGCACGCGAGCGTCAGACCGCATCGGGGTTCGCGGCGAGCATCCGCAACAAACCATTGAGCGGCACGTGCAGCCAATCCGGCCGGCTGTTGAGCTCGTAGCTGAGCTCGTAGATGACCTTTTCGAGCTCGAAGAAATCGAGCAAGAGGCGCGTTTCGTCGGGCGAGCGCGGAACGAACGAAGCCGAGCCCGCCGTTTCGAGATACTGCCGCACGAATGCGACCGATAGCCAACCAGAGAGCGCACCGGCCAACGGCGCCAGCCGCGGTCGATCCTCGGAGCGTACGCGATCGGAGCCGAGCGCGCTTTCCGCCGCGTAGTCGAACGAGCGCAGCATCGAGGCCAGATCGCGAAAGGGACTCCGTTTGTAGCGTCGATCTCGAAGCGGCCGCCCGGGTTCGCCCTCGAAATCGATGATGGCGAAATCGTCACCCGTAAATAGTACTTGGCCCAGGTGATAGTCGCCGTGACAGCGGATGCGCGTCGCGCCGATCTTCAAATCGACGATTCGCCGCAGGCGCGCGTCGATCACGGACTGCGCGGCCAGCACGGCTCTTATCCGCTCGAGCAATGAAGGCTCGAACGAGCCCACGCGATGCCTTAGCTCGCCACACAGCCGCGCTAGCGACGCGTGCGCTGTCTGGTAGAGCGAGTGCTGGTGCATGTGCTCGATTGGCTCGGGGCAGAAGGCCGGATCGTCTCGCGAGCTCGCGAGGGCCAGGTGAAGCTCCGCCGTACGTTGCGCGAGTAGGGTCATTTGCGTGAAAAACGGGCTGCACAGCTCGCTGATCGCCGTCGGTACGGCGCGCGGGAAGAGCCGATTGGACGGCGGCGCGATCGCTTCAGGAAACGGCTGCAGCGTCAGCGCGCGCTCGAAGCAGCTGCTCAGCGTGTCGAGAGTGAGCGTCCAAGCGCTACCGCGATTGTCGATGTATTCATGAAGCAAGCCGACCACGACCGACTTACCCCGTGTTTCGAGCACGAGCGCGCCGACGGCGCGGGGCGGCGGACGAGGCAGAGAAGTCTTTTCCAAAAACCGCGCGAGTTCGAGCTCCACGCTCTCGCCCTCTTCGAGCACGCGCAAGAGCTTCAAGATCAAGGACGAGCCGAAGAGCAGCATCGAATTCGATTGTTCGAAGGAAACCACGCGCGGTTCGAGGGGCTCGCGTAGGCGCGCTGCCTGCCCGTCGAAAACCTGTGCGCGCAAGACGCTGCGACCGCTCTCGATGGTAGCCCCGCTACGAAATGCTTCGAGCAGCGCGTAGCCGAACTGCCGGCTCTGCATGGCGTCTTCCAGTGTTCCGTTGGCGACCTCCCCCGCGGCCGGCTCCGTGATCGTCAGCTGCGCGATTGGCGAAGCGCGCTTGCTCGAGGGTTCCGCTGCCGCGCTGTCGGGCTCGAAGTGGAGCGGGATCAAATACGTTTCGCGCTTCTGGTTCGGATGCTCGACACCGAGCAAGACCAACCCGCACGCCGAGCCCGCGTCGAGCGGGACGAAGTCGTCAATCGTCACCGCGCTGACGGTCGCAGCCTTGCTGCGATACCAGCGGTGCTCACGAGCATAGAGGTAGAGTCGATTCGCCAGCTCGTGGCGCGTCGACCCCGTCAGGTTGCGCCAGGAGCCGTGCACGGAAAGGGGCGTTGTCGGCATGCTGGCACGTTCGTTGGAGGCAAGATCGAGCAGTAGCAGATCGTGCGGACCGAGCGTGAGGCGGTAAGGCTCCGCGCCGATCTCCGGAAAGCGGCTGCGCCCGCGCAGCTCGATCGGCACGTGCCCCTGGTATTGGGCCAGATCGAGCTCGGTCGCCTGCGCGAAGCGCGACAAGTTGGCCACGACGAGCACGCTTTCCGCGCCGTCGGCACGAATGAAGGCGAGCACCTTGTTGTTGGCCGGCGTCAGAAACTCGAGCGTGCCTCGGCCGAAGACCGGATGTAGCTTGCGGAGCGCGATCAGCTGCTTCGTCCACCAGAGCAGCGAGCTCGGGTTCTGCTGCTGCACCTCCACGTTGATCGCTTGAAAGTGGTACTCGGGCTCGGTGATCAGCGGCAAAAATAGGCGCTGCGGGCTCGCGTCCGAGAAACCCGCGTTGCGCTGCGAGCTCCATTGCATCGGCGTGCGCACGCCGTCGCGGTCACCGAGGTAAATATTGTCCCCCATGCCGATCTCGTCCCCGTAATAGAGGACGGGCGTACCCGGCAGCGTGAACAAGAGACCCGTCAGGAGCTCCACGCGGCGACGTTCCCGGAGCAGCGGGAACAGCCGGCGTCGAATGCCCAGGTTGATGCGCGCCCGCTCATCGAGCGCGTACACGCGGTACATGTAATCGCGGTCCTCGTCGGTGACCATCTCCAGCGTGAGCTCGTCGTGGTTGCGCAAGAACGTCGCCCACTGGCAGCTCTCGGGGATCATCGGCGTCTGATGCAGGATATCGATCACCGGGAAAGCGTCCTCGCCGTCGAGCGCCATGAACAGCCGCGGCATCAACGGAAAGTGAAAATTCATGTGGCATTCATCGCCGTTGCCGAAGTAGGCGGCCGCGTCGAGCGGCCACTGATTGGCCTCCGCGAGCAGCATGCGATTTTCGAAATGCGCGTCGACGTGCGCGCGCAGCGCGCGCAAAAAGGCGTGCGTTTCCGGCAAATTCTCGGAGCTCGTGCCCTCCCGCTCGAACAAGTACGGCACCGCGTCGAGCCGCAGCCCATCGACGCCGAGCCCCAGCCAGAAGTCGAGCACTTGCATGATGGCCGTCTGGACCGCCGGATTGTCGAAGTTCAAGTCCGGTTGGTGACTGTAAAAGCGATGCCAGAAGTAGCTCTGCGCGATCGGATCCCAAGTCCAATTCGAGACCTCGAAGTCCTTGAAGATGATGCGCGCGTCCTGGTAGCGGTCCGGGCGCTCGCTCCACACGTAGAAGTCACGCGCCGGCGAACCCGGTTCGCTGGTACGCGCGCGCTGAAACCACGGATGGTCGCTGGAGGTATGATTGATCACGAGCTCGGTGATCACGTACAGGCCACGTGCGTGCGCCTCAGCCAGAAATTGCTTGAACTCTTCGAGGCTGCCGTAGCTCGGATGAACGCCGTAATAGTCCGCGATGTCGTAGCCGCCGTCGCGCAATGGCGACGGATAGAAGGGCAACAGCCAGAGCGCGGTGACGCCGAGGTCCGCCAAATAATCGAGCTTTTGTCGCAACCCCGCGAAGTCGCCGCAACCATCCGCATTCGCGTCCGAGAACGAACGCACGTGCAGCTCGTAGATGATCGCATCCTTGTACCAGTCGCGCTTACCCTCGGGCCTTCCGCTCACGAGGCACTAGCAGAAGCACGTTCCGGGCCGACGATTCACGAACCCGCAACGCTTGCGTTTCTACTTGCTCGGCGGGGTCTTGATGGTCGACTTGCTGTCGGCGTTGGCCGTCGCCTTTTTCTCGAAGGAAAGCTGAAGCGCTTCGGCTGCTTTCAAGTGCTTCTCGACCGTGGGCCGGATCTTCTCCAGGTAGGCTTTGAGATCGGCGTTGTTCGCGTCGGGTAGCAGTTCATTCTGGAGCGTGTTCAGGACTTTCCGATGGCCGTCGACTTGCGCGTCGATATAGGCCCGGTCGAAATCCGCGGCCGTTGCCTTCTTGAGCGAGGCCATCGTGGTCGTGGCGTCTCCGCCGAGCTGGTCGGATACCGCGCTGCTCGCCATGTCGAGATTGAGCTTCTTCTGCTCTTTTTTGGCTTCGCTGTGGTGTTTGACCATCATTTCGGCAAACTTCTTCACGTCCGGATTCTTGCTCTTTTGCAGGGCGAGATTCGCTTGCTCGATTTCCGTGCTGTTCGCAGCATCGGTAATCTTCGCTATCTGCGCATCGGTGAGCTTTGGCTTGGCGGGCTCTGCGGCCGCGGCCGCAGCTGCAGCGACCGGGACCACCTGCTGCGTCGCGGGCGCCGTCATCGCGGCACCGCCGTCCATCGCACTCGGCGGCTCCGCCGGCGGCACTCCGCCGTCACTCATCCCGGAGCTAGGTGGCGATTCCGCGGGAGGGGTGCCGCCACCCCCGCAATGAATGGACGTGACCGCAAAAACACTTGCAACTGAGAGCGTATGCCAGAGATGAGCCATCGAGCACCTCACTTCGTTCGTTGCCGAGCATACGTGCTCGGGTTCATACCCATCGTCGAATCCTCCGCGGCGTGGTGAGCTACGCCGCGCACGGTGAGGGGCATACAATTACGCCTCACGTGAGCGGTCCTCGCCAGCGCCAGAGCAGCGCGCAAGTCACGGTCCAGGCGGCGAGGGCCGCCAGCAGGGTGAGACTCGGAGCCGTCACGGGCGACAATGCCCATACCGTTGCGCCAAAACTCGCGAGCCCAGCGCCGCCCAAGCAGGCACCGCGCGCGTCCTCTGCGGCTTGCCTTCGACCAGTTTGTTCTTCGATCAGCATGAGAGTAGCCGGGATAGTGACTGGAAAACTCAAAAGCAGACCGCTGAGCTCAGGACCGTTGGCGCGCTCGATGAGCGCGGCGCACAGCGCGACGCCACCGCCGAACATGAAACGGAACGCGTGCTCCCAGCTGCTCGCCGCTCGTAGCAAAGACCGATCTGTACAGTGGCGCATTTAGAGTGGCCATGTCCGCTTACTGAATGACCTGGAGCTCATGCAGTAGTCCTGCCGTGAGAAGCCACGCGAGTGAAGGCAACGCTATCGCGAGCGGCGCCGCAATTTTTGGCGCTTTGAGCAGAGCGGCGGCGCTCGCGCAATACACGAGCAACGCCACGGCGCCGAGCATCATCGAATACCCCTGCTCCGTGACGAACGCGCGCTTGTGAACCTGCGCCGAACTCGCCAGTGAGACCAGCGCGATGGTCGGGGCCGCTCCCAATATGCCCGCGATCGCTTTCGAACGGAGTGAAGCCGCGAACGCCGCGACGAGCGAGACGACCGCGCCTCCCAAAACGAAGCGAATCAGCAGCGCGAGCACGTTCGCGCTCAAGCAAGGAGCGTTCCCTCGGCTCAACCGCAAAATGGGTTATTTGTCCTGGCAAATGCTGGTCCCCGCTGTTCGACCCTTCAGCGTGACTGCCTCAGTGAGACAGCTCGCCACAGGGACTGAAACGTCCCGACAGGCCGATGCGCTCGAACCGCAAAACGCGGCTAGGCGTATTCATGACGTGTGACCTCCCGGGCGATCAGCCGACGGATCAGGTCGATGGCAGGACGGACCGCGCGGCGCACCGGCGCGCTCAAGTGCATCCCCTCGCTGAAGTAGCCGCGCTCGCAAGCGAGGACGCGCGTCCGAGGCATGCGGCCACCCATCCAGTCAACCGCGGCGAGTATCGAGCGCAGGTTCGAGCCATGCACGTCGCAGACTTCGGCTTGCCTCAGCGCTTCGCGCTCTTTTTCCGGATCAATCACATACAGTGTTCCCGGTGGCTCTCCTCTGCGAGTCACGTCGACCAGAATCAATAGCTCCGGCGGGTAGAGCAGGTCGGAGGCCAACTGCATGCTGCGCACGCCATAGTCGACGACCCTCGTGCCGAACGGAAGAGCTTGCTCACTGAAGCGCTGAGCAACTTTGACGCCAAAGCCGTCGTCCCCGAGAAACACGTTGCCGATGCCGGCGATTAGCACTCTGTGTCTCATCCGTCTTGTTCCAGCGTGCACACGAGAACGTAGGCAAGGGCCGCACCAAATCGCTGCGCCTGGGCGGCGCTACCCGCCCTCGCGATGTAGCGCGATGCTGAGCAACGCCCCGAAAAGCACGCCGCCGAGCGCCGCCATCACGAGCACGCCGATCTTGAGCGTGCGTTCGCCCGTGCGGATCAACCGAGCGCCGACGCGTTCGAGCTCACGAACATCGAAAGTGAGCTTGTGTCGCGCGCGCTCGATCCGCAAAAGATGGTCGTCATGCGCGTCGATAGCCTCCGCTTCAATCATTTGAGTGCCTCCGCGATTTCCTGAACATCCCGCGCGACGTTCTGCTTCGCGACCGCCAGGGGCGCAGGCCGGGCGCGGGCCACGTACAACCCCGCTCCAATCGCGGCCGCCGCGTAGGCCGCGCAGAGCACGAACGCCAGGCCCGGACTCGGTCCGGAGGCGAGCAGGATGGCGAGCGCGAGCAGGCCGAGCGCGACTTCCAGCAACAGTACGCCGACGATCAAGCCGATTGCCGCCCTGCCCGCGCGTCGCAAGTCCTGCACGAGCTCTTCTTTCGCGAGCGCGAACTCGGCGCGCAACAACTCGCTCGCGTCCTGCGTCGCAATTTGCGCCAGGTTCGCGAGGAGCGCCGTGTCCGACCTCGGATCCGCGGGACTGGCCATACTCCACCGGTACGCAATGAACGTACCGGAGCGGAGGACGCGGGCTTCGGCTCGGTAAATGGCTCAGAGCGGTGCTGATTTGCTCTCGCGCCAAGCCTCTTCCGCGCGAATCGCGCGAGGGCGGTAGCCGCGGATCAATTCAACGAGCGCCTGCTGCGCGTACTCACGAGACACGGCCAAATCGAGAGCAACAAAGTCGGCCAAATTGTCCGGCAACTGCGGGTCGCCAGCGGAGTGAGCAACCAGGATGCGTGGGCTTGAATCTCTCATGGCGTCGGCGGCACGAGCAGAGACCGTGCCAAGCGAAAATGCCCGAACTTCAAGGTGACTGCGCGGAGGAGGGGCGACAATTTGGTGACTGAGAGGCACTTTTGTAACCACGGTTGGCGCCCCGCCGCGAGGAATCCGAACGGCACGTCCGTTGCACCACTCCCCATATGCGCTCCGAGCAATCCTGCTCTTGGAGGACCGTATGACCAACAACTCTCGTTCGTGGTTCAGAATGCCACAGGTTGCATGCGCGCTCTGCTTGAGCGTAGCCGCATGCTCGGGTGAAACTCGCCCGCCGGCTGCTCCTCCGACGAACGGCGAAGAACAAAATCCTGTGCCGCCGGCCGGTCCGACACCCGCGGCGCCTTCCCCGAGCTCGGAGCCGAACCTGCCTTCGCCCAACTCGCAGCCACCGGAGAAAGCCCCGACACCGAGCTCGCGCCTGGATACTGATCGAGTCAACGCGGGCAACCTGATCGCCGCTCCGGCGCGCCGCAGGGGCGATGATTTCGTGCCGGGTGCCGTCGAACCCCAAGCCGCCGGGTCCCGCATGACGACGCGCGACGAGGACCTATTGCTCGTTTCTCCAGGCCGAGCGCGCGACTTTCGCATTACCGAACTATTGCGAGAAGCGCTCACGCACGACGAGAAACTGCGTATCGCCGCTCGCGGCGTGAACATCCATACCGTCGATGGTGAAGTCGCGCTGAGCGGTTTCGTGCGCTCACTGGCAGCGCGCGCGGCCATCATCGCGACCGCACGGAGCATCGCGGGCGACGATCACGTCGGGTCCTGGATCGAAATCAAACGCTGACCGAGCGAGCCCGGCCCGGCCCGGCCAGCTCGCACGGGCCCCGTGCGCGGCTCCGAGGTCGGGCACCACTCAGAACAGCGAGTCGCGCGCACGCGAAGTCGCCGGCGCGATCAAAGCGAGCTTTCCACCCGAGTCGAGAGCGAGCAGCTCACTGCACCCGCCGATCGGCTCTCCGTCGATGAAGATCTGCGGCAGGGAGTGACGACCGGTCGCCTCACTCAGCCAGTAACGACGATCGTCGTCTTCGGCGACATCGACTTCTTGATAGTGAATCCCGCGTTGCTTCAATAAGCACTCTGCGCGAATGCAGTCCGCGCAGAGCGGGACTCGATAAACTACGACTCGCGGTTTCACGGCCTCAATCATATCGTGTGTTATCGGCATGATGGTAGGAGGCAGTGCAAGAGCTGGGCCTCGGAAAAGCTCACTCGGCGGCCCGTGGCGGTTTCACGCTGCCTGCACGCGAGCCTGTGAGCCGAACGTCCGAGTGCCGCCGCAAGAGCCGCCGCAAGTGCTCCGCACCCTCGTCGTCCCGCATGGCTTGCTTCAGATGCTCCTTGAGCTCGGCGGCCCAGGGCGCGCCTTCGGCGGCCTTGATGGCGCGCGCGATCAAGAGCGCGGCCTGCTCGTGCGCGCTGCTCTCGAGACGATAGCGACGCGTGCGGGAGAGCGCCCACAAGATTGCGCCGATCGCAACGAGCGCAAAGACGCCGGCGCTGACTCCCAGCACCCACAAGAGCCTCACGCCATGGTCCGCGGACTTGCCCGCGAACGCTAGGATATCTCCGGATTGCTTGTTGCCGACGTCCTCTTTCTGCACGGACTGATGAACCGCGTCTTGGACGCCGAGGGCCGCCGAACGCGCCAAGCTGCGCGCGAACCGCTCAGCGGGTGTATCGCGCTGGGGATCGGTCTTGTCGGCAGGGTTGCCGGCATCACCGCCACGTTGT
Organism: Polyangiaceae bacterium; assembly: GCA_036496745.1. Lineage (GTDB taxonomy): Bacteria > Myxococcota_A > Polyangia > Polyangiales > Polyangiaceae > PMG-095. Next base: position 12,607 of record DASXKQ010000186.1, read on the forward strand.
GGCGCTGGAGCCAACCCACTCGCGAATTGTCGCGCGAGCTTTTGATTGTCGGGGCTGAAGGCGGCCTGCAGCGAGTCGTTCACGGAGCGAACGACAATAGCCGAAAGCTCCGGACCGATTTGCGAGTGTAGGCTCTTTGCCACCGCGGCGCCGAAGCGGTCGACGAACACGTCGGTCGCTGCTTGCATCTTACGGTCGCCTTCCAGGTCCGTTAGCCCGGCTAACGCACCGTCCGCGATCGAACGCGCGAGCTCAGCGCTCGCTTCTCGAATCTCTGGGTCGCGCAGGAATTCGGCGAGCAGTTGGCGACTTTGCGGATCGTGCAAGCCTTCTAGTGAGCCGCGTACCGCGGCGGGCGTCGCCGTTCGCGCCGCATCGCGAACGCTCTCGGCGCACGACAAGCCCAAGAACGCGCCCAAGAAAATGAGCGCGAAGACGCTCCGGCAGCGCGGCTCGATCCTGGCTTTCATCGGCTCTCGTATCCAGCGATAACCCCGCTACCGCAGCATCTGCGAGACGGCTACGGTAGCGGGATTCGGAAACGTGTCCGAGCTCTGCTCAGCTTGCACAGAGCTTGCCGCTACGGCAGTCCACCATCCGTTCGATCGAGTCGAGCGGCTTACCGCACTCCTCGGCCTGGATGCTGCTGAGGCACACTTGCAAAGCGCTCGGATCGATACCCGCTGGGCAGTTGTCGAGGCCGAGCGAGTTGTAACCCGCCTTGTTGAGCTGCGTCCGGCAATCGTCCTCCGAGCTGTACGACTTGTCCGGCCCGACGTTTTCGCAGCGAATTTCCCGCTTGCAGCGCTGCTCTGTGATCGCAAAAATGCTGCGCTCGTTGTCGCTCGTGGTTCGGGATGCGGGGGTCATGGGGGCCTCGGGCATGGGCGGCGGTTCATGAGCGCATCCCCCGATGAATGACGCCACGAACACGCTGATCAATGCTGCACGAATCATGATCTGACTCCTTGTGTTGGTCTCATACCGATTCTCCGTTTCTCGAACTCAACGACTCGAATTCTGAATGGGCGCCCCGGCCGGCAATGGTTCGACTTGCTCGAGCTCGGACACGTCTTCCGGAGCGGCCTCCTCGCCCAGCGCAAACACCAGATCTAGGCGCAAGAGCTTGAAGATGATGCGAGGCTGCGCGGTGACGCCCGCGAATCTCACCTCCCCGCCCTGTGCTCGCACCCGCTTGTACAGCGAGACCAAGGCTCCCACGCCAGAACTGTCGATCAGCCTCAGGTCCGAGAGATCGACGGTGACGTCCCGCCGCCGCTGCTGCACCAAGTCGTCGAGCAACGGGCGAAGCTCGGGCGCGGAGAGAGCGTCCAGTTCGCCGCGCACCTTCAAGGTCGTAGTCTCACCTTCGTCTATTCGCGAATAGTTCATGACGCCTCTCGATCAACGTGAGCTCCAGCGGTCGCGACAAAGCCGACCGCCGGAGCCGATTGCTGTCTGCCATACCAAGCGACGGTCTCGTCCAAACCGTGCGCCAGATCGTGCGTGGGCCGATAGCCGAGCAGATCCTGGGCGCGCTCGATGCTGGCGAGCGAGTGCGGGACGTCACCGGGGCGTGGTGCTTCGATCCGGAGCGTTCTATTTGCCACGTCGGGGCGCGCGCGCGCCACTCGCTCGCGAATGCCGCTGAACAGGTCGAGCAACGTCGTTCGCTGGCCGTAGCCGACGTTGAACACGCCGCCGACGGCGTTGCTCGAGGGCGCGCAGGCCGCGAGCAGGTTCGCCTGCACCACGTTGTCGACGAAGCAAAAGTCGCGACTTTGACTGCCGTCGCCGAACACGACGCACGGCTCGTCAGCGAGCAGCTGCTCCGTCCAACGCGGGATCACGGCGGCGTACGCGCCGTGCGGATCCTGCCGCGGACCAAACACGTTGAAATAGCGCAAGCCCACGGACTCGATGCCGTGGGTTCGATAGAATGTGTCAGCGTAGATCTCGTCCACGAGCTTGGAAGTCGCATACGGAGACAGCGGGCGCCCAATTTGCTGCTCCAGTTTGCGCGCGGACGTGTCGTCACCGTACACCGAGCTCGACGACGCATAGACCACGCGCTCCACTCCCGCGGCGCGCGCGGCGAGCAGCACGTTCACGAAACCATCGACATTGGCGGTGTGCGTGCTCAGCGGGTCGGCCATCGAGCGTGGCACCGAGGCCAGCGCGGCTTCGTGGAACACCCCGTCGATTCCTTCCATCACGGCAGCGCACGTTCGCGGATCGCGGATATCGCCCTCCAGAAAGCCAAACTGAGCGAACGCATCCGGTCCGACGCGCGCCGCCACGTCGGCGAGATTGCGCCTGCTGCCGGTCGCGAAATTGTCGAGTCCGACCACGCGCTGATTCAGTCGGAGCAGCGCCTCCAACAGGTGCGAGCCGATGAAGCCCGCTACTCCGGTCACCAACCAAGCCCGCGGCTGAGCACGCAGGGCTTGCTCTACTTCGTCGATACGAGTCATGTTCACAAGCTCCAATATTGAATGTCAGAGCGAACTTTTTTGGGGTCGATCGCGGACTTCAAGTCGACGAACAGACCGCCTTCGCGCACGGGAGCGAGCAGCTCGCTCAGCGGTCGACCAATCAGCTTGCGGTGAGGCACCGCCAGGATCAACGCGTCCAAACTGAGCAGCTCCGACCACGGCTGCAGACGCACGCCCTCCGGCGCGTCGTGCTGCGACGCGATCAATGGGTCGTGCAGGATCGGCTCGATGCCGAATTGCTCGAGCTCGCGCACGATATCGACGACCTTGGTATTTCTCGTGTCGGGGACGTCCTGCTTGAAAGTGACGCCCAAAATGCCCACTCGCGCGCCTTGGATTCGGACATTGGCGCGCGCGAGCAACTTCACCACTTTCTGCGCGACGAAGGCGCCCATACCCTCGTTGATGCGGCGACCCGCGAGGATCACTTGTGGGTGATAACCGACGGACTCCGCCAGCGCCGTGACGTAGTAGGGGTCGACGCCGATGCAATGTCCGCCGACCAGCCCGGGCTCGAAGCGTAGGAAATTCCACTTGGTGCCGGCAGCGCGCAACACTTCGCGCGTCGAGATGCCGATGCGATCGCAGATCAGCGACAGCTCGTTCATCAGCGCGATGTTCAGGTCGCGCTGCACGTTCTCGAGCGCCTTCGCGGCCTCTGCGACGCGGATCGAGGAGGCCCGAAACACGCCTGCGTCGACCACCGTTTCGTAAACGCGCGCGACTCTGGCGAGCGTCTCTTGGTCCTCGCCGGAAACGACCTTCACGATCTTTTCGAAAGAATGCTCGCGATCGCCTGGGTTGATCCGCTCTGGTGAATAACCGAGCTTGAAGCCCTGCCCGCGCACGAGTCCGCTCATCCTCTCGAGAATGGGTCCGCAGAAATCCTCGGTGACGCCGGGGTATACGGTCGACTCGTATACGACCACACTGCCCGGGCGCAAGAATGCCCCGACTGTCTCACTAGCGCGCAGCAAAGCCGTCAGGTCCGGACGATGTTCGCGATCGATTGGCGTCGGCACTGCAATCACGAAGAACGTCGCGTTGCGCAACACGTTCGGATCGCTGGTGATCTCCAGACTCGTACTCGTGAGCGCGTCTGCGTCCACCTCGTTGGTCTGATCGATGCCGTCGCGCAAATTCGCGACGCGGTCGGCCTTTACGTCGAAGCCGATGGTATTGGGAAAGCGGCGCGCAAATGCCAGCGCGATTGGCAATCCGACGTAGCCGAGGCCAATGACTGCAATTCTTTCTTCCATGACCCTCGCACTAAGCAAGAGCTGGACCGAGCACTCGCGCCGCCTTTTGCACTGGAATTGCCGTGTTCGCTCAGGTTCTCGTGTCGCGCGAGCGAGCCAAAAGTAAACGTTGCAAAATTTCGCGTTGGCCAGCCATCAGATTTTTCTTGCGAAGTTCTGACTGGGGAACATCGCGCGTCTTCTCCAACCGGCAGGAAAGCAGGCGCCGGTTCCGCCGGGCTCGCCTTTGGCTCGGGCCTCAGTTCCGCTCCGTGATCCGCTGATCCGAGACTGAAATGCCGTTTAGCGGGGCTTTGCCCCGGCACCCCAGGAGGGCTGGCGGTTGAGGTTTTGAAATATGATGAACGCTCAGTTTGCCCCCAGCGCGCCAAGAGGTGCTCTTCAAGGCCAAACAAATCCCAACACTCCTACTGCGACGGGATCTCCGTCTCGTGCTGGAGCTCGTTCGCGGCCGGGACGCCTTGGCGAATCTCGTCGGTGCGATCGACTCGCTGCGGGGCGCGGTACGGCGCGGGCATGTCTCGGTCCGGCGGAAATTTGAGAATCGCGCCCAATAGTACGTTGTTTTGCACGAAGCTGAGCGGCAGAGGCGGAGCGAGCGCATCCGACATTTGCTCGATGTGCTGATATCTGAGCGCGACCTGCAGGGATCGGGTCGCTTGCCAACCGAGCGCGACATCGCCCAGGACGACGTTGACGTGCGCCGCGAGCTCGGCGTTCTCGTCAATCAGCCGACCGCGTTGATAGCCCACCGTTGCCGCCAGTAGCACTACCGGGTTCGAGGTGAGCGGGAGCGCGCCGCGCAGGCGGACCTCGTCCGCCAGCGTCGACTGCCCGAGCAGCGCGTTGGTGCTGATGCTGTGCGCGTACGAGAGCTGTGCTTCACCCGTCTCGGTGGCGTACGCGAGCAGGGCGGCGGCCGTCGGTGTCCAGAAGCCACGTCCCGTATTGAAGCGCTGAACGCGGGACGGGCCTGCCTCCGCGCTGCTCGTCAAATATTGTCCCCAGTCGTGCCGCCAGAGGGCGACGCCGCCCGCGACGAGCTGCGGTTGGATGCCCGCGGGCGTCCCGTCGGGGCGGACGGCATTTTTCACCACCGTATAGTCGGCGCGGGCTTCGAGCCCGGCGGCATCGCTGGCGAAGTCCCGCTCGGCGCCGCTGCGCGCCGCAACTTCGCTGGTCTGCGGCGCGACGGTGTGCAAAATCGGCGTTTCGATCAGCACGTTGCCGCTCTGCCAGGCACGCCAACCGGGTCCGAGATCGAAGTTGAACGCTTCGCTGGCGCCGCCCTGTACGAACGCGCCTGCGCCCGCGGGCAACGCCGTGACCACGCTCGAACCGGGCGTGGCGAAAGCGACCGCCGCGTAGCGATCGGACTCGCTCAGACTCGCACCGAGCAATAGCGTCGTACGCTTCGAGAGCTCGAAAAATCCTTGATAGTCGAGCTGATTCGAGGAGCGGCTCGTGCTCGGCTCGGCGAAGAAGAGATCGTACTCGTAGCGGTACCCGATGCGCTGCAAATTCCGCTGTGTCTCGTAGGCGAGCAGCACGCCGGGGCTCAGCGTGAGGAACAGGCCGCGCGATCGTGGCGCGCCGCCCAGCACGGGCGAGTCCGGTGTGGTTCGAAAGTTGTCGGTATAGCCCACGGACGTCTCGCCGATGCCCTGCAGCTTGGGCTCAGCCGCTCGCGCGAGCGGCGCGAATGCGAGCAGCAGCAGCGCGCCGCGTCGCCCGGCTTTGGCTCGGAGTGCGCGGCGCGGCACCATTGGAGCTCAGCTCTCGACCTTGACCACACGTCGCTTGCCGCTCGGATCGAGGTTGAGCTCGGGCACGAGCTGTGCGCGCAGCACGACGCCGGGTATGAATCTTCGGCAATGCCGACGCACGAGCTCGAGTAGCGAGTCGTCGGCCGAGCTGGTCGGAACCATGTTGACGTCGATCGCGCGATCCCTGCGTTGCACGACCTGGAATTCACGCACCCTATCGGCGAGACCGGCGAACAGCACGCCGAAGAACAGCCCGCTCACCGGGCGTCCAGCGCCGTCGCGCAAGGTGTCGGTGGTGCGCCCCTCGACGCGTTCGAGCCTCGACAGCGCACGACCACACGCGCAGCGCTCGGGCGCGCGCGCCACGGCCGAGTCACCGTTGAGATAGCGAATGAAGGGCGCGCCGAAGTTGTGCAGATCGGTAACCACGACTTCACCGAGCTCGCCGGCACGCGCTGGCCGAGTTCCGTTCGCGTCGCGCACGACGAGTTCGAGCAGGATGTTCTCCATCGAGACATGCAGGCCCTGATGGGCCTCGCACTCGGCGGCCATCAGCATCACCTCGCGGCTGCCATAGGTCTCGAAGATGCCCTTGCCAAAAGCCTCGGCGATCGTCGCTCGATCGGTCGGAAAGAGGCCTTCGGCGGCGGTGATGACCGGGATGTCGTCCCAGTCGCGGCTCTTGTTCT
>DASXKQ010000187.1:0-2349 GCA_036496745.1 Polyangiaceae bacterium
CCCGAGCCGGAGCCGACCCCGCAGGGACCGGCGTGACCACCAGGGCCAACTCGAAGTGTGCGAGCTTGGGTCCCGGGAAATCTCCGTTGTAGCGGCGGCAGAGATAGCTGCCGACACCGCTCATCAAGAGCGGCGTCTGACCGATCAGGTTGTTACCCAACTTGTGCCAGCGATTGTAGATGAAGCCGACGGGTCTGCCGAGGCCAGGGGCCACCGTGGAGACGACGTCGATCGAGCGCCCGTCGCTCAGGACCCCGGGCCCTGCCCACCTGAAGTCGAATTTTGGCGGATCGGGAGCGAACATCTTCCAACTCTGTTCGAGCGAGAAGAACGCGATCCACTGCGCGAGCGGGCGAGGCAGCGGTCGAGACGACTTAACCCTCACTACTTGTACGAGAAGCGCCGGAACGAAGGTGAGCGCGAGCAACGAGAAACCCACGCGACGAAAGCGCGCCCCCCAAGCGCCGGGCTCGCCGGCCGGCGCCGACGGAGCGCCGAGTTCGCCGCACACCCAACGCTCCACTCGATCGATCCACTCGGGCGCAAGGTAGACCAGGTAGCTCACCGGCATGATCAACGAGAACAGGCCGACGCGAATGGTCAGGAAGATGCCCGCGTGAAGCGCCACGCCGCCGCAGATCGCGACGGCACGCGTCAAGCGCGAACGCCACGGCGAAAACACGAGCAGCCCGAAGGTGGCTTCGACCAATTGCGTTCCGCGTGTCAGCGCTGTGCACACGAGCGGCGAACGCGCCAAGAAGGGGCCGATGCCTCGACTCCATTGAGGGTTCTGGAGAACGCGCAGCACGGCGCTGCCGTCGCGCCAGTAAACGCCGGACTTCGCGAAGAACGTGAACAGATAGATGAACGCGATCTGCAGCTGTAAACAGCGGATGGCGAGCGCTGGCACCGTGGCCCGCGTGGTGCGCCGGCCGAGCCGGCAATCCAAGCTGAAGCGAGCGCCGAGGTCGGCGAACATGCTCCAGAAGAGGAGCAAGCGCAGCACCGCGTCGCCACCGTCGCAGATGAACGGGTTGCGGTTCATCAACGAGTTCACATAGACCCAGCCGAGCACGGACGCGATGCGCGTCTGGTAACCGAGCATCAACGCGACGGCGATCGGGACTCCGAGCAGGAACAGCGCGGCTGTGGGTGTAGGTGTGCCCGCCAGCGTGAAGATCGACCAATGCAGGGGTCCCGCCGAAACGACATCGCGCGGCACGATCCCGAGATCGGTAAAAAACGAAAAGAGATCGCGCAGTCGATCGAGCACGTCGAACAGCAAGATCGCGCCGAGCGCGACGCGGAACACCGCCGGGACGCGCGCGTCGATCTCGCCCAGCCAAAAGCGCTGTGAAAATATCTTGTTCGAGCTAGGTTCGGTGTTCACGATTGACGCCGGTCGGGAGCGAATGCAATCTTCGGCTGTGCGGTTGAATTCTTGGCATACTTTAGTCGCGGGTACGGCGTTGTTGTGTGGAGCGTGCGACGGCCCCGTCGCCCCCGATGGTCAAGTCCCACCCGGTGAAGTGCTGGTGCCGGATCTCCGGACGGCGGCGCTCCCGAATACGACCACCACGATCTCCCCGCTCAATGGCGACATCAACCCGAACGTCGACGCGAACCCCGCCACGACCACCGGTTGCACTTGCGCGAAACCAGCCGCTTGCCACACCTGCGACCCGACCGATAACTGCCTAGTGTCGGTCCTGCCCGACAACACGGCTTGCGCGGACGACAGCAACGCTTGCACGACGGACGTCTGTCTCAGCGGCGTCTGCACTCACAAAACGACTGGCGCCCAGTGCGACGACAACAACGCCTGCACGGTCAGCGACGTATGCAACGCCAGCGGCGTTTGCTCGGGCACCACGGTCACCTGCACTAGCGACGCATGCACGACGCGCGCCTGTAACGGCACCGCCAATTGCACGGTCACTCCGATCGTCACGTGCTCGGCTCTCGATCAGTGTCACGACGTAGGCACGTGCGACCCGACTTCAGGAGCGTGCAGCAATCCGATCGCCAAGGACCTCACGGCCTGCACAGGTGGCGTGTGCGTCAACGGCAAGTGCGTGACGAGTGGCAGCGGTGGTAGCGCCGGCGCATCCGGCAGCGCAGGTACATCGGGCGGTGGCGGAATCTCGAGCGGTGGTACCGGCCAAGGCGGCAGCGGTGTCTCCGGGAGCGTCGGCCAAGGTGGCGGCGGCGGCATTTCGTCCGCGGGCGACGCGGGCATGTCGGCCGGCGGCGCCACGGCGGGTAGCGGCGGCTCCGGCGCGATGAGCACGGGCGGCCTGAGCGGCGGCGGCCTGGGCGGCGAGGCGGGCGCGGTAGACACCGGCGGCG
>DASXKQ010000188.1:0-5433 GCA_036496745.1 Polyangiaceae bacterium
TCCACGTCGACGAACTCGACCCCGCTTGGCCCCACTTGAGAAAAGGAGGCCGCGCCGTCGTCACTGCGCAGCAGCGTGCGTTGTCGAGAGATGCCGAGGATCGAGTGTCCGCTCGCGGTCACGCGCACGAGCGGCTCGAGCGGCGCGCTCGAGCGCAGGAACGCCCCGAGCGGATCGCGCGCCTGATACGCCGTGCCGCTCGCGCCCACGAACCAGTAGCCGCCGCCGCTTTCGCCGTTGGCGTCGAGCACGGCGATCAGATCTTCGGGCGCCAGCGCGGAGCTCACGGCGAGCCCTGGATTTTGTGCGTGCGGCGAGAGCAGCGCCCGTTCCCCCCGTTTGCCGACCAACAGCGCGCGCCCGTCCGGAAAAGAGCGTACGGAATCGATCGGCGCCATCTGTCGCGGGTGATAGCGCCAGCTCGCGGGCGACTCGTATGCCGGCGCGACCACCGCGTCGACCAGCAGTGAGGCGTGCTTGGGCGGCGCCTGCAGCGCCTCGTGCGAGCACGCGGCGAGCGCCAGAGCGAACGCGGTTACGAGCGAGCGACGGAGCACGCCGCCATCTTACCGCGCCGACGCTCGCTGTCAGGGCGCAATGCCTGCGCGTTCGTAGTCGGCCGCCGATTTTTCGACGATGCTCAGGTCGCGCGCCGCCTTTTCAGCCTCAGCGTCGAGCGCCGCGGTGAACAAGGTGAGGCCCCAAATGCCGTTGTCGCGCCGGCGGAACGGGTAGCGCGTGCCGTGCGCCGTCTCCACCGTCGCTCGCTCACCGTGGATCTCGACGTGCGCCACGCCCGATAGATCTTTGCGCAAGCGATTCACCCAACCGAACCTGTGCGCGAAAATCACCAACACGTCCGCGCCGTCCGCTGCGTTCGCTTCTTCTTGGTAAAGCGTGGCGAGCCGACTGCGCTCGGGTTCGGGGTACGCGGCGAGCACGCGCTCGCGCGCTTTTTTTCGGTAGTCACGGATCGTGTAACAAGCGTGCTGCGCTTCGGTTTCGAGATATGCAAAAAAGTCTTGTACGCGCGCGCGGTTGATGGCGAGCACGATTCGCAGGTAGGCGCCCTCCGGCGTGTGGTCGCTCGGGAACGTGTGGCGCGACCACGTGTACCAGCCGAGCGGCACGCCCGCGCCGAGTGCGAGCCAAACGAGACGACGTCGCGAGAGCAACTGTTTCGGTGCGGGCGGCGCCATCGAATCGCGGCTGAAGCGTATCTTTTGCGCTGGTGATGGTCGACCGAAAGTGTTAGCGAAGACGCAATGCTTGGCTCGGCGCGCGTCGCGGTTATCGTGCCCGCTTACCGTGAATCGCGCTTGATCGGCCGCACGGTGAGTACGCTGCCCGCGTTCGTCGACGCCATCTACCTGGTCGACGACGCCAGCGACGACGACACCGGCGCGGCGGCCAGCGTCGCCTTGGACGCGCGCGGCAGCGTGCTCACGCATGCCGTGAATCGCGGCGTCGGCGCGGCGATCGTGACCGGCTACCGGGCCGCGCTCGCGGGCCATGCGGACGTGCTGGCCGTCATGGCCGGCGACGCACAAATGGCGCCCGAGGATCTGGTGAGCATCGTCGAGCCCGTCGCGGCGCGCCGCGCCGACTACGTCAAAGGCAATCGCTTCGTCCACGCCGATGCCGCGCGCATGCCGCTCGCGCGCCGCGGCGCCGGCCGCGTGTTGTCTTGGGCGACGCGGCTCGCCACCGGGCTCTCGGTCGACGATTGCCAGTGCGGGTTCACCGCGCTCTCCGCCACCGCCGCCCGCGCGCTCCCGCTGGACGACCTGTGGCCCCGCTACGGCTACCCGAACGACCTGCTCGGCATGCTCGGTTCACGCGGCTTCCGCGTCGCGGAAGTGCCCGTCCGTCCGATTTACGCGGACGAAGAGAGCGGCGTCCGCCCATGGCACGCGCTCAGCGTGCTCGGTCTCATCGCGCGTCGCTATCTGCGTGAGCGCGACGTGCGCGCGGGCGAGGGCGTTTCGATCGAGACGGCGTGAGGCGCGGAACCGTTGGACTGCGGAAAATGTTTGTTGGAATCGGGCACTAGCGGGCATACTGGTCGAGTATGAGCGAACGGGCCCACGTGCGACGTTGGCTGCGCGGCATGCGCGCATCGGCAAATTTGCAGCGCGCGCTTTCGGCGAGCGAAGGGCCCAAGCCGGCGAGAGCGGTTGCTCACTCGCTCTCGGCGCTGGGCGCCTTGGAGGAAATGGGTCGCTGGCCCGCGCCCCGCGACGCCGTGAGTGAACGCGCGATCGAAGAAGTGCGCCGCCGCTGGATCCGCATCGAGGAACGTGCGCGCGCCACGCGGGGCTGACCGGTCCCGGATCGAAGACGCGCTGACTGCCCTAAAAAAAGCGCTGTCCGAGAGCGGCGCGCCGTGGATGCTGATCGGAGGGATCGCCGTAATCGCTCACGGCGTGCAGCGGATGACCACGGACATCGACGCCGTTGTTCAGGGCGACGCACTGCCAGTCGCCACGTTGATCGATTTCTTGCGCGGGCATCGAATCGTGCCGCGCGTTGCCAACGCAGAGGCATTTGCAGCCGCGAACCTCGTGCTGCTCGTTCGTCATCAGCCGACGCAAGTCGATTTGGATCTCTCGTTTGGTTGGACGGCGTTCGAGCGCGAAGCTTTGAGAGCCTGTACGAGTACCCGCTACGGCAAACTGCGCGCGCCCATCGCACGCGTGGACGATCTGTTGGTGTTCAAGGCAATTGCAGGTCGTCCGCGCGATGTCGAGGACGCGGCCACTTTGCTCACGCTCTACCCGAACGTCGATCTGCGCCGCGTAAGTCGCCGTGTGATGGAGCTGGCAGAGCTCGCCGAAGCGCCCGAGCTCACGAACGGTCTCGAGCAGATCTTGGCTGCGGTCGCGGCGCTACCCCGAGCGCCTAGGGTGCGCGAGGCCACCAAGCCAACGCGGCGTGCTGCGCGAACGACGCCCCGCGCGAAAAAGGCCAGCAAAGCTAAGGCGCCCGGTAGGACCCGTCAGCGAAAATGACATTTCGAAGCGCGTTGCGACTCCGGCTGATCGCCGTTAATACACGGCGCTCTACAGCGCGGAACCCCTCATGAGTGCCTCCAGAATACTCTAGCCGAGCGTGAGCGAAAGATGCTCCCCGTGATCACGCTCCAAAGCGGAGCAACATCGCCACTGAGCGGCTGCCGACGCGATTGGTGAGCTCGGCGGTTTTTTGGAAGCCGAAGCGCTCGTACAGGCGCACGGCGGGATTGTCGGCGCGCACGGTCAGCGAAATGCCCAGAGAGATCGGCGCGCAGAGCTCGATGAGCTTGCCGAGCACGCGACTGCCGTGCCCGTGCCCGCGTTCGGCGGCGATCGTGCCGATGGCCAATTCCAAGACACCCTCTGCGACGTAGCTCGAGTCCGTGCTCGGCAAGCGGCGGACCCAGGCGCACGCGATCGGCCATGCGTCGGTGCTTCGAACGGCGACGACGCCGAGGTCCCCTTCGCGCTGCCAGCCTTGCCAGTACTTGACGAGCTGCGGATCGACGAGCGCCTTCTGGATCGGCTCGCTCGACTCTGCCATGCGAGCCGCGATCGTCAGAAAGCTGAAGATCAGCTCGGATTCGCGGGCCGCCACCGGGCGCAAGCTGACGTCGGACACGGCGCGCTACGACGAAATCGCGCGGTCCACGATCTTCTCCGCGTAGCGCAGGGCGTGTTCGAGATCGAAGCACTCGTCGAGTTCGGCGGGCGAGAGTTGGAACGACACGTCCGGGTCTTGGCCGAGCAGGGCGCGGAAACTGCCTTCGCCTTGGAAGGCGCGCATGGCGTTACGCTGCACGAGTACGTAGGCTTCTTGGCGACCGAGGCCTTTTTCGATCAGGGCGAGCAAGATGGCTTCGCTGAAGAAGAGCGAGCCGCTCGCGTCGAGGTTCTTTTTCATGCGCTCGGGGTAGACGACCAAGCCTTCCACCAAGCCGCGCGCGCGATCGAGCATGAAGGCGAGCGTCGCGGTCGCGTCGGGCGCGAGCATGCGCTCGACGGAGGAGTGCGAGATGTCGCGCTCGTGCCAGAGGGCCACGTTTTCGAGCGCGGGCGTCACCGCGGCTCGCACCACGCGCGCGAGGCCGCACAGGTTTTCGCTCAAGATGGGGTTGCGCTTGTGCGGCATCGCGCTCGAGCCTTTTTGGCCGGCGCTGAAGCGCTCTTCCGCCTCACCGACTTCGCTCCTCTGCCAGTGGCGCACGTTGGTGGCGAGCCGCTCGATGCCCGCCGCGAGCAGCGCGAGCGCCGAAAAGAAGCTCGCGTGGCGATCGCGCGCGACGACTTGCGTGGACACGCTCTCCGGCTCGAGGCCGAGCTCGGCGAGCGCGCGCCGCTCGAGCTCCGGCGAGAGGTGCGCGTAGGTACCGACCGCGCCGGCGATTTTGCCCACGGCGATTTCGTGGCGCGCGAGCTTGAGGCGCACGCGCCCGCGCTTGAGCTCACACAAATGCCCAGCCAAAACGATCCCGAACGTGACCGGCTCCGCGTGAATGCCGTGTGAGCGGCCGATCATCGCCGTTTTTTGGTGCTCTTTGGCGCGCTTGGCGAGCGCTTCGATCAAGCGATCCGCGCGCTCGAGCAGGGAGTCCGCCGCTCGAACGAGCAAGAGCGCGAAGCTCGTGTCGAGCACGTCGCTCGAGGTCATGCCGCGATGCAGCCAGCGCGCGGGCTCGCCGGCGAGGTCCTCGACGTGGGTCAGAAAGGCGATCACGTCGTGGCGCGTGGTTTCTTCGATCTGCTCGATGCGCGCGGGGTCGAGCTTGATTTTTTGCTCGGCGATGCGCCGCGCGGTGCCCTTGGGCACGAGGCCTTCGGTCTCCATCGCCTCGCACGCCGCGAGCTCGACCTCGAGCCAGGTTTGATAGCGGGTTTTGGCGGACCAGAGCGCTTCGAAATCTTGCGGTGTGTAGCGGGGGATCATCGGGGTTTGCGCGCTTTGACGTCGGGGTAGCTTTGGCCCGCGGGTTGTCCCGCTTCGACGGGGAGGTTTGCGCGGCTCCAGCCGGGCAGCGGTTTGCCGAACGGGTCGCGTCCGGCGTCGAAGCCGGCGACTTGATCGGAGACATCGGCGAAGCCGGCGCGCACCAGCATTTCCGCGGCGCGGCGCGAGCGGCCGCCCGCCTTGCAACCGACGATCAGCGGCTCGGCCGTGCCGAACGCCGCTTGCATGTCCGTGAGAAAGTCGGCATTCGGCGCCATGCCGCCCGGTGCGTTCTTGAGCAGCGGCACGTTGAGCGCGCCGGCAGGATGACCCTGCTCGAACTCGGCTTCGCTACGGACGTCCACGTAAATCGAGCCTTGCTTCATCAGCTCGGCGGCTTCGGCGGGAGTGACGGGTTTGATGGCTGCCACGGGCGGTACTCGGCTCTATCACCGGCCGTGCGCGCTGACAAACTCGCGATTTCCCGCTGCG
>DASXKQ010000189.1:0-25050 GCA_036496745.1 Polyangiaceae bacterium
AGTTGATGATCGGGGGCGCGATCAGGCCGCCGAGCTTGCCGAGCGAGGTGATCGTGAACGAGGAGCCGCCGAGATCTTCTTTCTGGCTCTTGCCGTCGCGCGCGGCGCGGGCCACGCGCTCGATCTCGGAAGCGATTTCCAGGATGCTCAGGCGATCGCAGCCGCGCACCACGGGCACCATCAAGCCGGATTCCGTGGCCGTGGCGATGCCGATGTCGTAGCTCTTGCGCAGCACGAGCTCTTGCGCCGCTTCGTCCACCACGGAATTGAGGCGGGGGTGACGCTTGAGCGCCGCGACCGCCGCTTTGACGATGAACGGCAAGAACGTGATCTTCACGCCGGCGCGCTCGGCGTGCGCCTTGGAGCGATCGCGTAGCGCGACGAGCGGGCCGACGTCGACCTCATCGATGTAGTGGAAATGGGCCGCCGTGTGCTTCGAGCGGGCCATGTTCTCGAAGATGCGCTTGCGCAAGCCGCGGATCGGCACGCGTTCGTCGGCCTGTTGTCGTCCGGGCGGCGCGGCCGGTGCCGCGGGCGCCGGCGCTCGCGGGGCCTCGGCCGCTGGCTGAGTCCCGCCGCCGCCGCCGCCATTGGCGACGCGCTCGACGTCCTCGCGCGTGACCCGACCCGCTGAACCGCTCGGCTCCACTTTGCGCAGGTCGACACCGAGCTCGCGCGCGAGCTTGCGCGTCGCGGGAGCCGCGAGTGGCTTGTCGCTGTGATAGTCGTTGGCCGCGCTCGGCTTGGGCGCCGACATGCCGGGCAGACTCTCGCGAATGTCGCCCACGGCGCTCGCCACCACGGGAGCTGCGGCGGGCGCCGGAGCCGGCTTAGCGGGCTCGGGTTTCGCCTTCTCGGCGGGCGCCGCACCACCGTCACCCACGTCGAGCACGACCAGCACTTGGCCGACTGGAACGACGTCGCCGACCTTGAAGCGGAGCTCGCTCACCTTGCCGGACTTGGGCGCACCGATCGTAACGGTCGCCTTGTCCGTCATGACCTCGACCATCTCTTGGTGCTCGCTGACCGTGTCGCCGCTTTGAACCAGCCAATTGACGATCTCGCCCTCGGCCACGCCTTCGCCGATATCCGGCAGCTTGAACTCATACTTCGCCATGGTCTCTGTTCCGATCTCTGTGCGGTTCTAGCCCTAGGTCAAGCTCTGGGCCAAAGGCGCTGCCTTGTCTCGGGAAATAAGGCCGATTTAGCGGCCCTCGAGCGTCAAGAACGCGCCGCGTCGAGCAGCGCGGGCAAGATGCGATGCGAGAGCGGCATGTACTCCATTTCGAGGGTGTACGGAAAGGGTGTGTCGAAGCCGGTGACTCGAACCGGCGGCGCTTCCAAGTGATAAAAGCAGCGTTCGCAAACCAGAGCGACTAGCTCCGCACCGAAGCCACACGTGCGCGCCGCTTCATGCACGACTACGAGACGCCCCGTGCGCTTCACGCTCGCGACGATCGTGTTGATGTCGACGGGCCACAGCGTTCGCAGATCGATCACTTCCGCCTCGACGCCCTTTTCGGCGGCCTTGGCGGCCGCGTCCAGGGCTTCATACAGCATCGCGCCGTAGGCGAGCACCGTGACGTGCCGACCCTGCCTGGCGATGCTCGCGCTCTCGAGAGGCACGGTGTAGTCGCCCTCGGGGACATCGCCCTTGGCGGCGCGATACACACGCTTGGGTTCGAAGAACAAGACCGGATCGGGATCTTGGATCGCCGAGAGCAAGAGGCCCTTTGCGTCGTAGGGATTCGACGGACACACCACCTTCAGACCCGCCACGTGAATGAAAGCGGCTTCCGGATGCTGCGAGTGATAGTGGCCGCCCTTGATGCCGCCGCCCACCGGCGTGCGAATTACGACCTTGGCCGGGTATTCACCGCCCGAGCGATAACGATACTTGGCGAGCTCATTCACGATTTGGTCGTAGGCGGGCCAGATGAAGTCCGAGAATTGGATCTCGGCGATGGGCACCATGCCGTAAAGCGCCATACCCACGGCGCAGCCCACGATGCCGCCTTCGCTGAGCGGCGTGTCGATTACCCGCGCGTCCCCGAACTCGTCGAACAAGCCGGCCGTCACGCGAAACACGCCGCCCACCTTGCCCACGTCCTCACCCAAAATGACGACCCGCTTGTCCCGGCGCATCGCCGAGCGAAGCCCGTCGTTGATCGCCTGCACCATGTTCATCTGAGACATGGATCCACCTATTCAGACTTTGGCACGATCAGATCTCGATCGGCAGGAGTTAGAGCGGACCAACCACAAAAAGCTGGCGAACCCAGCGCCAGCTTTCGGACTGGCCGAGTAAGTCGCGGGACGCGCATGCGCAGGTTCATCCCAAAAAACTCAGTGCCCACTAGGAGCTCTTGGCCCGCCCAAGAGTTCCGCGCGCTGTTCCTGCAAGTGCCACGGCGGGCGTTCGTAGACGTCTTCGAACATCGATTCGAGCGCGGGCGGCGGCGTGCGTTCACTCGCCGCTACGGCCTCGCGGAAGCGCTGGTCGAGCTCCGCGATCAACGCCAGCTCGGCGCGATCGTCCCACAACTTGCGGCGCTCCAGGTAGTGGCGGACGCGCTCGAGCGGATCGCGCTCGGCCCAGTCTTTCAGCTGATCCGAACCACGATAGCGATTCGGGTCGTCGCTCGTGGAGTGGCCACCCATGCGATAGGTAATAGCCTCGATCAGGGTCGGACCGAGCCCTTCCGCGCCGCGGCGCACGGCTTCACGCACCACGCTGACCACCGCGAACAGGTCATTGCCGTCCACGCGCACGCCGGGAATGCCGTAACCTTGCGCCTTTTCGGCGAACGTACGGGTCGCCGTCTGGCGCTCGACGGGCACGCTGATCGCCCAGCCGTTGTTGCGGCAAAAGAAGACGGCTGGCACCTTGAACACACCGGCGAAGTTCATGCCGCTGTGAAACTCCGGCGAGCTCGTCGCGCCGTCGCCGAAATAGATGAGGCTCGCGATGTCCTTGCCGTCGATCTTGGCACCCCAAGAAAAGCCGACGCCCTGCGTGATCTGCGTGCCGACCGGGGAGCTGATCGAGCCCCAACCCACGGCGCGACACGTGTAGTGATCCGGCATCTGGCGACCCTGCACGGTGTCGTTCGCGTTGCCGAACATGTTGTCGATGAACTTGTTGAACGGCAACCCGCGCATCAACGCCGCGCCGAACTCCCGGTAACAGGGAAAGAGCCAGTCGCTCTTACGCATGGCGTAGGCCGAGCCGATGATCGCCGCTTCTTCCCCCAGGGAGCCGACGTGAAAGCCGATGCGGCCTTGGCGCTGTAACGCGACCAGCCGCTCATCGAGCTGGCGCGTGGTCACGAGCCAGCGATACATCTCCACCACTTCTTGATCCGAGAGACGCGGATCGTGGCGCGGATCGAGCGTTCCATCGTCGGAAAGCACCCGAATGACTCCGGCCGGGCCGGAAGTCTTGGATTTTTCGAGCATCGTGTCCATATCTCGAGTTTGCCACGCGAGCGCGGGCGGGCCCACGCTTGTGCCACTCACTCCGTCAAAGCGTGAGCGGCCTCCTCGAGCGCCTGACCCACAGCGCCGCCCTTCAGCTTGAACTCCGTGGCGAGTTTGTCGAGCACGTTGCGCTCGATGTCGCTCACGCCGCCCGAGACGTGCGCGAGCAGTGCGGAAACTCGCAACACCTCGCGCGCATGCTCTTCTTTGCTGATGCTGCGCGCGACCATCTCGATGCGCTTGCCCATGCCGTCTTCATCGAGCTGGTCGTGTAGGTCCGCGAGCAGCGCGGAAACTTGGCGCTCGGCGACTTTGCCGCCGCAGGCGGCCACCACTACGTGCTGGAACGCGGCCTGCTCGGTGTCGTCGAAATCGCCGTCCGCGTTCGCCACCAAAAATGCGCCTTCTACGACGGCCTCGAACAGGCGCGCGGCTTCGGGATCGAAGCCAGTCGGCTGCGTGACTTCGTCCCCGTCGGACTTCCAGCCGTAGGAACTGGCCGCCAGGCTCAAAAGTGACGCCTTGATACCGTCCGCGGCCGCATAGGACGGAGGCTCCGTCAGCTTCAGCGCGACCTTACCAATCAGACTCGAATCCGGGGCGGGCATGTTCGTTACCTGGGCGAAACGATCCGCGGCAGCCTAACCGAATCCCCGGCCCGAGTCATGCCCATCGCTCGAGCCGGGCGATTCGGTGCTCTCGGGCGGGGCCCCTTGCCGCGTAGCGATTAACGCCGAATCAAGGACGCAGGGCTCAGGAGCACTTCACGGATGGGCTCCGGCGCAAGGCCGGCTAGTGACTCGGGGCGCGGCGGCAAGGCGCTCGGCTCGAGACGCGCTTGAACGAAGCCCTCGGCCGCGTGATAGCTCGACCGGACGAGCGGGCCCGAGGCGACGAATGCGAAACCCAGTTCGCGCCCTGCGCGTGCGAACTCGTCGAAGCGCTCGGGCTCGACGTAACGCGCGACGGGCGCGTGTTTCGGCGTGGGCCGCAAATACTGGCCGAGCGTCACGATGTCCGTGCCCGCGGCCCGCAAGTCCGCGAGCGTCTCCAGCACTTCCGCGTCCGTTTCCCCGATGCCGACCATGATCGAGCTCTTCACGAAGCGAGCGGGCGCGCGCTCCTTCGCGTGGCGGAGCACGCCGAGAGAGCGATCGTAGTCGCAGCGCTGATCGCGAATGACCGGAGTGAGCCGACGCGTGACTTCGATGTTGTGCGCGAACACGTCTGGCGCGGCGTCGACCATCAGTTCGAGATCCAAGCGACGTCCGCCGAAATCCCCGACCAGCGTTTCGACTAGCAGACCTGGGCTGCGCTCACGCAACGCGCTCACGGCGCGCGCCATGTGCGACGCTCCGCCGTCGAGCAAGTCGTCGCGATCGACCATGGTCAAGACGACGTACTTCAGACCAAGCTCCGCGATCGCGCGGGCCACGTGCTCCGGCTCGCGCGGATCGACCGCGCCCCGCGGATTCCCGGTGGTAACGGCGCAAAAGCGGCAGCCGCGCGTACACGTATGGCCGAGCAACATCACCGTGGCCGTGCCGGCCGCCCAGCACTCACCCACGTTCGGGCAGCGCGCTTCCTCACACACAGTGTACAGGTCGAGCTCGCGCAGCGTGTGCTTGAGGCGCGTGTAGTTTTCGCCGCCTGGCGCGCGAACCTTGAGCCAATTGGGCTTTTTGTCGCGTGTCGACGGCGCGGGCAGTGCGCTCATGGGTCCCCCGCCAGGAGCTTCTCCAACAGCTCGTTCACGAGCTTCGGGTTTGCGGAACCTTGCGTCTCCTTCATGACCTGGCCGACGAAGAAGCCGAGTAGCCCTTTCTTGCCGGCGCGGAGCGACGCCGCCTGACTCGGGTGTTTCTCGATCAACTGCCGGCACAGCGTCTCGAGCGCGGCGCTGTCACTCACCACGCGCAGCCCCCGCTCTGCCACGATCGCGCGCGGTGAGCGGTCATTGCCTTCGATCGCGGCGTACACTTCCTTCGCCTGTTTGCCGCTGATTTCCCCGGCTTCCACCAGCGCGAGCAACTCGGCGACCTGCGCCGGCGTGACGCTGAAATGCGCCTCGAGCCCGTGGGTCTTGGCAGCGCGCAACACCTCGTTGGCGACGAAGTTGGCGACCTTGAGCGGGTGCGCGAACCGCTTGCAGACGTCTTCGAAGAAGCGCGCATAGGCCGGATGCTGACTCAACGTCTGCGCGACGGCCGCCGTCAAACCGAGCGACTCGACCCAGCGCTGGCGCAGCGCGGTCGGCAGCTCGGGCAAACGCTCGCGCTGCTCACTGATGAACGCGCTGTCGATCCGCAGCGGCGGCAAGTCCGGCTCCGGGAAATAGCGGTAGTCGTGCGCTTCCTCCTTCGAACGCAGCGTGTGCGTGAGGCCGGTGTCGGGGTCGAAGCTGCGCGTCTCTTGCGCGATCGTACCGCCCGCGTCGAGGATCGCGGTCTGACGCGCGATTTCGGCGTCAATCGCGCGCTGCACGAAGCGAAACGAGTTGATGTTCTTCAGCTCGCAGCGCGTGCCGAATTTGCTGACACCCTTGGGCCGAATCGACACGTTGGCGTCACACCGGAAGCTCCCTTCCTCGAGGTTTCCGTCGTTCACGCCCACGAACACGAGCACGTCGCGCAGGGCACGCATGTACGCCGCCGCCTCCGCGCTCGAACGCAGATCCGGATCGCCGACAATCTCGAGCAGCGGCGTCCCGGCGCGGTTCAGATCGACGAGCGAATCCCCACCGACGCCGTGCACGTTCTTGCCGGCGTCTTCTTCCATGTGCGCGCGCGTGATGCCGACGCGCTTCGACTGCCCGTCGAGCTCGATGTCGAGGTGCCCTTTGGTCGAGACGGGCTCCTCGTATTGACTGATTTGATAGCCCTTGGGCAAATCGGGATAGAAGTAATTCTTGCGGGCAAAGATGCTCTTTTCATGGACCGTGCAACCGAGCGCGAGCGCGGCGCGCACGGCCATGGCCACGGCTTCGCGATTGAGCACGGGCAGCGAACCCGGCAGCCCGAGGCACACCGGGCACACGTTGCTGTTCGGGCTACTGCCGAAATGGGTGGAGCAGGAGCAGAACAATTTGCTCTGCGTGAGCAACTGCGCGTGGACCTCGAGGCCGATCACCGGTTCATAGTCGGTCATGATGGAGCGCGGCCGCGCCGCACGCAGGTTCTACCTTAAAGCGCCGTCACATGCAGCTCTGGGCGGTTCGAGCGACGTCTGACGCCGCAAAGCGCTGTCTTCCGGCGTCGCAGCTTCGTCAGCGGTCGACGGCCGGAATCAGTGGCCGTGCTCGCGATCGATGCCCGGATGCGTCGGCTCACCCGGCTCGTGGCGGGGGTTGGCCGTCTGATGCGAGCCATCACGACCCGGGAAGCTGAGCAGCAGATCTTTCTCGAAGATGAACTGCTCGCGCGAGTCATACGGCGAGGCGTGGATGCCGGTATCCATGCGAATCGCGTCACAGGGGCAGGCCTCCACGCAGAAGCCGCAGAACACGCAACGCAATTCGTCGATCACGAAGCGCTTGGGAAAACGCTCGTAGCCCCGCTTTGGATCACCCTCGGGGTACTCGCCGGCCTCGATGTGAATGCATTGTGCCGGGCAGGCGGTGGAGCAGCACAGGCACGCTACGCAGCGCGGGGAGCCGTCCTCGCGTTGGGTGAGGCGATGCACGCCGCGAAAGCGCGCTGGATACGGTCGCTTTTGTTCGGGATAGGAGACCGTGTTGATGCCGTCCGCGACGGCTTCCAGCGACGGGTCGTTGCGCTGTCCGAACGCCATCTCTTTCGTGTTCTGAAAGAAATGTTTCATCGTGATCCCGAGCCCTTTGGCGATCTCGGGAATGTACGTTTGAACGCCGGCCGTGCGCTTGGGGCGCTCGACGGGCACGCCGGTCACGCGCTTGGGGCCAAGGGGTGCGGTTTCGGTCTTCATGCTCCCATCCGGACGCTGCGAGTGCCGCCGGCCGACGCGGCAAATTGAGCGGAACTGGTGGCCAAGGTTTGCTTCTTATGCACGGGCTTCAGCAAGAACGCTACGAAGTAGACGAAGCCGGCGATGCCGCCCAGCGCGACGAATGCGCGCGAGCAGTCACCCAGCAGATCGACAAAGCGGCCTACGGTAATACCCGCCGACGCGACGCCGAGCACGAGCAAGCCCGTGACGAAAACGTTGGCGAGCGACGCCGGCAAGAGCTTGCGCCAGCCGAGACGCATCAGTTGATCGTAACGGAAGCGCGGCAACGTCCAGCGAATCATCAGCTGCAGCCAGCAAAGCGTGATCGTCTTCAACACGAAGCCGAGCGCCCCGACGACCACCACCAACACGTGCGGCAGCGCGAGCTCGAACATTTGGTTGCCGCCGAAGGTGACGTGTAGGCCGTCCGGGCGCAGGTACGGCAGATCCCAACCGCCCAAGAAGAGCGCAGACATCAGGCCACTCGAGGTAACGACCGCGATGTATTCGGCAAAGAAGAACATCGCGAACTTCATGCCCGAATATTCGGTGAAATAGCCGGCCACGATCTCGCTCTCACCCTCGGGGATATCGAAGGGAATGCGCTTGGACTCCGCCACGGCTGCCGCGAAAAACAAGAAGAACGCGAACGGCTGGACGAAGATGCCCCAAGCATGATCGCGCTGCCAGAGGATCATGTCGTCGACTCGCAGCGAGCCGTAGATCATCACCGCGCCGACGAGCGTGAGGCCCATGGTGACCTCGTAGGAGACCATTTGGCTCGCAGCGCGCAGACCGCCGAGCAAGCTGTACTTGTTGTCGCTCGCCCAACCCGCGAGCGCGGCGCCCACGATGCCGGTGCCGGCTAGCGCGAAGAAGTAGAGCAGACCGACGTCGACGCTCACGACCTGCAGTGGATACTGCACGCCGGGGCAGACGCCGTTCGCCGGCATCAGCGGCAGCAGCTCGCCAAAGTCCTTGCTCGAAACGCCGCTGAAGCACAGTGAATCCCCGAACGGGATCACGGCCATTACGACCAGCGCCGGAAAGAACGAGATGAAGGGCGCGATGCTGTGCAGCATGCGATCGGCGTTCGGTGGGATGAAGTCTTCCTTGAAGATCGTCTTCAGGCCGTCCGCCGCCGGGTGCAGGAGCCCCGCCAAGCGCAAGCCGATGCGCGGCTCGTTGCGGATCGAGAACGCCGCATAACCCGCGCCGAACAAGATGGCGAAGATCAGGAGACCTGCGCCGCCGCCGTATTGAATGTCCGTGAGCTGCTCGGCCGCCGCGCCCTCGAAGGTGACCGCGACGAACAAGGTCAGCACGTGAGCGGCGAGCCCACCGTAGAAAATGCGCCGCGGATCACCGAGCGAATGCATCCAGGCGTCGAAGCTGCTTCGCACGCCGCGCACCTGCACGCGGCCGGCGATGAACACGCCCGTGAGCCAGGTGAACAGGATGCCGAGCTGGCAGAAGAGCATCGCGCGCGTGGCGCGAACTTCCGGCGCCGGTTCGAGCTTGACCAGCATGAAGCCGATGGCGGCGACGACGCCGAGCGCCGGTAGTACGACGAACGCCTGCGCCCAGCGGGTCGGTAGCCAGGCCACCGCTCGATTCGGACCGACGCGATCTTGAATCATCGCGCCCTGCCGGCGATCCGCCCAGGTCAGGATCACAGCCACGTTCATGGCGAACATCACGACGAAGAAGGGCTTGAGCACCCACAGGGCGAGGAGCTTGGCGAGCCAAAGGAGTGCTGCGAGAATGGACATCAGTCAGCTGACTCCGGCGGGGGCTGTAGAGGCAGGGAGGGAGGCCGGCGGCGCCTCTTGTGCCATCGATTTTCTGAGGTCTGTTAGCTTCTTCCAGCCGAGCGGCTTGCCGGCGACGCGCGCGAGCTCCGCGAGCCAGCGAAACGCCGGCAGAGACTGCCCTTGCGGCGCAATCGCTTTCTCGCTCTCTTGCGCGAGGCCCTTGGCGTTCACGAACGTGCCGTCGGCTTCCGCCCATGTGCTCGCGGGCAAGAGCACGCGGGCGTGCTGGGCGAGCGGTCCTTCGTGGCTCGCGAGCGCGATGACCTGCGCGCGCTTGAGCGCGTCGGTCTTGTCGGCGACGGACAAGCTCGACCCGAGCGCGAGCACGGTCTTGATCGTGCCGCCGTCGATCGCGCTGGCTAGCTCGGCGAACGGCTTGAGCAGCGCGGGCTTGGCAAGCCGCACGATGCCCGCCGTGTTCGGGTTCTTGTCCGGGTGCCGCAGGATGTCGTCGCCCTGCCCCGCGGGACGCCCGCTCTGGAACAACTGATTGAAGCCAAACGACTTGGCGAGCTCGAGCAACGCGAAATTGTCCTCGTTCGAGTGCTCGGCACTGAGCAGGACCGCCGTCGATTCCGGGCTCGCTTGTTTGAGCGCGGCCGCGGCCTTCTCGAGGGCGATCTTGGCGTCGACGCCCTCACCCGACACGCGCGGCGCGAGCACGCGCTGCTCGTGAATGCGGCGATGATCGAGCATGCCGTCGTCGCACATCCAGTATTTGTTGACCGCGAGATTCTCGCGCGGACGATAGCGATACGCCTTCTGGTTGCGTGGATCGAAATCGGTAAACGAATTGCAGCCGGTGGCGCAGCCCGTGCAGACCGTGCGCGCGGAGCGCAAGAACCACACACGCGCCTTGAAGCGGAAATCCACGGCCGTGAGCGCGCCGACCGGGCACACGTACTCGGTCATCAAGGTGTAAGCGTGATCCAGCTGCCGGCCCGGAGCGACGACGATCTCAGCCAGATTGCCGCGCTCGCGCACGCTGAGCACCGGATCTTTCGCCAGCTCTTCGGACACGCGCACGCAGCGCGTGCACACGATGCAGCGTTCCGCGTCGTACACGATGTTCGGTCCGAACGGCACGGCCTTGGGCTTGTGAATCGGCTCGTCGTTCATGCGCTTCTTGGTCGCGCCGTGTTCGAGCCAGTAATCTTGCAGGCGGCACTCGCCGGCCTGATCGCAAATCGGGCAATCCACCGGGTGGTTGAGCAGCAAGAGTTCCTGCACCGCCGCGCGCGCCTGCTGCGCGTGGCCGCTGCTCTGACTCTTGATCACCATGCCGTCGGACACGCCTTGCTGGCAGGCGGGCACGAGCTTCGGCTTCTTTTGCGGGACGTACTCTTGCTTTTCCTTGTCCCAGGCGAGCACGTCGAGCAGGAGCGCCGGGCGGCCCGGCGGCGGCATCAACTCGACCAAGCACATGCGGCAGTTCGCCGCCACGCTGAGGCCCGGGTGCCAACAGTAATGCGGGATGTCGACACCGGCGCGCTGGGCGGCGCGGATCACGGTGTCACCCTGTTCGAAAGGAATGTCGCGTTCGTCTAGCTTGAAGGTGGGCATGGTTGTCAGAAGGGGGGCTAGCGGTCGCACTCTCCGCCGATCATATTCAGGGAACCAAAGCTCGGCACGACGTCGGCCATCATTTGACCGGTGATCACGCGCTCGAGGCCGGCCGTGACCAGGAAGCACGGCGGGCGAATGCGCACGCGATAGGGCGTGCCGCTGCCGTCGCTGACCAGATAAAAGCCGAGCTCGCCGTTGCCGCCCTCCGTGTACGAATACACTTCACCGGCCGGCAGCTTCAGGCCCTCCATCACGATCTTGAAGTGCTGGATGGTGCCTTCGATCGTATTGTAGACCTCGTCCTTGGGCGGCAAGATCACGCGCGGATCGTCGACGTTGATGGGCCCGGAATCCGCCAGGCGCTCGAGCGACTGCTCGATGATGCGCGCGCTCTGCTTGATCTCCTCGATGCGCACCATGAAGCGATCGAAGCAGTCGCTCGCCGAGCCGACCGGGACGTCGAAATCCACCTCGGCGTATTTGAGGTACGGATGCGCCTTGCGCACGTCGTACGGCACGCCGGTCGCGCGCAAGCATGGACCCGTCCAGCCGAGCGAGATCGCGTCCTCCGCGCTGATCACGCCGACGCCCTCGAGCCGGTCGAGGAAAATGCGGTTACCGAGCAAGAGCTTTTCGACCTCGGCGACCACGCTGAGGATTTGTTTCACGACCGCGCGCGCCTGCTCCTTGAAGCCGTCGGTTGGCGGGCTCGCCATGCCGCCCACGCGGCCGAAGCTGTGCGTGAGCCGCGCGCCGGTCTCCTCTTCCATCAAGTCCCAGATCATTTCGCGGGCCTTGATCATCCACAAAAATGGCGTGAAAGCTCCGAGCTCCATGGCCATCGCGCCGTCGCAGGTCAAATGATCCGAGATGCGCGCGAGCTCGCCGAGCGCCATCCGGTACCACTGGCAGCGCTCCGGCACGCTGATGCCGAGCAGCTTCTCGCACGCCAGCGCAAAGCCGACGTTGTTCAACATGGGCGAGACGTAGTTGCAGCGATCGACGTACGGGAACACCTGCGTCCAGGTGCCGCGCTCGCACATCTTCTCGAAGCCGCGGTGCAGGTAGCCGACCTGCACATCGACGTGGTGAATCACCTCACCGCTCAGCTCCATCACGCAGCGCACGGTGCCGTGCATGGCCGGATGCGCAGGCCCGACGTTCAGCAGCATCGGCTCGGCCGGCATCTCGAGCTCGGCTTGATCTAGCTCTTGATCGAGGGGTTCCATTAGTTCACCGGGGAGTCATCGTCCGTTTCCGGACCGGAATGAGTCTGACGACCGAACGACATGCCTTCGTCGCGGCCGAACGGCGACAGCTTGTCGATGTTCGGCACGTCGCGATACGGGACGAGCGGCTGAATGCGATCGGCTGGGAAGTCCTTGCGCAGCGGGTACCCCTCGAACTCCGGGTAGAGCAGGATCCGTCGCAGATCCGGGTGGCCCGTGAAGCGCACGCCGAACATGTCGAAGCACTCGCGCTCCAGCCAGTTCGCGCCCGCCCACAGCTCGCACAGAGAATCGACTTCGGCGTCGCCTTCCTCGTCGCCCACGCGCGTCTTCACGCGCAAGCGATGTCCTTTGGCGAGCGACACCAAGTGCGCCACGATCTCGAAGCGCGGCTCGCGATCGGGATAGTCCACGGCGGTGAGATCCGTGAGCATGTTCATGTCGGCGCGCGGCGTGTCGCGCAGAAAGCGGCACACGGCGAGCCAGGCATTGGGCTCCACGGTTAGGGTTTCGTCGCCACGCAAGGAGTGCGTCTCCAGCACGGCAACCCCGAATTGTTGCTTGACGAGATCGATCAACAATTGCGCCATATTTGCGGGTCTTTCACACGATCGAGGGTCGCGAACGGCGCAACTGTACGAGCCCCATGTTCGGCTCGGCCACCGGATCTTGTCGCGGCTTGACGATCGCGGGCGTGCGGTCGCCGCGTTGAATCTTGTCCTGCAAGAGCATCAGACCGTCGAGCACGGCCTCCGGGCGCGGCGGGCAACCCGGCACGTACACGTCGCAAGGAATGATCTTGTCGATGCCCGCGACGCACGCGTAGTTGTCGTAGAACCCGCCGCACGAGGCGCAGGTCCCGAAAGCGAGTACCCACTTGGGCTCGGCCATCTGCTCGTAGATGCGCTTGAGCACGGGTGCTTGGCGCTGAGTGATGGTGCCGACCACCCAGAGCAGGTCCGATTGGCGCGGGGAAAAGCGCGGCGCCTCCGAACCAAAGCGCGAGAAATCGTAGCGGGGGCTCGAAACGGCCATGAATTCCATACCGCAGCAGGCGGTTACGAACGGATTCATGAACAATGAGTACTTCTGCGCCCAGGCCAAAATGGAAGCGAAGCGCGTGGTGGCGAAGCTCTCACCGGGCCCGCCCGGCTCCATCACTTGCGTCGTGGTTTTTTTCAGCTCTCCCACTCGAGGGCTCCCTTCTTCCAGCAATATGCGAGCGCGACCACGAGCGCGACGATGAAGCTCAGCATCGTGGCAAAACCCGTCCAGCCGAGGCCGCGGAACAGTGCCGCCCACGGATACATGAAGACCACCTCGATATCGAACACCACGAACAGGATCGCGGTGAGATAAAACTTCACGCTCAGCTTGGTGCCGCGCGCGCCCTCGGTGTCGTTACCGCACTCGAAGGGCATCAGTTTTTCGGGATTCGGGTTCTTCGGGCCGATCAGCTGGCCGCCGAAGAACATCACGCTGGAGATGACCGCGACGATCAGGAACATCACGAACATCGGGAGATAGACTTGAACCATGCGGCGGGTCTTTCAGGGCTCACGAGCGGACCGGCGTCCGCGCATAACCTCTGGAAATTACGAAACGTCTTGGCGCTATCTACAGCTCGGCAGAGCGGGCTGTCAAATGCCGCAGGAGCTCGCCGGGGCCGCCCCTTACGGCGCCGCGACTAGGCCGATTTTTCCAATGAATTTAGCCATGTACGAAGCGACCCACCGAGCGCTTGTTCGACGCTCGCAATCGTCGACGCAAGCTTGGCCTCGTCGGCCCCAGCGGCGCGGGCTTCGAGCACCGCCGAGTAGGCCGCGACGAAGCGGGAGCGGGCGAGCAGCGCCTCGGCCAAGATTGGCCAGACCTTGTCGCCCGGCGCGCCCAGGTTGGCGGCGCGCCGGAGCGGGCCAATCGCCTCCCCCGGCCGCGAGTCTTTGAACATGGCCTCGCCGAGTCGCAGGTAAATGTCGGAGGCGGCGGTGCCGTCGCCGGCGTACTGCACGCCGAGCCGCAGCACCTCCTCCCCCTTGCTGACCTCACCGAGGGCGATGCAGGCGCTGCCCAAGAGGCCGAGCGCACGCGCGATCAACGCGCGTGTCTCGGGGTTGAGCATCTGCCCCTCTGGCGTACGGAGGAAGATCGCGAGCGGAGCCGGCCAAGCGCCGAGCAGCTCGAGAATCTTGACGTGATCCCCGCGGGCGGCGCAGGCGTCCGCCTCGGCGACGCGGCTCAGCTCGATGGCGCTGCGCGCGGCCGGCCGCGCGACGCGCTCGAGCTCCTCGCGCACGTGCGTGCGCAAGCGCGCGCGAAACGCGCCGAGCGGGTACGACTCCTCGACCCCGTCGTGCATGAGCGAAATCTGAGAACCGTCGCGCGTGACCGCGAGCTCGCGTAGCGCGTAGCCGTACAATGGAGCGAGCAGCAAATAGCGCACGCCGACGTGCAGCTGGACGGCTTCCAGATCCGTGGCGCGCCGTGGCACCGGGCCGGGCGGCTCCTCCGTCACCAAAGCGCTCACGAGCCGACGGCGAAAATCCCCGAGCGTGAGGCGCTGCGTGTCGAGCTCCGTGATTTCCGAGTCTTCTGGACCGACCACGAAATCCACCAGGGTGTTGTCGGGGGTCTTGCGGTCGACGGTCAGCGACGTGATGCGCGCGCCCGTGATCATCGCGAAGGCGAAAAAACGTGGACCGATGATGTCGCACAAGGCCTGGAAGCTGCCGATGCCTTCGCCAATGCGCTCGAACCAGCCGTCGGTGCGGATGGATTCGAGCGGGACGGTGAGACGATCGGCCATGAAACTCAGAGCCTCCCATTTTCTCATGGAAGGCGCGGCGCGAACAAGCAAAACTCCGACGGGCAAGCCATGCCCGCCTCGGGAAAAAGAGTTCAGAAACTCGAGGTTGCTCTCGACGAAGCGGGGGCCCGGGCAATCGGCCGGAAGTTACTTACATGGTACGCAGGAAACCAGCGCGACCTGCCTTGGCGGAGAACTCGCGATCCGTACGCGATCTGGGTGAGCGAGATGATGCTCCAACAGACGCAAGTGAGTACGGTGATCCCCTACTACGAGCGCTGGATGCAGCGCTTCCCCGACCTGCAAAGCCTCGCGCGGGCTGACGAGCACTCCGTCTTACATAGCTGGCAGGGTCTCGGCTACTACTCACGCGCCAAGAACTTGCAGCGCGCGGCGCGCGCCCTCAGCGAGCGTGGCTCGGCCATCCCAGCCGAAGTGGAGGCGTTGCGCGCCCTGCCCGGCATCGGCCGGTACTCGGCGGGAGCGATCGCCAGCATCGCGTTTGGCAAGCAAGAACCCGTGGTGGACGGCAACGTGATCCGCGTGCTCGCCCGGCTGTTCGTGCTCGCGGGCGATCCGACGGAGGCCAAGCTGAAGGCCCAATTCTGGGACGTCGCTCGCGCCCTCGTCCCGCGCGAACGCCCTGGCGATTTCAATCAGGCGTTGATGGAGCTCGGCGCGACGGTGTGCACCCCGCGCGAGCCGCGCTGTGCGAGCTGCCCGCTCCGCGCCGAGTGCGGCGCCGAGCGAACCGGGCGCATCGACGAGCTACCCACGCCGAAGGCGCGCGCCGCGACGACCGCGGTCGCGGCGGTCGCGGCGGTCGCGAAGCGGGGTGGCCGCGTGCTCGTGGTGCAGTTACCCGAGAGCGCGCCGCGCTGGGGAGGCATGTGGCAATTCCCGAATAGTGAGCTTGGGCCGGGCGAAACCGCGCAAGCGGCGGTGGCACGAGCACTCGGTGTGCTCGGTGCCTCGGCCGACGTCGGAGAGCCGCTCTGTCGCATCCGGCACAGCGTGACGCGCTATCGCATCGCGCTCGATGCCTACGCGGTCAAGCTGGCCGCGTCCGCAAAGCCGCGCCCGCCGGCCAGCTGGCACTCACTCCGCGCGCTGGGCGAGCTCGCCATGCCGTCGGCACACCGCAAGATCGCCGAGCTGCTCGCGCCGTCACGCTAGCCGCGAGGGACTCACACTTTCATCGCTTCGACTTTGCCGGCATCGATGCCGAGTTCGGTCAAAGCGCGAGCGACGTCTTTGGCGCCGAGCTTGCCGTCCTGCCGTAGGCCGTCGATCGCGGCCAGGGCGATGTTCTCGGCGTCGACCTCGAAATGACGGCGCAGGGCGTCGCGCGTGTCGCTCATACCGAAGCCGTCGGTGCCGAGCGGCACGAAGCGACCCGGGATGAAACGCGCCACGACGTCCGCGGTGGCCTTGATGTAGTCGGAGGCGGCGATGAACGGCCCCTCGACGCCCTTCAGCGTCTCGCTGAGGTAGGGCGTCCGCGCCGGCTCTTCGGGATAGAGCCGATTGTGCCGCTCGCAGGACAGCGCGTCATTGCGCAGCTGCTGGTAGCTCGTGACGCCCCACACGTCGGACGACACGTTGAAGCGCTCCGCCAGAATCTTTTGCGCACGCAGCACCTGCAACATGATCGAGCTCGAGCCGAACAGCTGCACGTGCTGTTTGAGCTTCTTTTCAGCGCGATTGAAGCGATAGATCCCGCGCAAAATGCCGGTCTTGGCGCCTTCCGGCATGGGCGGCATCGGGTAGTCTTCGTTCTGGAGCGTGATGTAATAGTAGATGTTCTCGCCGTCGGCGTACATGCGGCGCATGCCGTCCTCGATGATTGCGGCGAGCTCGAAGGCGTACGCGACGTCGTACGCGACGACGTTGGGCACGCTCATCGCCGCGACGTGGCTGTGGCCGTCTTCGTGCTGCAGACCTTCGCCGTTCAGCGTGGTGCGGCCCGCGGTGGCGCCGAGCACGAAGCCGCGCGCCATCGAGTCGCCCGCGGCCCACAGCTGGTCACCCGTGCGCTGAAAGCCGAACATCGAGTAAAAGATGTAAAACGGGATCATCGGCTCGCCGAGGATCGCGTAGGACGTGGCCGCGGCGGTGAACGAAGCCATCGAACCCGCCTCGGTGATGCCTTCTTCCAGCACCTGGCCGTCCTGGCTCTCGCGGTAGTAGAGCAGTTTGCCCTTGTCGATCGGTTCGTAGAGCTGGCCTTGCGAAGCGTAGATGCCCACTTGGCCAAACAAAGCGTCCATGCCGAACGTGCGCGCCTCGTCCGGCACGATCGGGACGACGCGCTTGCCGATGCCCTTGTCGCGCAATAGGCGCGCGAGCAAGCGCGAGAACACCATCGTGGTCGAGGCTTCGCCCTTGGCCATGCCCTGGAAGAACTCGGCGTAGAGCTCGGGTTTCGGCAGCTCGAGCTTGACCTGCGTGCTGGTGCGGCGCGACGGGATCGGGCCACCGAGCGCCTGCCGCCGCTCGTCCAGATACTTCACCTCCGGGCTGTCCTTGCCCGGGTGATAAAACGGATTTTCGTCGAGGTCGGCGTCGTTCACCGGCATCTC
The DNA here is from genome assembly GCA_036496745.1 of Polyangiaceae bacterium. GTDB lineage: Bacteria > Myxococcota_A > Polyangia > Polyangiales > Polyangiaceae > PMG-095. Next base: position 17,441 of record DASXKQ010000189.1, read on the forward strand.
GCACATGTCGCGGAACGCCTTGACCTCGTTCTCCAGCATCTTCTTCTTTTGATGTGTGCCGTTGCTGCCTTCGAAGGCTTCACCGAGCATCCAGCCCTTGACCGTGTGCGCGAGGATCACGGTAGGGCGGCCACTCTGTTCGAGCGCGCGCTTGTAGGCGGCGTAGACCTTCTTGCTGCTGTGGCCACCACGCCGCAATTTGCCGACCTGCTCGTCGCTCAAGTGCGCGACGGTTTCGAGCATGCGCGGGTCGCGCGCGAAAAACGCGTTGCGCACGGTTTCCCCGGAAGCCGTAGTCAGGCGCTGCCACTCGCCGTCGACGATGTTGTTGAGGTAGCCGCGCAGGACGCCCTCGTGGTCGCGCGCAAAAACGTCGTCCCAGTTGTCGCCCCAGATGACCTTGATCACGTTCCAGCCAGAGCCGCGGAAAACGCCCTCCAGGTCCTGGATGATCTTGCCGTTGCCGCGCACGGGACCGTCGAGCCGCTGCAGGTTGCAGTTCACGACGAACGTCAGATTGTCGAGCTTTTCACGGGCCGCGATGCTGAGGGCGCCGAGGGTTTCGACCTCGTCCGTCTCGCCGTCGCCCACGTAGCACCAGACGCGCGACTGCGAGGTGTCCGCGATGCCACGATTTTGCAGATAGCGGTTGAAGCGAGCCTGATAGATGGCGCCAATCGGGCCAAGCCCCATGCTGACCGTCGGAAACTCCCAATAGTCCGGCATCAGGCGCGGGTGCGGGTAAGACGACAGCCCTTTGCCGCGTTCGGCTTCGCGGCGGAAGCGCTTCAAGTGCTCGACGGACAGGCGCCCCTCGAGAAACGAACGCGAGTACATGCCCGGCGAGGCGTGGCCCTGGTAGTAGATCTGATCCCCGGCGCCTTGCCCGCCCTTACCGCGGAAGAAGTGGTTGAAGCCGACCTCGTACAGGGTGGCGCTCGACGCGTACGTGGAGATGTGGCCGCCCACGCCGTCGTACTTCTTGTTGGCCAAGTGCACCATCATCGCCGCGTTCCAGCGGATGATGCGGCTGATGCGCTCCTCGATCTCTTCGTCACCCGGGAACTCCGGCTGCTGATCGACCGGGATGGTGTTGACGTAGTCGGTCGTGAGCGGGAGCACCGGCTCGACGCCGTTGCGGCGGCCGCTCTCGATCACGCGCTGTAGGAGGAAGCGCGCTCGTTCACCACCTTCGTGATGAATGACGGATTCGAGCGACTCGACCCACTCTAGGGTCTCCTGCGGATCTCGATCTGACTCTGGGCGAAAGCTGTCCACGTGTGCCTCGGTTCTGAGCGAATACCTATGCCGTCAGCGACGGTTGTTCAAGCGGGCTCGATCCGATTCGGGCTGGACGCTCACCGAAACATTTGAGGCTTCTCGGCCCGCGCTGCAACTCTTTCGCGAGAGCACTTGGCAGCGAGCAGGAGCTCCCCCATAAATGCCCGACAAATGTCACGCCTGCTCAGCTTTGCGCTGTTTCTCACGATCATCGTCTCGGTCACCGGCTCGGCTCACTATTACGTGTGGGCGCGGCTAATCCGCGACCCAGCGCTCGGGCCGGGCCCCGCGCGGCTCTTTACTTACCTGATCATCGGGCTGTTCGTGGCGATTCCGACCAGCCTCTTCTTGCGCCGGAGCTCGCTCGCCTCGCTGACCGCTCCGCTGGTCTGGGTCGCGATGATCTGGCTCGGCCTTCTTCTGTTTTTGGTCATTTCTTTGGGAGCGGTCGATTTGGGCCGCAGTCTCTGGTCGCTCGGGCGTTGGCTGGGCGGGTCGCCGCCACTCGACGCCGAACGGCGTCAAACGCTCGCTCGACTGCTCGCGGCAGGCGTGGCGCTCTTGAGCGGCTCGCTCGGCGTGGCGGCGCTCGCGTCCGGTCTCGGCCGCGTGAAGGTCAAACGCGTGGAGGTCAAACTAGCCAGACTGCCGCGCGCGCTCGACGGCTTGCGCATTTTGCAGTGGTCGGACGTGCACATCGGCCCGACCATTCACCGCGAGTTCATCCAAGGCATCGTGGCCCAAACCAACGCGCTCAAACCCGATCTGATCGCAATCACGGGCGATCTCGTGGACGGCAGCGTGGGGGATTTGGCAGAAGACGTGGCGCCGCTCGCCGAGTTACGCGCGAAATACGGCGTATTCTTCGTGACGGGAAATCACGAGTACTACTCGGGCGCCGAAGAATGGTGCAGCGAGCTCAGGCGGCTCGGCGTCCGCGTGCTGCGCAACGAACGCGTGAGCATCGGCGAACCCGGAGCGAGCTTCGACTTGGCCGGCGTCGACGATCACTCAGCGGCGCGCTTTGGTCGTGGTCACGGCGAGGACGTGGAAAAGGCGCTGGCCGGGCGTGACCCGGAGCGCGAGGTCGTGCTGCTCGCCCACCAGCCGCGCACGATTTTCGAAGCGGAAAAACACGGCGTCGGCTTGCAATTGTCGGGGCACACGCACGGCGGCCAGCTGTGGCCCTGGACCTACCTGGTGCGCTTGCAGCAGCCCGTGGTGGCCGGCCTCGAGCGCTTCGGTCGCTCGCTGATCTACGTGAGCAGCGGCACCGGCTACTGGGGACCGCCGATGCGGCTCGGCGCGCCGGCGGAGCTCACGGAGATCACGCTGGTCGCGGCCTGACTCAGCCCCTCGAGCCGCCGAAGCGCTGCGCGATCTCGCGCGCGACGCGCATGCCGTCGAGCGCGGCGCTCACGATGCCGCCCGCGAAGCCCGCGCCTTCACCCGTCGGGTACAGGCCGTCCAGATGGCGCGCCGTCAGCCGCTCCGCGTCGCGCGGCACGCGCACCGGGCAACTCGTGCGCGACTCGACGCCGATCAGCACTGCATCCGCGCCGGCGTAGCCGTAGAGAGAGCGAGAAAAGTGTGCGAGCGCCTCGCGCAGCCGACGCGCGATGTCGAGCTCCGCCGAGTCGAGCACGCCGCCGACATCGCTCGCGAGCAGGCCGGGAATGTAGCTCGATTCCGGCAGCGTGCTCGACGCTCGGCCCGCCAGAAAATCGCTCGCGCGCGTGGCTGGCGCGACCAGCGCGCCGCCGCCCGCCACGAACGCGGCGCGCTCGATCCGGCGCTGAAACTCGATGCCCCCGAGCGGCCCGAGAAATCCCGCGCGCTGCAGATCCGCCGGCTCGACGCTCACGACCAAGCCCGAATTGGCGAACGGCGAGTCACGCCGCGCGAGACTCATGCCATTGACGACCAATTCACCCGCCGCCGTGGAGGCGGGCACCACCCAACCGCCCGGACACATGCAAAAGGAGAATACACCCCGGCCGTCGACGGTTTCCGCCAGCCGATAGGAAGCGTTGGGCAAGCGCGCGTGCTCGGCCGCGCTCCCGTACTGCAGGCGATTGATCAACGCCTGCGGATGCTCGATCCGCACGCCGATCGCGAACGCCTTGGGCTCGAGCGGCACGCCGGCGGCAGCCAGCATCTCGAGCACGTCGCGCGCGGAGTGTCCGGTCGCGAGCACGACCGCGTCCGCGCCGATCTCGCGGCCATCGGCCAGACGCACACCGCGAACTTGCTGCCGACCAGCGGACGAGTCGATCAAAAGGCCGCTCACCCGGGCTCCGAACTCGAAGCGCTGCCCGGCCGATTCCAAACGTTCGCGCAGCGCCGTGACCACCTTCGGCAGGCGATTGCTGCCGATGTGCGGGCGCGCGTCGCTCAGGATCGCCTCGGGCGCGCCATGCACGGCGAGCAGTTCGATCACGTCACGCACGTTGCCGCGCTTGTGCGCGCGCGTGTAGAGCTTGCCGTCACTGTAGGTGCCGGCGCCGCCCTCACCGAAGCAATAGTTGCTGTCCGGGTCGACCGTACCGCGGCGATTGAGTCCCTTGAGATCGTGGCGCCGCGGCTGCACTTGTTTTCCACGCTCGAGCACGTGCGCGAAGATGCCGTGACGAGCGAGCTCGTAGGCACAAAACAAGCCGGCTGGGCCGTCGCCCACGATCACGATCTGCGGGCTCGGCTTAACCTCGCGGAGCGGCGCGCCACCGAGCTCGCTCGCTGGTGGGCGCGCGCGGAGCGCGATCAGCAGGTGAAATCGGACGCGCCCGCGGCGAGCGTCGAGCGACCGCTTCACGACGTGAAAGGCAGGTACGCTCGTGGACGCTAGGCCGAGCTGACGAGCCACACGCTCGCGCAGCGCCAGCTCGTCGTCGGCCTCCGCAAGCCCCAGCTCGATTTCTACTTCTTCTGGGAGCTTCGGCACGGCGCGTGACGTTTTGAGGGCGACGCGATCCCGCTGTCAAGCCGAAGCGCGCGCGGCGCGGGCGCTAGGGCTTGTTGGGTAGCGCCGGCACCGTCACTTCGAGCACGACGCCCTTGCCGCGCGGAAGCACGCGATGCTCCGGCTCGACGTCGGCGTCGAGCTGAATCACGAGTTTGACGGCGTCCTTGCCAGGTACGAGCCGCGCGCTCGCTACGCTCGACACGAACTCACTGGTCAGGAGCGGGCGCGTATTGTTGCGGAGCGGCACTCGGCAATTTGCGAGCGTGTACTCGACGGTGCGATGGTCCTTGTGCACGCTTACCGGCACCAGGCTCGTCAATTCGACGAATACTTGCGAACGACCGTCGGGCAACGAACGAAAGCCGGTGAACGTGACCTCGGGCAAGCATTCCTTGTGCTTGGACCCGCGTTTGGAGCACGCGTCGCTCTCCTGTGCGTCCGCGTTGCGAGACGCGGAGCCAACCGGCACCACGGCGCTGATGGCCAGCACGGCTTTCAGGAGCGCGAAGCGTCGGTGGTGATACGGCATGGGCTACTCGATGCTCGCTCATTTCAACGCACCACGAGCGATCTGGGAAAGCAAATGCGCAGGCGCTCGGCGCTTAGCGAAGCTCTTCGCTAGCGGTCACGCCGTATGCCCAGCGACTTGCGGCGGCGGCGCGCGGTCCTGGCACGAGCGAGCCCGATTAGTCCGATTAGCCCGAGCAGGCTCGCTGCCCGCCTGCCCTGCCCGCCGCCACCGACCACACGACAGCCGCAGCCGCCTTTGTCCGAGACGTCGACCGGCGGGGGCAGCGCCGGCTGCTCCGCTTGGCATTTTCCGCCCACACATTCGGCCGCGCCGACGCAATCCGAGCTTGCGCCGCACGTGTTCGAGCAAGCGCTGCCCTGACAATTGAACGAAGCGCAGGCCGTGGCGCTGCCCGGTGCGCACGCGCCGTTGCCGTCGCACGCAGCGGAATCGCTGTGCAACCCGGCGTTGCAGTAGGACGCCCCACAGCTCACGCTCACGCCCGCGAACGCGCAGCTCGACGTGCTCACGCCGTCACAGCGCGCCCCGCACGCGCCCTGCCCGCCGCAGGCAGCGCGCGCACCGTGCGTTGCGCCCGAAACTGGGCTACACACGCCAAGCTTTCCCGGTACGTCGCAGGCAGCGCACGGGTCGTCGCAGCGCGCGTTGCAGCACACGCCGTCGACGCAGAAGCCGCTCTCACATTGGGCATCCGCCCCGCAGACTGCGCCCGAGCCCGCTTGCGTGACACATTCGCCGCCGATGCAGGCGCTACCTGCGCCGCAAGCGTTTGGATTGGCGGCACACGGGCCGTTGCAGCCCGTCCCCGTGGCGTTGCAGCCATCGGCTAGGCAGCTCTGCTCTTGCAGCGCGGGGCAACTTCCATTGCCGACGCAGCGCGCTTCGGCCAGCGTCGTGGCTGGGTCGCCGGCATTGACGCCCGCAACGCACTGCCCAACGCGGCAGACATTTCCAGTCGGGTACGCGCAGGCCTTACGATCGCTACCGCCGCACGAGCCGCCGCAGGGACTACCATCGTGCGCGCACACGGCGCGGCCACCGTGCGGGGCATCGCCGTTCGGCGTCGCGCTGCAAACGCCGAGGCTACCGAGCACGTCACAGGCCTCGCACTGACCGCTACACAGCGAATCACAGCACACCCCATCGACGCAAAAGCCGCTTGCGCACGCGTTCGCGTTCGTACAAGCGCCGCCCGGGCCGAGCTTCGGCACACAACGGCCGCCCGCACAATATTGCGCGGACGCCTGACAGTCGCCGTCGAGCGTACACTCGGTGTCGGCGCACAGCGGACCCTTGCAGTCGCCTGGGCAGCTCAGCGCGGCGGCCTGCGGGCATGCGCCGTGCCCGTCGCAAAACGCGCTAGGCGTCGCTTGACCGTCCTGGCACGACGCAGCGCGACAGCTCGTGCCCGTGCCTGGATAACTGCACGCGTTGCGGTCGTTGCCGTCACAGCTGCCGGAGCAGGCTGGGTCGAGACTCCTGCACGCGCTGCGCGCGCCGACGGGAGCGCCGCTGACGGCCGTGCACGTACCGGCAGAGTTCGGCAAATTGCAGGCCTCGCACTGACCGCGGCAAGCGCTGTCGCAACACACACCGTCGCTGCAATGGCCGGAAGCGCACTCGCTGTCGGCCGTGCAGGTGCCGCCCGGATCGCCTTTGGGCACGCAGCGCCCCGCCTGACAGAACGAACCCGAGGTGCACTGGGCGTCGACGGCGCACGCGCCGGTGCAAGCCGTGGCGCCGCAGGTATAGGGCGCGCAGCTCATTTCGTCCGTGAGCAGACAGGAGCCGACGCCGTCGCACGAAGACGCCGCCAGGGACGTGTTCGTTAGAGCGTTGCAGCTCGCCGGACGGCAGCCTGTGCCGCTGGTTGGGAACACGCAGGCCGTCTGATTCGATGGATCGCAAGTTCCGTTGCAGCTCGAGCGGTCACCCGCGCACTTCATGCGAGAGCCAACTGGAGCGCCGCTCACGCCACTGCAGGTGCCGGATTGGTTCGGCAAATTACAAGCCGCACATTGCCCGGTGCAAGGCGTGTTGCAGCAGACTCCGTCGACACAGTACGGGTTACTCACGGAGCACTCCGTGTTGCTGGCGCACGATTTGCCCGGATCGACCCGCGGTTTGCACTGCCCCTGAGCGCAATAAAACGCGGCCAGGCACTCGCCGTCTCCCGTGCACGTTGCGTCACAGCTCGGCGGAGCCAGCGAGCAGGCGTATGGCGAGCACGCTTGGTCGGCGACCACGGGGCAGTTCGCGCTGCTGCCCGTGCAGCTACTCGGCGGTTTCAGCAGGCCGCTCACCGCGTCACACGTGGCCGTCTTGCAATTTGTGCCTGCCGCCTGAAGCTTGTCCGCGGGGCAGGTCGGCTGGGTGCCCGTGCAGGTTTCGGCGACGTCGCACACGCCGGCAGAAGCGCGGCACACCGTCGTCGTCGGCGCGAATTGATCGCTGGGACAGGCCGCGCTCGTGCCGCTGCACGTTTCCGCGACGTCGCACGCACCAGCAGAAGCGCGGCACACCGTCGTCGTCGGCGCGAATTGATCGGTCGGGCACACGGCGCCCTTACCGGTGCAGGTCTCGGCCACGTCGCAGCCGCCCGCCGCCGCGGCGCGGCACACGGTCGTCGTCGGCGCGAATTGATCGGCCGGGCAGGTCACAGAGCTGCCGTCACAGTGCTCGGCCACGTCGCAGCCGCCCGCAGCGGCGACGCGACACACGGCGGTGGCCGGCATCTTTGCGTCCGTCGGACACGCGGCGCTCGAGCCATCGCAGGCTTCAGCGACGTCGCACGCCCCCGCTGAATCGCGACAGATCGTCCCGCGAGCAACCTTG
>DASXKQ010000190.1:0-26121 GCA_036496745.1 Polyangiaceae bacterium
GAAGAGGGCGCAATTGCAACGCGATTGGGATCGACTCGAACGGTGCTTGGTTGAGAGCTAGGCGCGACGTTGGCGTCGCGTTTGAACAACGTCAGGATCGCGGCCTTGAGGTCGTTCACGATCGGCTGCGGGTTCTCGAAGTGTGAGCCTTGCCACTCCGGCGACTTCCGCATGCGCTCGAGCCGAGGACCGGTCGCGCGACCCCCGAGCGGCGCGCAGCTCGTGATCGCGATCGCAGCTGCCAACGCGACGAGCCCAACGGCAATCAGCCGCCGGGCTCGTCGTCCTGGCCATCGAGTCTTGGGGCTCATTCCATCCGCAGCACGCGCTACTCAGCCAGGAGTTTCACTTCGATGTTTCCGCGCGTTGCATTCGAATACGGGCAGAGCTGATGCGCAAGCTCCATGAGCGCGCGCGTCTCCTCCGGGGAAACCCCGTCAATCTGGGCGTGCAGCTCGACGCCGAGCACGTACTTGCCCGCGTCTGTCGCGTTGAGCGACACGTGCGCGGTGACGCGCGCGTCCTTCAGCGGCTTCTTCTGTTGGCGAGTCACCAAGCGCAGGGCGCTCTCGAAGCAGGCTGCATAGCCCGCGGCGAAGAGCTGTTCCGGGTTGGTAGCCGCGCCTCCGGGGCCACCCAAGCCTTTGGGGACCCGCAAATCGAGATCGAGTACGCCGTCGTCGGATCGAATGTGGCCTTCGCGCCCGCCGTGGGCCGTAGCCACCGCTGTGTAGAGAATTTTCATGTCGCGATCTCTAGTGCAGACGAATCGCGTCGACCATTGCGCGGATGTCCCGGTTTTCGAAGACTGGTCCCGTACGTGGCACGGTGCCACGCAGAGCCACGTCGACCATGACGCACGCTAGATCGTCGACGCGGCTGACCTGATTGCGTCGCGATTGGGGCACCAGCTCGGTCGCTTGACCGGCAACGAGCCGGTTCGGGACAAGATGACCCACAAGACACCCAAGTCGGATCTCGATCTTGCTCGCGGACGGATGAAAGACGCGGAGACCTGAACATGACGAAGAAGTACATCGGTTCGACCCTCGACTCATTCTTCGAGGAACTAGGCGAGCGCGAGGAGGTCGAGCTCCTGACTCAGAAGAAGCTCTTGGCCGCGAAGATCGAGCGGGCGATGACGCGACAAAAAATGACCCAAGTGGAGCTGGCCAAGGCCATGCGGACCAGCCGCGCGCCTTCGGGACCCACCGCAGGTCGTTCGGGCGCGATTCAGGGATTCATGGTGGCGGTCGTGAGCGCTTTCAGCATCGCCAGATGGTCCGCGTTGGCAGCGGCGTCCCAGGTCGAATTGAGCACGCCGTAGCCTTCGACCGCGCCGTCGCTGCGGTTGTAGCCAGGGCCTTCAGTGCCGTTCAGCGGCCAATACGCCCAGTCCGCGTCCTTCTCCGTGAGGTATTCGGTGAAGCACTGCCACCAAGCGTCGCTCGTTCCGTCGTGCTCGATGCCGAATTCTCCGATCCAGAGCGGTGCGGTGTAAGCCGTGTTCTCGGTGAGTACGAAGCCGAAGCGGCCGTCGAGTGCCGTCTTCAAGGTCGGGCAATCGGTGAAGGTCTGTGACGTCTTGTAGTTGTGCGCTGAGTACACGAGCCGATTGGGGACGGCGAGCTGCAGCGGACGGTAGTTTGCGCCGAGCCAGGAAGCGTAGTTCGGACCCTCGACGAAGATCAGCCAATTGGACGCCGAGCTCAGGATCGCATTGCCGGCCTTCTCAGCTTCCACCGTCCAGTCGCGATAGTTGCGCGTTGAATCGCCCCACGATGCCGACTCGCACAGACACGCGGGGGCAGGATCGGCGTCCGTGGGGTCGCTGCAATCGCCGCCGCAGCTTGCGGGAGCGCCAGCGATCAGCTGCGAGCGCAGCTCGTTGCGCAGATCCGCGCCGATCACCGCAGGCTGCGTCTTGTACCGATCGGTCATGAACTGCCAATGGGCGATGAATTGGTCCTCCGGGTAGTCCTGCGTGTACCAGAGCCCGTCCCCGTGAATCGTGTCGCAGCACCAGTCGCCACGGCTTCTGTGGTTGTCGAGGATCACGAGCAGCCCTTGCTCTGCCAGCGCATCGACAACCGCGTCGAACACCTCCAGCGCGCTCTTGCCGACCAAGTCCGGATTCTTGCCCAATCGCGTCGCGTCGGCGACCGGGTTAGTGGCGACGAGTTCGTTGCACCAGGGGAGCCGGACTGAGTTGAACCCCATGTCGTGAATCAGCTTGGCGATCGCGTGGCGCTCGTTCAGCTGAAGCCCATCTGGGATCAGCGTCGCGGACTCGGCACCGTACCAATTCACACCTGCGAGTTTGATACGCGCGCCGTTCGCGTCCACGATGAACCGCGAGCTCGTCTTCAGTGGCAGAGCAGGCAACGGGCTCTGCGATGTCGGACCGCCGGCATCCGCGGCACCGCCATCGTCCTTCGCTGGGATCACGGCGACCTGTGTGCAACCGAGAGCGACGTATCCGAACAGGGCGAGGCGCGCGAGCGTGTACCCTGCGCAGCCAACTGAGTGACGCATGCCCTGGGAGTACCACCCGCGCCGTGGTCGCGGAATGGACGCGACTCCGGTAGACATGGACATTTATCTTGTCCAGAAGCCCTGACGAATGGCTATTTTGATGGGAGTATCTGGAATAGCATGGATAAAACTCGAACTAAAAACGCCGATCGCCCGCGCCGAGACTACTACCGGTTGCTCCCTCGCTTTTGGATCACGCTGCCCGAGCCGATCGTGCGCGGCGCACTCGAAGATCCGCTCCTCTCTAGTCTGTTTCCGAGCCACGTCGGCTATTTCCCCCGCGCGGCGGAGCATCACGTACTCCGCGAGCAAGCGCTCAAGGGCAGCGTCTTCAACTACTGCGTGCAGGGCGAGGGCTACTGCATCATCGACCGCGTTCGGCATGAGGTGCGGCCTGGCGATTTGATGGTCGCGCCGGGCGGCCATCCACATGCATACGGCACTAAGACGCAGCGGCCGTGGACCATCCATTGGTTTCACGCCATGGGCACTCAGGTTCCGCGTCTGCTCGAGCACCTGGGAGTCAGCGCAGCCTCGCCCGTCGTCCATCTAGGGCGCTCGGCGGAGCTGGAAGCGCTCTTTACAGAGGTGCGGGAGGCGCTCGAGAACGACTACTCGGAACATCAACTTCTCTACAGCGCTCTGGCGCTCGCGCACCTGATGGGTTTCATGATTCGCCTCACACAGGAACAACCACGGCACGAGCCCACGGTAAGCCATCGCGTGCGTGCGACGCTGGACTACATGCAAAAGCATCTGGCTGCGCGGCACGAAGTCGGGACATTGGCCGAGCTGGCTGCTCTGTCGCCTTCCCGCTACTCGGAGCTCGTGCACGCCTCGACCGGCTACCCACCAAAAGAATACCTGACTCGCTTGCGCATGCACCGCGCAACTCAGCTCCTCGACACTACGACGCTACCGATCCGAGCCATCGCCCAAGAGGTCGGCTTCGCAGACCCGCTCCACTTTTCACGCGTCTTCCGGCGCATCAACGAGCGCAGCCCACGCGAGTACAGGGGCCAGCGCACTCTCAGTACGGCAAAAGAGTAGCGGCAAGCGTGGTCAAGATCGTGCAAAGAACGTTCGTTTGTCTCGGATTGACGCGACACGCTCTGGCTTGGCTGCTCGTGTTCGGTGCGTTGATTGCCGGCTCACTCGTCGAGCAAGCAACAGCGAGAGCAGCCCACGGAGCAGCGGACCGTGATTGTTTGGGTGGAGACATCGGACGACCTCGCGTTGGTCGAACGCATCCGGGGTCAGGTCAGTGACCTCGATCTTGCCCTCGTGGTGCAGGAGTCAAGCCCCACGCTTCAGCACTCGACAACGGACCCGCATGCGTTCGCGTTCGTCTGGTTCACTCGCAACGATTCGAGCAGCGACCACATCGTTGTGCACGCGGCGGCCGCGCAGAGCGGAGCCAGTCACGAGCTGGTCCGTGAGGTGGGCGATGGGACAATGACTCCGCGCGGTGAGCTCGGTTCCGCCACGTTGGAAGCAGCGGCACTCGTCGTGCGCGAGGCACTGCGCGAACTCGCGGCAACAGAGCCGCCGGCGCCGGCGCAGATCACGACCCCTGCTCCTAGGAAGAGAACGGCAGTCGGACCGTGAAGCATGCGCCCCCGTCGGGGCAATTGCTGGCGACGATCGTCCCCCCGTGGGCTTCCGCGATTTGACGCGCGACGTACAGGCCCAGGCCGATGCCTCCGTAGTGACGAGCGGACGATGCCCGCTCGAAGCGTTCAAAGATTCGCGCGAGCTCATTTTCGGGAATGCCGGGCCCATGGTCCCGAATGGTCAGGATCGCGCCATCGACTTCCTCGCTGGTCGATACGTGAATCGGTTGCCCGGCGCCATACCTCATGGCGTTCGAGATGAGGTTCATCAGGATCTGCTCGATGCGGAGGCGATCCCAGCGGCCGGGGATCAGACCGTCCACTGTTAGCAAAAGGTCGCACCCTGCGTTGGTGGCCGCGTCGCGCAGGCGCTCCACGACGTCACGCACGGCTTCGGTCAAGTCGAAGGTCTCCCGAGTCAGCTCGAGCGTGCCGGTGGCGATGCGTGACACGTCGAGCAGCGCCTCGATCAGCTGGGCAAGACGATCGCCCACCTTCACGGCGCGTTCGAGCTTCTGAGCGAGCGCCTGATCGGTGAGCACTGCTCGGTCATGCATGCTCTGCAGCTGCAGCTGCAACGCGGTGAGCGGCGTCTTGAGCTCGTGCGAGGCGATCGAGAGGAACTCATCACGGAGTCGGATGGCTTCCTGGGCCTGCGCGAGGCGGAGGCGCTCCTCTTCGATCTTGTGGCGTTCAGTCAGATCGCGCGTGATTTTCACGAAGCCCACGAGGCGATTCGACGAATTGCGCATGGGTGTGATCACGACGTTGGCCCAGAAGCGCGAGCCGTCCTTGCGCACCCTCCATGCCTCGTCCTCGAAGCGCCCGCGTTCGGCCGCCGTTTCGAGCTCTTGCGTGGGCCTCCCGCTCGCGGCTTCCTCAGGCACGAAGAAACGTGAAAAGTGGGCGCCAAGGATCTCATCCTCCCGGTAGCCCTTGATCCTCTCTGCGCCGGGATTCCAGCTGGCGACGCGGCCCTCCGGATCGAGCATGAAGATCGCGTAGTCTGAGACGCTCGAGATCATGAGTCTCAGCTTCTCCTCGCTTTGTCGTAGTGCGTCCTCGGCGCGCCTCTCGTCCGTCACGTCTCGGAAGACCAGCACCGCACCTCGCGTCACTCCCTTTGTGTCGCGGATGGGCGAGCCGCTATCCGCAATGGGTCGTTCCGTTCCGTCGCGCGAGATCAGCGCGGTGTGATTCGCGAGCCCGACGACCACTCCCTCCTCGAGCACGCGCGCCACCGGGTTGATCGCCTTGGCTCGAGTCTCTTCGTTGACGATCTTGAACACCTCGTCGATCGGGTGGAAAATGGCCTCTTTTTCCGTCCACCCGGTCAAGCGTTCCGCGACCGGATTGATGCGTGTCACTCGGGCGTTCTCGTCAGCGGCGAGCACACCGTCACCGATGCTGTAGAGCGTCGCGGCGAGACTCTCTTCGCTCAGGCGTAAAGCCTCCTCGGCATGTCGCTCCTCGCTGACGTCCCGGAAGACCAGCACGGCGCCTCGTATCTTGCCGGCAGCGTCGAGGATGGGAGCGCCGCTATCCGCGATGGGCAGCTCCGTACCGTCGCGCGCGATGAGTGCGGTGTGGTTTGCAAGCCCGACGACCACGCCCTCTTTGAGGACTCGCGCCACCGGGTCGACCGCCTTGGCGCGCGTCTGTTCGTTGACGATGTTGAATACGTCGGCCAGCGGACGGCCGATCGCGTCCTTCTCCGGCCAACCCGTCAAGCGCTCAGCAACCGGGTTGATGCGCGTGACCAGCGCGTGCTCGTCCGTCGAAAGCACTGCGTCCCCGATGCTGTAGAGCGTGGCCGCCAGACTCGCCTCGCTCTCACGCAGCTTCACCTCAGCCTCCTTCCGCCGGGTCAGATCGCGAGTGACCTTGGCGAATCCATGTAGGCTACCGTCCGGGCCGCGGATTGCCGTGATGATGACGTCTGCCCAGAAACGGCTGCCATCCTTGCGGACTCGCCACCCTTCATCTTCCACGCGCCCTTGCGCGAGCGCGGCATCGAGCAGAGCTCGCGGTCTGCCATGAGCGATGTCCTCGGGCGTGTAGAAGATCGACATCGGCTTGCCGACGGCTTCTTCGGGGAGGTAGCCCTTGATCTCTTGTGCCCCGGCGTTCCACGTCGCGATGTGACCCGACGGATCGAGCATGAAGATCGCGTAGTCTTTGACGCTCGCTACCAGGAGCTGAAATTGCTGCTCCATCGTGGGAGCCGTATCAGCCGTCATGTCGAAGTTCTGGTAGCTGCACGCAAGTCATGAAGCAGGGTGTCCAGCTGCGGCACGTTGATCGGCTTGGGAAGAATGGACACGCCATCGCCTAGCCTGCCACGGTCGACGCTATGGCCCGCGGTAATGATCGTGACCGGGATGGACGCGATCGCGGGGTCCTTCTTCTGCTCTTCGAGAAACCCGTAGCCGTCCAGAATGGGCATCATGAGATCGAGCAGGATCACCAGAGGGGGACTCGCGCCGCCTCGCACCACCTTCAAGGCTTCCAGTCCGTTTGCGACCGTGAGCACGCGGAACCCTCGATCCTCGAGCAGGTCGCTGAGGGCTTCTCGGATGTCGAGATCGTCGTCGACGACAAGGATAGGGCGCTCGCTCGTGTTCATCGTTCCGATGCCGTCAGTCGTCAGACAAATCTGAACGATCCTTGGCCGCCCTGTGAATTACCACATGGATTGACCGCGGACATTGGCGTCCGTAGGGCGGCTGCATTCGCACAATGCAACACTGAGAATTCCTCGGCTCGGAAGCCACCCGTCAGGGTGTTGCAGCTCACGCCAGAGGCAAAGTGAAATAGAAGATCGCGCCCCCTCCGGCCCGGTTCTCGACCCAGATGCGACCGCCATGAGCCTCCACGATGCCCTTGCTGATGTAGAGGCCGAGGCCGATCCCCTTCTTCTGGGCATGCTTCGCCGACCAGTACGGGTCGAAGATCTGGGGCATGTCGTGCTCGGAGATGCCAGGGCCGGTATCGCTGATGCTGCACGCGGCTTCCTTGCCCGAGACCGTCGCGCGAATTGCGATCGTGCCGCCCGAGGGGGAAAACTTCTTGGCGTTGCCGAGAAGATTGGACATGAGTTGAAGGATGCGCTCTCGATCGATGTAGCAACGAGCAGAACCGACGGCGATTTCGGCCGATAGCTTCTGCTCGTTCGCGATAGCGAGCGGTCTTGCAGTCTCGATCGCCTCCGTGATGATCGGCGCGATCTCTTGTGTCTCGCGCTCGACCGAAAGCCGGCCTGCCTGGATGCTCGCCATGTCGAGTAGGTCGCCGATCAGGCGTTCCATCCGGCCCGAAGCACGCAAAATCGTCTCCAGCTGCTTTCGCGCCGCGGTTTCGGGCGCCTTGTTGATGAGCAGCTCGGTGCTCATGTTGATGGTGCTGAGCGGGTTCCGCAGGTCGTGCGAGACCACTGCCAGGACGTCCTCCCGCAAATGGATCGCCCTCTCCGCCTCGCGAAAGAGCCGCGCGTTCTCGATCGCCATCGCCGCGCGATCCGCTAGTCCCTGGGCAATCTCGAGGTCGCTGCGGTCGAAGCGGCGAGCTGACTCCGCCGATACGAAGGAGACAGCGCCGACGGTACGGCCTTGGACCCTGAGCGGCACGACCATCGCCGAGCGCATGCCGAGTTCTCGCATGAGCCGGAGATGCTCGTCGTTATGCGCTGCGGATACGAGGAACTCGTCCGGCATCTCCTCGAATAGATCCGGCTGTCCGTCGCGTAGGACCTTGGCGACACCGCGAGTTCCTCGAAGATCAGGCGGAAATCGGCTGCGATACTGCTTCGCGAGCTCCATTTTCGCCGGATCGGCATGCGCGACGGCGACCGAACTCAGTTCACCGTCGTTCAGTAGATCCACGGCAAACCAGTCCGCTATGCCGGGAACCGCGAGCCGAGCGATCTGGTTGAGCGTCGCTTCGTATTCGATCGATTCGGCGAGTTGGCGGCTCGCCTCCGACAGAAAACGGAGCATCTCCTCGTAGCGCTTCTGCGCCGAAATATCTTCGAATGCGACGATCGCGCTCTGAACCCGTCCGGCGTGCTCTCGAACCGGCGCGGCGTGAGCGCGAGCAACAACCCAGCTGCCATCGGGTCGATGAACCTTGAACTCATCGACCACCTCTTCCCCACGAAGCGCACGGTAGAGTGGGGTCTCGTCCAGCTCATACGGTATCCCGCTCATGTGGAACAATCGCCAACCGTGGTAGTGGGACGCGGGTTCCGCCGGGCCAAGGCGCTGGCCGAGGATCTCCTGGCAGCGCTTGTTGAGGAATGAGAGCTCGGCCCTCGGAGCCTCGGCAATGAGCACGCCGGTCGGGATCTGGTTGAGAATCTGCTCGAGGCGGGTTCGTTCTCCCGCGAGTTGCGAGACTAAGCGATCGCGGTCGTGTATGGCCTTTTCCAGGTTGATGACGAGCTGCGTTTGCACGATCACGGATGTCGCGCGGCTCGCCATCGTTCGGAAGAGCAGCTTGTCCTCCTCCGAAAACTCGTAGGCGGTGCGAGAGCCAAGGTAGGCCACACCAATCACCGAGTCCGCGTGGCTCAGAGGAATGCCGTACAGCGCGCGCACGCCCTTCTCTCGGATACTCTGACTGCTCACGATCGGATCGGCTGCCGCGTCGCGCAGCAGCAGCGGCTGTGCCTCGGCGGCGATCCTTCCTGCGAAGCCTTCCCCGACTTTCAACGTGAAACCGCGACTGACATCCTCTTCGATTCCAACGGCGGCGCGCATGCGCAAGAGGTCGCCTTCTCGAAGCAGGATCGCCACCGTGTCGACGGCCTCCGTGGTCTCCAGCGTCGCCTGCAAGATCCTCTGCAAAAATGCGTCGAGATTCGACGTCCCGAGGGCGGCTTCAGCGATCTGATTGACCGCCTTGAGCATGCGTTCTCGTGCGCGCGCGAAATTTACCGTGGATTCGCTGATGGATTGGTCGAGCGCGGAATCGAGTCGCCGCAGGTCCGAGACGATGATGCTGGGCCCAACCCTCTCTTCCCATTCCTCGAGGATGCACTGCCTCAGTAAACTATACTCCTTGATGACCTCCTCGAGATCGAACCCGCGAGCTAGCCGATCGAGCGCGTGCTGCTTTGGTGCTTCGGCGAGCGGGGCCTGAGCGCCCGTGTCGACCGATTCGACCATGTCCGCGATGCGCGCGAGAATCTCCGGAAGGTGGTCAATTAGGATGGGACGTGGGAGTTCCTTCGCCGGCGATAGCCTGCGGACCCGCACGCTCCAGTCGCCGATGAGCGAGTCCTGACTTGCCCTGATGAAGTCGTAGAGTCTGCGGCCTGGTTCACGCGCCTCGTGCTCATGCTGCTCAGGCAATTGTCGCGGTTCAGTCACGGCGATCGCCTTCGCCCGGGAGGTCGTTCGCGACGTTCGCGCGCCTGCTGGGCCCGTTCGCTGGCGAGGCGCTCGACGTCGGCCCTCCGGAAAAGCCGAATCCCGCGGACCGTCTGTAGGGCGGCTTTCAAGCGTCCCTCGCGAGCGAGCAGCCGGACCATGTCCGACGAAAGACTAAGGATGCGCGCCGCGTCCACCGCGGTCATGAGGTCCTTTGGGTCGCCTGGGCCAACGGGCATTCGTGCCTCCGTGAATCCAGAGCAAACGTATGCATACGGCTTGCCACGCGCGAGGCTTTGAGCGGGAAGCGCACATCATGTCGCGCGCGAAGGGTCAGCTCGCGAAGCTCAGCGCAGCCAATTGCCACAAAGCACTTCGCGCTTCTGATCAGCCAGCGCTCAATTCGGCTGCAAAAGCGGTCGAAAGCAAGCTCGGCTGTGGTCTTGCCGCTTCAGTTGATGCACGTTGTCGAAGGGCGCGACGGCTTGATCTTGAAACCAAGACTCGAGCAGACGTCTTTGCCGTGGACGCTTGCGGGATATTGATTCTGCCCTGGGCTTGCTCGTGATCGAAGCGTCGTCGGGCTCCGAGCTCAAGGCATGAACGCTGTCTTCTGAGCGAGGCGAAAGTGTCGCGCGTGTGGCGCGACTGCGGCTGCCGGCAAGTCACGAGAATCCCTGCCCAACGCGCAATGCGGGAGAGCGAAAGCAGCCCCGCAGCGGCACGCTGTTTGCTTGGCGTATCGTGCGATGGAGTCGAACCTACTTCAGCTCGTTCAAGAGTGCGGGGAGCACGCGGAGGCGGCGCACCAGGTCGGCGATTTTCGCATGGCAGCTCGGCTGTACCGAAGGGCGTTGCTATTGCTCTCGCTGGTGCCAGAAGAGGTCACGTCGCGAGAAGTAAAAGAGAACCCCTCCGTACACGACTGAGGTCGGCGACAAGAGGGCGAGCCCAAACGACCCGACGCGGCAACGCAAAACTGCGTTGCCGCGCACGAACTAAACTCAGGTCGCGACAGAAGCGCGCGCGGAACACGTTCCACACGGCGGCGGGACCGTGCGTCAGTGCCCGCCAGCTCGAGCTCAACCGATCGCGTCTTTGATCGCCTTGACCGGTCGAGCCTTGACGGCCTTGCTCGCGGGCTTGGCGGCGAACGTCGTGGGCTCCTTCGTGAAGGGATTGATGCCAGCTCGCGCGGGTCGCGCCGGCTTCTTGACGACGACGAACTTCGCAAAGCCCGGAAGCACGAACAGGCCACTCTTCTTGAGTTCCTTGTGCCCGATCTCGGTGAGAGCACCGATCACGGCCGCTACGCCTTTGCGCGAGGTGCCGTCGCCGACCTTGTCGACGATTGCCTGTAGCAATCCGCTCTTGGTCAGTCTGTTGGATGATTTGGGCTTGGACTTTGCCATGGGGTCTCCTGTCTGCAGGTTTCTGCAGGTGAAGAGCGACAGAAAGCACCGATAAGGCTTGAAAGCTAGAGGTAATAGAAGAGGGTGGCCTTGCAGACGCGGGGCAAACCGCGGCAGGCTCCGCTCGGCGTGGTCCCCATTGTGCGGTCGTCCCTACCGGCCAGGAGGCACGATACATGAGCAAAATAGAGATCAAGACTCGAGATGGGCTCTGCCCGAGCTATTTGTTTCGTCCGCTCGGCGTGGGTCCCTGGCCCGCCGTCCTAGTCTTCATGGACGGGGTGGGCATCCGCCCCGCCATGCTCGAGCTGGGCGAGCGGCTGGCGACACATGGCTATTTCGTGCTCTTGCCGGACCTATACTACCGCTCCGGACCCTACGAGCCGATGGACGCGCGCACGGTTTTCGCCGATCCGGAGCAGCGCAACATGTTGAGGGAGAGGTTCTTCGCGCTGGCTACTCAGGCCAATATCATGTCGGACACGCGCGCATTTCTCGACTATCTCGCGGCCGCGCCCGACGTGGCACCGGGTGGTATCGGGACCACCGGCTATTGCCTGGGCGGCTTGATGTCGCTGACGGCGGCGGGTACCTATCCGGATCGGATCGTCGCGGCCGCTTCGTACCACGGTGCGCGGCTCGCGACCGACTCGCCGGAGAGCCCGCATCTGCTCGCGCCAAAAATCAGAGCGCGCATCTACGTCGCGGGAGCCATCGAAGATCAATCATTTCCCGACGAGATGAAGGCGCGCCTCGAGGCGGCGCTGACCGAGGCTCGAGTCGATCACAAGGTCGAGACGTATCCGGCGAAGCATGGCTGGGTACTGCGCGATACGCCGGTCTACGACGCGGCCGCCGCGGAGCGGCACTGGCAGACGCTGCTCGCGTTGTTCGACGCGACGCTCAAAGCGCCGTGAAGCAGGGCCGGCGCGACACCTCCGCACGCTGCTCGATCTGCGGCGTGGCCCGCGCGGGGCAGGCATTTCTTGCCCTTCGCAGCCGATCGCGCTACCGCGGCACGCATGGCGGATGACGCTGCCAACGAGGACGCCGCCGCCGCGTCCGGTCAGGAAGCGGCCGAGCCGGGCGAGGCGCGCCTCGAGGGCGACCCGCACGGCGAGGCGCACCCAGACGCACCCAACGAGGCTCCGTTGGTCGCGCCGACGGATTCGTGGCTGCTGCTCCGGCGAAGGTTCACGCTGTACCTGGCATTCGTCGCGCCTACGGCGGTGATCGCGCTCAGCGTGGTTTTCATCGCCAAGAGCGGCGTTCATCGCGAATCCCCTGCGCCCGCCGTGAGCAGCGGTGAACAGCCGCCAGAAGTCTCACCGCCAGCATCTGGCGTCGCGGCGGCCGACGGGACACCGTCGCTCGAGAGAGCCACGCCCGCGGCCGCTCCGTTCGACGACGAGGGCGGAGACGAAGAGCCGCACCCGGCAAAGAAGGCGGCTCCCAAACACTTTGCCACCGTGCAGCAAGCGGCGCTCGGCAGTTGCTCGACGGAGAGCGTCGATGGGCTGAGCCGTCAGATCATCGAACAGGCCCGCTGCATCGAGCCGAACGCGTTCGTGCCCCTGCCCAAAAGGCCGAATTTGGTGCTGAGCGCGCACGTATTTCCCTACCTCGAGCGTGGCGCCCGCGAGCACCTCGTGCGCGCGCTCGACGCGCATTCGGCCGCAACGATGACGATCAACAGCGCGCTCAGAACGGTCGCGCAGCAATATCTCGTCTGGCATTGGGCGGCGAGCAAGAGCTGCGGAGTACAACTCGCCACGCCACCAGGTGAGAGCAATCACGAGATCGGTGTTGCGCTCGACATCGCGGAGGCCGCCAAGTGGCGACCCGCGCTCGAGGCTGAAGAATTTCATTGGTTGGGCAAGTCCGACCGCGTGCACTTCGACTTCAAGGGGCCAAGCGCGCCGTCACAGAGCGCGACCGACGTGCTCGCGTTCCAGAAGCTGTGGAACAAAAATCATCGCGCCGACGCGATCCCGGAGAACGGTCAGTATGGCCCGAGCACGGAACAGCGCCTGAAAAAGTCGCCCGCCGACGGTTTCGTCAGCGGCGCGAGTTGCCGAGACGCGAGCCCACGGAAGCGCTGAAGGCACGCTGTCGGGCGTCCGGCTGGCAAGGCACGACGCTTGCTTGAATGGTGGTTCATGGCACAGCAAAGAAACCTTTCCCCCGGGAAAAAACAGGGGCTGACTGCGCGCGGCTCGCTGAAGCTGTGGTGGGGCATCTTCTTTGGTTTCGTTGCCGGAGCACTGGGAATCGGGGCCTTTGTCTTCATCTGGTTTGGATTTTTCCCAGGGCTCGTGCTGCTCCTGCTCTGCCTCCCGGTCGCCTTATTTGCCCGGCATCTGATTCGCGTCGGCAGACCACCAAGAACGGCCTAACCAAGCGCCAGGCGGCCGACGCAATTTTGCCACGCTCGGGCATTGTCGACTCGCTCGTGCACGTTTGCGCCCCGACGGCACGTCTCCCGCCAATGGTGTACTTTGGCTCGTGCCGGAGGATGCATGAAGACACGAGCAGCAGTCGCGTACGAACCGGGCAAGGATCTCGTAATCGAGGAGGTCGAGCTCGAAGGACCGAAGGCGGGCGAGGTCTTGGTGCAAATGAAGGCGACCGGCGTGTGCCACACAGACGAGTTCACGCGCTCGGGCGCCGATCCAGAGGGGCTCTTTCCGGTGATCTTCGGGCACGAAGGCGCGGGCGTGGTCGTGGACGTCGGTCCCTCCGTCACGAGCGTAGAGCGCGGCGACCACGTGATTCCGCTCTACACGCCCGAGTGCCGCGTTTGTAAATCCTGTCTCAGCCGCAAGACGAATCTGTGCACGGCGATTCGTGCCACTCAAGGCAAGGGCGTGATGCCCGACGGCACCAGTCGCTTTTCGATCGGTAAGACCAAGATCCATCACTACATGGGTTGCTCGACATTTTCGGAGTTTGGTGTCGTGCCCGAGATCGCGCTCGCCAAGGTGCGCAAGGACGCGCCGTTCGACAAGATTTGTTACATCGGTTGCGGCGTCACGACCGGTATCGGCGCCGTCATCCACACAGCGAAGGTCGAGCCCGGAGCGAACGTGGTGGTATTCGGGCTCGGCGGCATTGGCCTGAACGTAGTGCAAGGCGCTCGCATTGCGGGCGCAAACCAGATCATCGGCGTCGACATCAACCCGCGGCGAGCCGAGCTCGGTCGCCAATTCGGGATGACGCATTTCGTCGATCCGCGCGAACTAGCGGGCGATCTGGTCGCACATTTGGTCGAGCTCACGCAAGGCGGAGCAGACTACAGCTTCGAATGCGTCGGCAACGTGCAGTTGATGCGACAGGCGCTTGAGTGCTGTCACCGAGGCTGGGGCGTCAGCGTGATCATCGGCGTCGCCGGTTCAGGGCAAGAAATTGCAACGCGCCCGTTTCAACTCGTGACCGGCCGCGTGTGGAAGGGCACCGCCTTCGGAGGCGCGCGGGGTCGAACGGACGTACCGAAGATCGTCGATTGGTACATGAACGGCAAGATCGACATCGACAGCTTGATCACTCACAAGTTGCCGCTCGCGCGCATCAACGAGAGCTTCGAACTAATGCACTCGGGTGCTTCGATTCGGACCGTGGTCGAGTTCAGCTAGGAATACGACGCGCTGCGACGCAGTCTCAGGGCGTTGCCGATCACCGATACGGAGCTGAGGCTCATCGCGGCGCTCGCGATCATCGGTGAGAGCAGCAGTCCGAACGCCGGATAGAGCACGCCGGCTGCGATGGGAACGCCGATGATATTGTAGATGAAGGCGAAAAATAGGTTTTGGCGCACGTTGCGCAAGACGTCTCGCGCCAGGCGCCGAGCGCGCAAGAGCCCGCCGAGCTCGCCACCGACCAGCGTGATGCCAGCGCTCTGCATGGCGATGTCGGTGCCGCTGCCCATCGCGATGCCCACCTCGGCTAGCGCCAACGCAGGGGCGTCGTTGATACCGTCACCAACCATCGCGACGCGACGACCCGCCGCCCGCAGGAGCGTGACGATTTCACCTTTTCTACCGGGGAGTACTTCCGCGTGAACCTCGCTGATGCCGAGCGACTTCGCGACCGCTTCTGCGGTGACGCGACTATCGCCGGTCACCATCGCGACCTGGATACCCTGTTTGCGTAGCGCGGCGAGCGCGCCACTAGCCGACGATTTCACCGGATCGCTGATCTCGAACAACCCTGCGAGCGCGCCGTCGATGGCAATGAATACGACGATGCTGCCCCGCGCGCGGAGCTCGTTCGCCGTAGTCTCCAACGACCCAAGTGCTACGCCGCGCTGCTCGAGAAACGCGTGCGTTCCAACGGCTACTTCGCGCGCGGATACCTTGCCGACCACGCCGAGGCCCGGAATAGCCTGAAATTCGGCTGCGGCGAGCAGAGAAGCTCCACGTTCTCGCGCGCCGCCCACGATCGCGGCCGCCAGTGGATGTTCGCTGGCCTGCTCGAGTGAAGCCGCCAACCCGAGTAGCGTGGTTTCATCGCCGCTCGCCACGTGCACCCGAGTGAGAGCCGGCTTGCCCTCGGTCAGCGTGCCGGTCTTGTCGACGAGCAGCGTATCCACGCGCGCGAACAGCTCGAGCGCTTCCGCGTTGCGAACCAACACGCCCTCGCGTGCGCCGCGCCCGGTACCGACCAGAATCGACATCGGAGTCGCCAAACCGAGCGCGCACGGGCACGCTACGATCAGCACGGCGACCGCGTTGACGAGCGCGTGGCTCAATCTCGGCTCCGGCCCGAGCACGAGCCAAACCAACGCCGTGAGTGCCGCAATTGCGAGCACCGCGGGCACGAACCAGCCAGCGACGCGATCCGCCACGCGCTGCACGGGCGCGCGGCTGCGTTGAGCCTCCGCGACCGTGGCGACGATCTGAGCGAGCAACGTGTCCCGCCCGACGCGCTCCGCACGCATCACGAGGGAGCCGGTGCCGTTGAGCGTGCCGCCCGTCAGCCAGCTTTGGGCCGACTTTTCCGCGGGAATTGGCTCGCCCGTGATTGCGGATTCATCCACTGCGCCGTGGCCCTCGAGTACGACGCCGTCTACCGGGACCTTCTCGCCGGGGCGTACGCGCAGACGATCCCCCACGCGAATTTGTTCGAGCGGCACGTCGCGCTCACCGTCCGGCTCGACTCTGCGGGCCGTCTTTGGGTTCAAACCAAGCAAGGCGGCGATGGCACCAGAGGTCGAGCGCCGCGCGCGGAGCTCCAGCACTTGACCGAGCAACACGAGCGTGACGATCACGGCGCTCGCCTCGAAGTAGACAGGCGGCACGGCCATGTCGTGCTCGGAGTGCGGGAGCCACGCCGGAAACAGTAACGAAAACAGGCTAAAGCCAAAGGCAGCGCCCGTGCCGATCGCGATGAGCGTGAACATGTTCAAGTGTCGATTCTTGAGCGAGCGCCAACCGCGCACGAAAAATGGCCAGCCGCCCCACAGAACCACCGGTGCCGACAGCGCCAGTTGTGCCCAGGTGATGCGCCGCGAGAGCTCGCTCGCGACGTTAGACATGGCAAGCAGGACCACCGGCAGCGTGAGCAGCGTGCACAGCCAGAAACGTCGGGTCATCGCCGCAAGCTCGGGATCCTGAGCGGGGGAGTCGCTACTCAGCGTGAGCAGCGGTTCGAGCTCGAGGGCCATGCCACACTTGGGGCAGGCGCCGGGTTCGCTCTGGCGCACCTCGGGATCCATGGGACAGACGTAGAACCGCGTCGGCTGCTCGTGGTGGTCGGGGGGCGGGCCGGGCTCCGGGGCGCGTTGCGGGGTTGCAGCTGGTTGTGCCTGGCTCAAAAATTGTTCGGGATCGGCGGCGAAGCGCGCGCGGCAACGTGGACCGCAGAAGTAATACGTCGTGCCGGCGTGCTCGCAGCTGCCGCCTTTGGCGGTCGTTGGATCGACGCGCATGCCGCAGACTGGGTCGCGCGCGGTGCCGGCCAGGCTGGCGTGTTCGCTCATCGAGCGTGCTTCGACCAAACCCCGAGGATTTCGTCGATCGCCTCCGCCGCTCGAGCGTCGCTGCCCGAGAACGCCCTGCGCGCGCAATGGTGCAGGTGGTTCTTCATCAACTCACGCGCGACGCCGCGCAGCGCCTCTTGGACGGACGCCACCTGCACCAAGATATCCGGACAGTAGCGGTCCGCTTCGACCATGCGCTGTAAGCCGCGCACCTGACCTTCGATCCGGCTCAAACGGCGGAGGTTGGCGGCCTTGAGCTCGGGCGTGACGCCGTGGGCGCGGCGCGGCTCTTCGCTAGGAATCGCGCGTTTTTGCGGCAAAGGACGAGATCGTGGCATTGCTTATACATATAGCCCCTACCCCTATAGTCAAGCGTCCCGGCCGATCCGCTGCCTGCTCAGCCGTTGGCTTCCAGCCGCAGTCGGATGGGGCGCGCCGGACCGAGCGTGATGCGCGGCAGCGGTCGGACGGGCCGCACGTCGACGAGCTGCACTCGAAACTTGCGCAGCACTCCCGCCAGGACCAAAACGGCCTCCAGCATTGCGAAGTGACGCCCCACGCACGCGCGATTGCCCTCCCCGAACGGGATGAACGCGTGCGGGCACAGTTCGGCTTCCCCACCCGGTAAAAAGCGCTCGGGGCGAAACCGTTCGGGCTCCCTGAACCAGCGCGCGTCGTGGTGCATGAAGTAAACCCAGAGCCACATTTCCGCGTTCGGGCGAATCGGGAAGCCCGCGAGGCTCGTTGGCTCGCTGCAGACGCGTGGGATCACGTAGACCGGCGGATAGAGGCGCATCGTTTCCTGAAGCACGCGCGCGGCGAGCGGCAATGCATCGAAATCCTTGGCGCACAGCGGCTCGCCGCGCGCTGCGGCGCGCGCCTCGTCCGCTAATGCGTGCGCCACGCCGGGGTGTTGAGCGAGCAGGTATAGAGCCCAACTGAGCGCAAGCGCGGTCGTTTCGTGGCCGGCCAGAAAGAGCGTGACGACCTCGTCGCGCAGCTGCTGCCGCGTCATCCCGCCTTGCTCGTCGGTAGTCGCGATCAGCTCCGCCAGCAGCGAGCCCGGCTCGGCTCCGCGATCGATGATGCCGAACACCTCGCGGTCGACGAGCGCGCGCATACGACGCAGGCGCAGGTTCATGGGTGTGGGCATCCATTTGGGCACGAGCTTCGGCAGCACGACCTGCTCTTGCAGGACGCGCAAAGCGCGCGTGAGCCGCCGAGGATCGCCGTTGAAGTGTTGACCGAACAGCGCTCGACACACGATTCGCAGCGTCAGCTCCATCATCTCGCTGCGCGCTTCGATCACCTGCCCGGGGCGAAGGCGCGCCACGAGCCGCTCGGTCTCCTCGGCGATCAATTGGCCATAACGCTGAATGCTCTCGTGCCGAAAGCCCGGCTGAATGCGGCGTCGCTGGATCCGCCAGGCCTCACCGTCGCTGAGCAAGAGCCCATTGCCGAGCACTTCCAGATCGAGCGTGCGTTTCTTGAACGCACGGGCTTCGGTGACCAACACGTCGCGGATCAGGTCCGGGTGACACGTGGCGTAGACATCGTGGCCGATGGCCTCCGCGTAGTAAAGGTCGCCATAGGTCGCGAAGCGATGCGCGATCGTACCGAGCACGTCGCGCCGCACGTCGCTCAGGAAGCCGAGCTCTTCGAATAGGTGCCGCGCCGGCGGAGGCCCAGGCGGAAAGCCCGGGAAGGTTGGCGAACCCTGCACGACGACCGGCATCTCGACTCGGAAGATTCGCGCTGCTTTCAGGCGAGGGCAACGACCCGGACAATCGAGCGCTATTCCACGTCGAACGAGGTCGTGACGATTGCGAGTACGTCTTTGTCGAGCGAGGTCTTGTCGTTGTTACCCTCGCCCGAGACTTCGGTCGAAAATTCGGGATTCACCTGAATGACGCCCATGCGCGCCGAAACCAGGCTGCCCAGCCGCGAGCGCGTGTTTTGTGCGATTTGCTCGGCGCGTTGGCGAGCGTCTTTCGAAGCGTCGGCCAGCATGTGGATCTTGAGGTCCGCGAGCTTGGTGTACACGTACACGGGTGCTTGCGAGCGAATGTAGATACCGCGATCGATCAGCGTCGTCACGTCGTGGGACGCTTTGTCGATCTTGGTGACGTCCGCAGATTTCACCTCGATGGTTTGTTCCGCGATGTAGCCGGAGACGGTGTCGGTCTTTTCCTCCACGTCTTCCTGGCCACCTGGCTTCTGGCAGCGAACTTGTGGGTGCAGCTCGGTGACCTCCACGGAATGAACCGTAACGTCCGCGTCGGCGACGCCTTGATCGTGGAGGAACTGCGTGACCACGGGCGCGTCGGTCGCGAGCTTCTTGTACGCGGCGGCCAGCGTGATCTCCTGCGCCCGCGTCGTACACTCCCAGACGATGAAATCCGAACGAATGCGCTTGGTGGCCGAGCCGGTCACCGTGATGCGGTGATCCTGATGAGAGATGCGGAACACCGACGTGAGCCCGCGCGAAAAGACGCCCATCGAGACCACCAGCGCGGCGCCCAGGATGAGCGCCACGAGCGTCCCAGGTCCGAGGAGTTTCGAGCGCGGGTCGTCCATCGAGCGTAGACGCTAAGTGTTATCGCTCAGCGGCACAATAGGTGCTCTGGCTTAGCGGTGGATCACCCAGACTAGGAGACCAAGCGGCAGCGTGTAGGCGGCGGCCCAGCAGATGCCCCACCTGACGGAGCGTAGCGCGTCGCCCATGCCTGCTTCCATCTCGACTATTTGGCGCGCGAGCGACGACCGCGAGCCCCGCATGGAGTGCGCGATGTTAACGGCCAGGGCGACGACGACCACGACAATCGTGGTCCCCGCAAAGCAACCGAAGTACGCGCGCCGAATTCCGAATGCAGCGCCACCGAGCGCAAGCAGCAAACAGGTCAGCGTGAAGCTCAACGGAAAGCGATCCGCCTCGCCCGCCACTAAGCTAGCGCATGATGCGCACCACGGAGCGCCGTCAACGTTGAAGCGCCAACACTCTATGCACAACCATTGCCCGCAACTATTGCAGCGTACGGACGCTTCCACGTTCGCGTGTCCGGCGCAGGTAGGCGGTCCCATCACCTACCTGAACTATTGGCACTTCTCGCGCGCTACGCAATCAACGCCACGCTCTTGACCTGCGCAAAAATGGACGCATCAGCGCGAAGTTCGAGCGCGCGCTGCGAACGGCGCGTCACACGCGCGAGTAGCTGTACGTTGCCGTTGCCTACCGCGAGGCGCACGTTTACGCGGTCGGCGCTGTGCTCCGAGATTTCGAGCACGCGGCTCGGCAGAATATTGAGAATGCTCGACGGTCCGGGCAAGTTCTGAGCCAGGCTCACGTCGCGCGCGAGGATGCGGGTGCGCAGACGGGTCCCGAGCGGGTGTTGGACGCGGCTGAGCCACAAGCTGCCGCCGTCGAATTCGACACGCGTCAGTTGGTCGCGCTCGTCGTGCTCGGCGACGATTGCTTCGATCACGGCGCTGGCGTCGTCTGCATGGGAAAGCGGTAGATCCAAGCGACCGAGCAGCTCATGGAGGGGACCGCTGGCGAGTACGCGCCCAGCCTCCAAGAGTACGAGCTCGTCAGCGAGGCGCGTCACTTCGTCCAACGCATGGCTCACGTAGACGATCGGAAGAGAGAGCTCGTCGCGCAGGCGCGCGAGATACGGCATGAACTCGGCTTTATGTCGCGCGTCGAGCGCGGACAGGGGCTCGTCCATCAGCAGTAAGCGCGGTCCGGACAGCAACGCACGCGCGATGGCGACGCGCTGCCGTTCGCCGCCCGATAGATGTCGCGTCGAACGATCGAGTAGACGGTCGAGATTCAGGAGCTCGCTCACCGCGTTCAGGCTGAGCGAGGCCGTCTCGATTCGGCGTCGTTTTTCCCCGTAGCTGAGGTTTTTGCGCACGTCGAGATGCTCGAACAAGCTCGGCTCCTGAAATACGTAGCCGACCGAGCGCCGGTCCGACGGCAGAAAGATGCCCTGTGCGTCGTCTTGCCAAACCTCGCCCAGCACGCGCAGCGCACCCCGCCCGCGCGCGAGACCGGCGAGCAAGCGCAAACACGTCGTCTTACCGGCGCCTGAGTCACCGTAGATGGCGGTGACGCCATGCCCGGGAAACGACAGCTCGAGCTCCGCGCGGAATTCGGCGTAGTTCAGGCGCAGCGAAAGCGCGATGTCACTAGACGGGGGAGGCTTTGACACGGAACGAGTAGAGCCCGAGGAGGACCAAAAACGAGAATAACAGGAGACCTGCGGCGAGCCGATGCGCGTCGGAGTACTCGAGCGCCTCGACATGATCGTAGAGGGCGACCGAGAGCACCCGCGTCTTGCCGGGAATGTTGCCGCCGATCATCAGCACGACGCCGAATTCACCCACCGTGTGAGCAAAGCCGAGCATGGCGCCGGTCACGAAACCGGGTCGAGCGAGTGGCAGCGCGACGGTGAAAAAGCGATCCCAGGGCCCTGCGCCGAGCGTCGCGGCGACTTCGAGTGGCCGCGCGCCGACACCTTCGAACGCCGTGTGTAGCGGCTGCACGACGAACGGCAGCGAGTACAGGGTCGATGCCACGACGAGCCCGGGAAATGTAAACGGCAGAGTGCTCATGCCGATTCGCAACATGGCGCGCCCGATCGCGCCGTTTGGACCGAGCAAGAGCAACAGGTAAAAGCCGAGCACCGTGGGCGGTAAGATCAAGGGCAACGCCACCAGCGCGGCGATCGGACGCCTCAGCAGAGAGCGCGAATGTGCCAGCCACCAAGCGATCGGTGTGCCGAGCACGAGCAGGCAGAGCGTCGTCACCGCTGCCAACTCGATCGTGAGCCAGACTGCGGACGCTTCACCCGGACTCAGCATGGCGAGTGTAAGCTTACGCTAGTGCTTGGCCGAGGGCGCGTTCGTCTTGGGCTTTTGTTCGAGCTCATAGCCGTATGAAACAATCACCGCTTTGGCCTCGTCGGTCTTCAGGTAGTCGAGCAACGCGCGCGCGGCCTGATTGTGTTCGCCGTGCAGCAATAGCGCGGCATCCTGGCGGATGGGATCGTACAGGCTGCTCGGCACTAGCCAAAACGAGCCGGATTGCGGCTTTCCCGGGACTTGTACCTGCGAGAGGGCCACGAAGCCGAGTTCGGCGTTGCCGCTTTCGACGAACTGCATGGTCTGCGAGATGTTCTCGCCGATCACGAGTTTGGGTTCGAGCGCCGCCTTTAGACCGAGCTTCACGAGCACGCTGAGCGCCGCGGCTCCGTACGGGGCGAGTTTCGGGTTTGCAATCGCGAGGTGCGCGAACTCTCCGGCCTTGAGTGTCGCTTCGCCGTTCTGCCCGAGATCCGGCCGAGGCCCATAGAGGACGAGCCGACCGCGTGCGTACGTGAAGCGACTGCCGCGCACCGCCAGGCCTTGCTCCTCGAGCTTCTGTGGAGTCGTCATGTCCGCCGACAAGAAGACTTCGAACGGCGCGCCGTTCTGAATCTGCGCGGAGAGCTTGCCGGTCGCGCCGCTCACGATCACTGCGTGATGCCCGGTCTTCTTGGCGAACTTCTCGGCCAGGACTTGCATCGGCCCCGCGAAGTTCGCGGCGACCGCAACTTGCGTCTCCGCCGCTCGCGCGCTGGCGCTGAAGGAGAGAAAAGCGAAACCGGCCAAGAGCCATGAAATCGCGCGCATCGCCCACAATTCCAGCACGAAGGCGCGCGCTCGGCCAGCGTCGCGCAGATCGCTCGTTCCCTAGGATACTAGCGCGCCACGAACGCGCGACACGTTCCGCGCGGGTGGATCGGCCCTTTGAGCACCTTGCACTCACCGCACTGGTCTGCCGCCGGGACGTACTGTTGGCACAGCTCGCAATATTTAGTGGGATCGCTGCTGATGTCCAGGTAGCCGAGAGCTTGGCGCGCGGTGAGCGCTTCGCTGCTCAGCGTGCTCGTGTCCGCACACACGAGCGGCGCGCGCTTGCAACTCGCCATACCGAGGGTCAGGGCGGAACCAACGAGGGTGATCAACCGGCGCCGGCCAAGGTCGACGCTCGAGCCCGACATCAACGTCCTCCGAACGTGCGCGCGGGCAGCGAGCCCAGGAATGCCCACAGGGCACGCCGCTCGGTCTCGTCGAAGTTCTTGTAGCTCGAGACCGGCATCAGAGGATCGATCGGTTTGCCGTTCTTGCGCACGCCGGTGCTCAGCAGCCGATCGAAGTCTTCGAACGAGGCTTTGAGGCCGCTCTCGTCCGGGGTGAGGTTGAGCGGTACGGCAAAATCCGGTGGTGCGCCCGGGATTGGACCGCCCGACAGATGCTCGCCATGACAACCCGTGCACAATTTGCCGATAAAGCGACCGTAATCGGCGGTCGGTGTGGGCGCGGGGCCGAGTTCGACGTGCTCGTGATCGATGCGCCGCGCGACGTCGACGGGAATCATCTCGCGTCGGTCGAGCACTTTCGCCAAGACACCGAACTCGGTCGAGCCGTTTTGCTTGGCTACACCGGGCAGCGTCCGCAGATACGAGACAATCGCGATGATGTCCGCGTCCGGCAGCCAACCGAACTCGTGCGCGGGCATCAGACGCACACTGCGGCCGTCCTTTTTCAAGCCGTGCCGGATGACGCGAAACAGCTCGCCGTCGCTGTACGCGGCTCCGAGCCCACTCGCCGAAATGTTCGGACCGCTAAAATGCCCGAGCGGACCCATCACGACCGTCGCCCCACCCGCGAGGTCAGCGCCATGGCAGCTGGCATCGGTGCAAGGCGCGATCGACTGGGCGAGATGTCGCCCGCGTTCGACCGCCAGCGGGTCCGCCGAGCGAGCGAATGTGGGAACCGGGACCGGGTAGACTTTGTCGAGACTCGAGTTGAAAGCGTGCACGTTGTAGCCGACGAAGCAGCTACCCCCGATCAGCCCGAGCCCGAGCACACCAATTACGGCTTTCAGTGCAGTTTTTACGGTTTGATTCACCGCTAGCTCCCGTTTCTCGATCGCCGAGATACGAGCGGAAGCTAGCAACCGGATCGGCCGAGACGCTAGTGGTGTCGGCCGCCGCCCAGCAGACGATCGTGCTGCTCTTTGAGCAGTGCGTCGAAGGCGGTTTGCTGATCGGGCCGCAGGACGGCCCGGATCTCGGCGTCCATTTGCTCCTTCTGCGTGCGCAGGGCGGTTCCGCAGGTATCGAGCATCTCGCGGGTCAGGCGCGCGCGATCGGCCGAATATTTGTCCAAGATCTGAGAGACCTTCTGCTGCTCGGCGCCGTCGAGATCGAGCCGTCGCGACATGGCGTCCAAGCGGCGGTGCTCGGAGCTTTCGTGGTCTCCGCCGTGCAAGAAACGGTGCTGACTGCGCACGTGCGTGATGCCGGCACCGACCACGCCGCCGAGTAAGAATACGACGAGCAAGGTGGCATACCCCTTGAGCTTGGGGCTCAGCGTCATTCGAGCTCCAGCGACCCGACCGAGGTTGCCAGTTCATCATCGACCGAGCGATCGGTCTGAACCGCCCAGACCGTGGCCAGGGCCGCCGCCAAGATCGCGAACGGCAATGCGCGCCGCGATGACGACAACGCGAGCTCGATGAAGCCGGGCATACGCTCTCGGCCGAGCGCCGCGAGTACGCGCGCGTTGAAGCCAGGACGCGCTCGCAGCCCGTCCGTCGCGGTCAACAAGCGGGCGAGCTCTCGCTCGCTGCCATCATCCAGGTCGGTCACGATTGTTTTCTCCTCTCCCGCAGTGTGGCCCGGGCACGCACCAAGCGTTGCTCGACAGCCCCCTCGGTACAATTCAAAGCTTCCGAAATTTCTTTTGTGCTCAAACCTTCAGCGCTCTGCAGGAGCAAAGCGGCTCTCTGTTCATTCGGTAATACCGAAAGCCACTCGTCGAGCTCACTCAATGCAACGCGCGCCTCCGCCGACGCCGCGCCGTCCCAGACCTGCTCGACGGCGGCGTCAGAGGTTTCGGCGCGCCGAGTGCGCCCGCGCTTCTGGTCGATCGCGCGGTTGACCACGATCCGGTAGAGCCAGGTCTGCACGCTGGAGCGCCGGTCGAAATCACCCGCACAGAGCGCGCGATACGCTTTCACGTAGGCGTCTTGCACGACGTCTTCTGCATCCGCGATGTTGCCCATCATTCTTGCACCCAAGCGCACGAGCTGTGCGCTCGTGGTTTCGACAATTTCCTGAAAGGCCGCAGTGTCTCCGCGCAGGACTCGATCGACGGCCTGCTCCAGTTTATCCAATGGCTCTCTCCGTGGGACTTCACTTTACCTCGCGGCTACTGGTTCGACGCAGTCCTTAGTATTGACCCTACGCTCGCGGCCGCCAGATCTAGCCCTGCTGGAGCAAGGTTTGTCGGGTCTCTTTGAATGCGCCGGATCCCTCGTGTTTCCGGAGGGAGCCGGGGCGGCGTAGGGGGGCGTGGGCCGCTCGCGTCGGATAAAGCGAAGGAGAACGATAGCCATGTCCAGTAGAGTCGTATTGTCCGGTCTAGTCGCAGTATTGCTTGCCGCGTGCTCGGGCAGCGGTGGGGATACGGTGGGTCAAACGGCGCAGCCGGAGCTGGCCAATCAGGCGCCGAACGCAAGTGGTGTCGAGACGCCCATGCCGGCCGCTCTAGGTCATCATGCGTTCGATCCCGCAAAGCTTGTCACGCGCTTCGATGCCAACGGCGACGGCAAACTACAGGTCTCCGAGCTGCCACAACATATGCAGCAACACCTGGCGAAGGCCGACACCAACGGCGACGGCGTGCTCACGGTGGAAGAGTTGAGCGCGGCGCGCGACGAGTTCCGTAGCTCGATGCTTGCTCGCCTCGACACGAACCACGATGGCGTCGTGAGCGACGCGGAGCGCCAAGCAGGGCGTGCTGCGTTCGCCGAGAAGCGCTTCAGCCGCGCCGACAAGAACGGCGACGGTGTGCTCACCGCCGACGAAGTAAGCGCCAAAAAGTGGAGTCACTTGTCAGTGGCCGACGCGAACGGCGACGGCAAGCTGACGCTCGACGAGCTCAAGGCGGCCTTCGCCTCCGGCAAGCTGCAATTCCCCGGGCGTCACATGCACGAGGGCGCGCAGGGCACGCCGAGCGATGCACTGCCGGCGGCTCCCGCCGCAGCCGCGCCGGTCGCGGCTCCAGCGCAGTGAATGGACCCAGGCGGAACGGGCGCGGTCAAGGCGCAAGCCGCGCCCGTTCGACTTTCGTGACCGATATGCGCTGTACGAGGCGATGAGTCT
>DASXKQ010000191.1:0-13718 GCA_036496745.1 Polyangiaceae bacterium
CACGACACGCCTCGCCATCGCCCTCCACCTCGCTCGCTGGCTCCCACGCTGCCCACTCTGCCACCAACCACATGCCCCATCACGCTGCTCGATCAAACGATTCACCCAGCTCTGCTGAGCGAATTCGTGGCAGTAGTGCTAGTTCGTTCATTCGTTTCAGTTGCAGGGTTCGAGAGTGATTTCTATTCAACCTACACTCCCACAGGTGCGGTGCAGCCCGCTGGCTCCTCCTTGTCGATCTTGAACATCACGATCGAAGCTAATAAATTGTACCTGACGTGTATAAGGATGAGAGATCAATCGAAGGATGAGGTGCTAGAAGACTCGGTATTCGATCTTCAATCACTTGAGTCGGGCTCTGCTGAGCCAATAGTATCGCGCTTGGCTGCAATCTGTGATCGCAGCGATCGCCCTTGCGATCGTATCATGTTTTTTGGTCTTGCAGAATCTCCGGTTGCTGATTTCTTAAGAACGCTCGCCATTGTTCGTAAGCTCCTGCCTGCAAGACCGCCTGTCGTAGTGGAGAGCTTTACTATTAAAGAGGGGATTGCTGCCAGACATCATACCGAGGGGTCGCTCCAGTTTCTGGAAATGGAGGGACTCGTCAACCATCCTGGAGATGGAGACTCTCACCCATAGGTGTATTGGTTCAGTGACCCTTTCCCGAGAGAAAAAACGATGACGGCCTCCAGCGTGACTCCTGCGCACATCCGCGGACACGGTGTGTATCACCCTCAAGAGTGATACCCGCACAGCCAGTCCCGCAGGCACTAACCCTCAACCAGATGGAAGACGCATCGCCCCACCCACGCCGGGCTCGCCCTCCGGGCGAGCCGGCGTCGGGGAGGGGCCAGGCCCGCGCAGGCAGCGCGCGGAGCGCGCGCAGGCGAGCAAGCGTTGGAGTCAGTCGTTTTCTCGGCGCGCCACGCCGGCTCGCCGAGCACGCGAGCACGCGCCGAGCAGGCCGGGGGTGGGCACAACCCGTGGCGCAAGTAACGCAGACTGAAGACGGAAGCAGCACGAGCCCGCCGGTCGTCTCGTATCTCCACGACGACGTGCTCGGCTCGACCCAGAGCGTGACCAACGCGGACGGTACCCAGAATACGCCACGAAACTTCGGTCTCTTCGGGACGGCGGACGATGCGCTCACCGCGAGCGACGTGCCTTACGCCCCCGGCAGTGTATTGGTTCAGCGACCTTTTCCCGGGGAAATCGAAGGAAATTTCGTTCGAGTCGAGCAACGACGATGACGGCAACGGACACACAGATCGACGCTGAGCGCGTCGAGCAGAAGCGAAGGATGGAGCTCTACATCGCACCAAGCTCGTTGTCGCCCAAGCTCACCGAGCTACGGTTTGCCCGCCCGGATTGCAAGCCGCACGCGTTGCACCGCCACCGGCAGCTCTCTCAGCACGAGCTCCGCGCGCAGCCGGAGCACGCGATACCCCACACGCTCAAGCTTACGGTCACGCACGGCATCCGCACTCTCCCGCCCGCGATGCCAGCTACCGTCCACCTCCACGACGAGCCGGAGCGCAGGTGCATAGAAGTCAGCGATGAAGCGCCCGAGCAAAGGCACAGCGGCGAGGAGCTGGGCGGGCGCGTGCGTTACGATATCGAGAGCCGTCGACGACGCGCCTCAAAGGCATAAGCGTATTGAGCCATCGCGCTCGGGCGGCGCCTTCACGCGCTGCCGACGTTTTCCAGCGCTCGCGCCAGGCGCGCCAGTGCGCCGTCGAGCTCGCGCGTGGTGGCCTCGCGGTTCGCGATCGTTCCCCAGCTCGACCAGCTGACGACCAAGAGGCGCTCGTCCGTCTGTCCCGGAGCGGGCAAGGTGCGCAGCGCGAGCAGCGACTGATTGGTCTCTTGCCACGAGAGCAGGACGTCGCGCGACGGCGTGTGCGAGAGCACTCGGCCGTGCAGCGCGCCACCCCACGCAAGCTCGAGTGAAATGGCCTCGCCCGCCGTGCCGACTCCCGAGCTTTCGCGCGCGAGCCAGCTCCGCTGTGCTTCGGCCAGTGTAAAAAATGCGTGCGCGCGCTCGAGGCTGGTGTGCGCCGGGCGCACGGCCCAGTGAACTTGTCGGGCCTGCCCGTCGTGCCACTCGAGATAGTGCGCGAGCGTCGCGAGCGAGATGCGCCACGAGGACAGCGTGCCCTCGAGCTCGTCGTCGTCGAACGCGCCGCTGTGATGCAGACGAATGCCGCCTTCGGCGAGCTCGAGCTCGAGCTCGGCGTCCTCTCGCTGAAAAACCAGGCGCCGTCCGTGCTCGACGATTTGAACCTCGAGCTCGATCGCCACGTCCAACATCGGCCAACCGAGTACAAGATTTTGCCCAGGAGCCACCTCGCCCGATACTTCGTCGGCCTGCCAAGCTCTGAGGCCCGCGGCGCTCGCACACGCTTGCCAGAGGCGTTCGCTCGGCGCGCGCACGGCTTGTTCGACAGTGACTGTCTTCACGGCTGTTTCACGGGCAGCCTACACTATCCTACGCGATTTTCCGGTGGATTCGACCGGGCGCGTGAGCGGCGGATGAGCTAGCCTCGGTGCTCCATGTGGCGACGGGCTTCGCTTGGCTTGCTGGCGGTCTTGTGTGGTTGCGCGGCGCGCACGCCCGATAGCGGGCGCTTGGTGCAAGGCATCACGGGCGGCGTAGCCGACAGCGAGCACACGGCCGTGTTCCTGGTGGCGGAATACACGGACCAGGGTTTGAACGCGTTTTGTTCTTCGACGTTGATCGCACCGAACTTGATACTCACCGCCCACCACTGCGTGGTCGGCGCTCTACCGAGCGGCGGCGTCCAATGTGGTGTGACGCAGTTTGGTCCCGCGGTGGCAGCAACCGAGCTCTTTGCGTCCAATGACGAGGTCGTGGATCAGAACACCGTTTTTTATCCCGCGCAGGCCGTCGACGTGCCGCCGGGTGGCGACGGCTGCGGCTTCGACCTCGCCTTGATCACGCTCGCCCAGACGGTGCCCGCGGCCTCGGCCACGCCGACCGTTCCGCGCATCGATCGGCGCGCGGCGAGCGGCGAGACGTACACGGCCTCCGGCTATGGTGAGGACTCGTCGGGCAGCGCCGACAGCGCCGGCTCACGCCGTGAGCTTTCGGATCGCACGGTCGTATGCGCGCCGGGGACTTGCGGCCAGCCCGCGGCCTCGAGCGAATTCTTCGGCGGCGACGGCGTGTGCGAGGGCGATTCGGGCAGCCCTGCGCTCGACCAGGACGGCAAGGTGATGGGCGTGCTCTCGCGCGGCTACCAGTGCGCGCAGCCGATCTACAGTTCGGTCTCCGCATGGAGCGATTGGATCATCAGCGTCGCGACGCAGGCCGCGCAGGTGGGTGGATACCAGCCCCCCTTTTGGACCAACGGCAAGAGCGATCCTGCTGGCGCAGGAGGCAGCGCAGGCGCTGCGGCCGGCGCGGGCGGCGGCGCGGGCACGACGCCAGGCGAGCAGGGCAGTTCCTGCAGCAAACCATCGGACTGCAGCGTGGGCTTCGGTTGCTACTCGCCGACCGGACAGGCGTCGAACGGCTATTGCGCTGCAGATTGCACGAGCCAGGCCTGTGGCGCTGGTTTGAGCTGCAACTCGAATTTCAAGGTTTGCCTCGCGGCCGCTCCGGCCAGTCACGACTCGGGGAGCTGCGCATTCGTTGCCGCGCCGCGCGAGAGTCGCTCGCTCGGTGCGCTCGCGCTGGTTCTGCTCGCGCTGGTCGGCCGCGCGCGGGCGCGACG
The DNA here is from genome assembly GCA_036496745.1 of Polyangiaceae bacterium. GTDB lineage: Bacteria > Myxococcota_A > Polyangia > Polyangiales > Polyangiaceae > PMG-095. The sequence goes on from DASXKQ010000191.1 coordinate 3,738, forward strand.
GCGACGAGTTCCCGAGTAGCAATCTGCAACGAGCGTTGCACTTTTAGCCGCTCGTCCGAACGCCCGCGCAAGTAACACGCACATTTGCCTCATTGGCGGATACGCGCGCGCGCGTCACGCTTTGATCATCTGGAGGTGACGCGCATGGCCGGCCTACTGAGCAAAGAGCGCATCGTCGCACGGAGCAATTTTAGTCGTTGGTTGATTCCGCCGTGCGCCCTGGCGACGCACTTGTGCATCGGTCAGGCGTACGCGCTCAGCGTGTTCAACCTGCCGCTCACGCGTCAGCTCGGCATCACGCATTCGGTGCCCGGCGACTGGAAGCTCACCGAGCTCGGCTGGGTCTTCACGATCGCGATCTTCGTGCTCGGCGCGTCGGCGGCCTTGTTCGGAAAGTGGGTGCAGGAGCAGGGGCCGCGGAAGAGCGGGCTCGTGGCTGCCGCCTGCTGGGGCGCGGGATTTTTGGTCGGCGCGCTCGGCATTCAGCTGCATCAGCTGTGGCTCGTGTATCTCGGCTACGGCGTGCTCGGCGGCTGCGGCCTCGGCATCGGCTACATCACGCCCGTCTCCACGTTGATCAGTTGGTTTCCCGATCGACGCGGCATGGCGACCGGCATGGCGATCATGGGCTTCGGCGGCGGCGCGCTGGTCGCTTCTCCGTTCTCGGATTTCTTGATGAAGCGTTTCGCGAGCGACACCTCGACGGGCGTCGTCGAGAGCTGGATCGTGCTCGGCCTGGTTTACTTTTTGTTCATGGCCGGGGGCGCGTTCGGCTATCGCGTGCCGGCTGAAGGCTGGAAACCCGAGGGCTGGAGCGAGCCCCCGGAAAACGGCGAACGTCTGATCACGCACGACAACGTAACGCCGCACGAAGCGCTGCGCACGCCGCAGTTCTGGCTGCTCTGGGTCGTGTTGTGCCTGAACGTCACCGCAGGCATCGGCGTGCTCGGCCAGGCGTCGGCGATGATCCAGGAGATCTTCAAGGGCAAAATCACGCCGAGCGCCGCGGCGGGCTTCGTCGGTCTGCTCAGCTTGTTCAACATGGCCGGCCGCTTCGGCTGGGCCTCGCTCTCGGACAAGATCGGGCGGAAGGCCACCTACGCCTGCTTCTTCACGATCGGCCCGGTGCTGTACGGGCTCGTGCCGCTCAGCGGCAAGCTCGGATCGCCGGCGATGTTCGTGGGCTGCTTCGCGATCATCCTCACCATGTACGGCGGCGGATTTTCGACCATCCCGGCCTACATCGCCGACATCTTCGGTCCCAAGTACGTGGGCGCCATCCACGGCCGCGTGCTGACCGCGTGGTCCGCGGCCGGCGTGTTCGGCCCTGTGCTCGTGAACTACATTCGCGAGTTCCAAATCGATCACGGAGTGTCGAAGGATCACGCGTACTCCGTCACCATGTACATCATGGCCGGGCTGCTCGTGATCGCGTTCTTCGCCAACCTGGCCGTGCGTCGTGTCTCTGAACGGCACACGGAGCGGCCCGGCACACCGAGCTCGACCCCGCACGGGGCCACACCGGCCCACGCCTGAAGGAGGAGCGAGACAATGTCTGAAACGACTGCTTCGTCCGCGCCCAAGCTGGTGCTCGCCTGGGCCGCGGTGGGCCTGCCGCTTTTGTGGGGCGTCGCGGAGACGCTCTACCGGGCCCTCGCCCTGTTCCGATGAGCCGCTGGCTCGGCCCGGTAGGCTAGGGTCCGCGAATCGCCAAATCGAGCGAATTTGTTCGCTCGATTTGTGCGCATGGCTCTGGAGTCCTTAGCGGAAGTTCGCGAGCACCATCCGCAGGTGCCCGATCCGCTTCGTCGCGCTGCGAAGCGCCGGCGTCAGGCGTTCCGCCGCCGTTGGCAGATCTTCGTCGAGCACCGATAGAAAGCCGTACTTCGCGAGCAACGTGTGCATTTCGCGCTCGCTGAACCTGGACCGAACGGGTTCGCCCATCCGACGCAGCATCATCGCGACGATAGCGCGCAAAACGACGTGCCCGCGCGCAAAGTATAGGGCAACCAAGCGGCTGCCGGGGGCGCTGCGTTGCGCGATGAGCCGCAGCGTGGCTTCGACCTCCGCGCGGCTTAGATACATGATGACGCCTTCCCAGACCCAGGTGGTTGGGCGCGCGGCGTCGTGACCGGCGGCCTCGAGGCAGTGCGACAAGTCGTCGCGCGTGAAGTCTACGGGAACGAACCTCACTTCGCGGGCGGTTTGTCGGAGGCTACCCACGCGCCCGCGCTTTTCTCGTTGCGTATCGGGGTGGTCGACCTCGAAGACGATCGCGTCGCGGAGCTCGGGCATGCGCCAGGCGCGACCGTCGAGGCCCGCGCCGAGGATGACGACCTGCGAGCTCGAGGCTTCGCGGATGGCTTCGTCGATGAAGATCGTGCGCACGGCCATCATCGCTGCGCGCACCGCCACGAATTCATATGCAGCGCGAGCGCGAGACTCTTTTGGCGGCCCGTCACGATATTGCGCGACGCGCGCGCGATCCGTTTCGGACAAAAGCACGAAAGCCGTTGGATCGGAGAACTGGGGCGCGAGAGCTCGTTCGTGCGCGATGGCTCGGGCGACGCAGACGAGAGCCGCGGTTTGGCTCGGTTGACCCGGTTTCACCGCTAAACGCTAGCGCGGACTCGGACCTGCGACGAGCACCGCATGTTCGTGCGATCGCGATCGCATAGATCCTCGATCTATCGTGGTAGGCGGAGGTCTCATGTACGACAAACCACAAATTTCTTCGGGCGTTTTGCTGGGGTCGCTGCTCTTGGCGGTGGCCTGCGGCAGTAGCGATTCGAATGCGAACGGCGCGGCCGGAGCGAGCGGCAGCGCGGGCGTGGGCGGCAGCGCTGCCGGAGCGAGCGGCAATGCCGGCACTGGTGGTGGCGCAAGCGGCAGCGCGGGCACGACGAGCTCGGCCGGCAGCGCCGGCGTGAGTGGCGCTCCGAGCCATCCAGGCACTTGGTACGACTGCTCCGAGCCTACGGGCGCGTGCGTCGGCAACTCCGACATCACTCAAACTCTCGCGCAGTCCACTTGCTCTGCCATCAGCGGCACGATCGTGGACAGCTGCCCGACAACCGGCCTGATCGGCTGCTGCACGAAGCTCACCTGCGCGGGCTGCGGTACGCCCAACCAGCAAGAGATCTGCTACTACGAAGGCTACGGCTTCACGCTCGACGGCGCGCAGCAGGAGTGCTCGACGAGCATGGGCAACTGGTCCTCGGGGCCCTAGTCGTTCGCAGCGGCATGCGCGAAGGAAGGTGCGAAACCAACGCAAGCCCCGGCAAACAGGGTGGCCCGGATCCAGCGTCGCATCGCTCATATGGTTCCAAAGGTCGGCCGCTGTCACGCAAAACCGTAGTGCGTGCGACGAACCGCTGACTATTCCTGGACGAGCCGTCACCCCACGACCGCCGTCCGCGAGCGCGCGTGGCATACTGCGTTCGTGAGTCGAGCCTTCACCAAGGAGGACGGCCCAGAGCCGCCGTTCGTCGTGCCGCGCGCGCCTTTGCCCGCGGAGGTTCCGAATTACGTGACGCGGCGCGGTTTGGCCGCGCTGCGCGAGGAACGGGCCGCCCTCGAAGCCGCGCGCCCGAACCCCGAGCAAGCCGATCCGGATACGGCCAGCGCTATCTACTGGCCATCCTCTTTCTCGCCAACGTGCTGGTTGGCGCGGCATTCAAACCACTATGGGGGAACGAACCGAGCTGCAGGAGCGCGTGCCAAGAAATCGGCGCGGCGCTGGTCCGCGTCAGCGGCGACCGGAAAGGCTGCACGTGCTTCTGCGCGTGGCTCCCGTTTGAGTCGCTGCTTTTTTTCGGGGCGGTCGGCACCCTGTTCGCTGGGCCTGGCGGCGTGGCAATCGCGGGCCGCCTCTCGCTCCTCCGCTTTCCAAAATGGGTGAGGCGCTTCTTGACGGCTCTCGCCGTTGTGACGCTGGTCGTGCTGTGCGGCGGCCTCGTCGACTTGCGGTGTGGTTCATTTCACCGAGGACAAGATCAGTCGTCACAACTACGCACCCATGATTGAATTGCGCCTCAACTCGGACTACGCAATCTTTGGCTTTGGCCTATGGGCGTTCGTGGCTCTCTGTGTGGCCCTCGATAGGCCCAATCGGCCCGACATCAGCTCGGAGTCGCCCTGGAAGTGAGCCGCTTCGCCGGAACCTGTCGGCGCGCGAGGTCATCGCGATCGGCCGCGTGTTCTCGCCCAGACCGCGCGCAGTTTCGCCCGCACGATTTCAAACGAGACCGCCAGCACGATGAAGACGACGAGGGTCGCTACAATCCTGACGATCGTCGAGACCGTGTTGTCGTGACGAAGCTCGACGCCATTCGCACTACGGATTCCGCTGCGCGAGGACTCCTTAGCAATTGCGGGTACGTTGAGCTCACGACGCTCGATCGCTGGGTGCGCCGCGCGGTGACTCGGCACGCTGGACGAACTATTCGCCTGAAGCGAACGGCGGCGACGAATCGATCAACGATGGGCGAGCTCATCTGCCCGTTTTTCTGGGCGTACGAGCGCGGACAGCGCGCGCCAAGAGTGGGTTTCTTGGCGGGATTCATCGACTACCGAGATTCGCCAAAAAGTTTCTCGACCAAGTCTGTCTTGGTTATCCCGAAGTGCGCAGCGACGTCGACGACGATGCTGGCGACGGTTCCGATACGCAGGACACCGTGCTGCGGGACCGTCACGTGGTGTTCCCCACAGTCCAACGTCGTCAACCGCATGTGGCTGCCGGGTCACTCGGTAGCCAAGCGTCTCCAGCGCACGAGCCAAACGCTGACCCGACAGATCACGCGGGAGCTTCATACCGCGAGTAGCTCGTCGCGCACGAAATGCAAACGGACCACCTTCGGAGCCTGCCCGTCATCAAAGTGACAATGGATGGCGTCGCGAACCTGCGCATGCAGCTCCCCCAAGGAGTCTGCTTCTGTAAAAATAGACGCCCCAAGTGCGCGCGCGGTAAAGCCTCCCTCGGGGGCTTCTTCAACGAGGAAAAGCAACTCGGTCATCGGTCCACACGCAGAGGCTAGCACTGCTCGTTTAGCACGTCCATTCGGAGCAGCGTCTGTCGGTTGATTGCGCCCAACAAACATCGCGCGTGCTCCGAGCGTCGACAGCACACGCCGCGCGCAACTCGGCATGCGCGGCGCCCGATGAGGGCCACCAAGTGCCCTCGCTCTCGCACGAAGCTTTGCTCTTGCTGTTTCGGAATCGCCCGGAGCTGGCGCCCGAGCTGCTGCGCGAAGCGCTCGGTGTGGAGCTGCCCGCTTATTGCGAAGTCCGCGTCGAATCTGCGAATCTCACCGATATCGTGCCGGCGGAGTATCGCGCTGATCTCGTCGTGCTGCTGGTGGACGGCAAACCGGTGTTCGCGATCGCCGTCGAGGTGCAGCTCGCGCGCGACGATCGCAAGCGCTTTACCTGGCCGGTCTACGTCGCGGGTCTGCGCGCGCGCTTCGAGTGTCAGGTGGCCGTGCTCCCACGACTTACCAAATTCAAACCGAATGGCTGCGCGACGGCATCGCCAAGGGTCTCGCTCAAGGCAAAGCCGCCGCCGTGCTGGCCATTCTGGAAGCGCGCGGGTTCACCGCCTCGACGGCTCAACGCGAGCGAATCCTCGCCACGACCGATCTCACGACGCTCGATCACTGGGTGCGCCGCGCGGTGACGCTGGGCACGGTGGATGAGCTGTTCGTCTGAAAGCGAGCAACGGACGGCTTCGAGTCAATCGCGCGCCTGAAAGCCGAGCGTGAAGCCGCGAGTCGCTGAGCGACCAACCGCGAATCACTCTGCGCTCAAGCAGCCCACCGCGCTGTTCGCGCCGGTGACCGCGGCACAACTGCCCATTTTGCGAAAATCGGTGAGCGTGTCGGTCCAGCGATTCGTTTGAGTCGTCGTCTCCTCGGTTTCGACGAACATCGAGCTCGCTCCGGCGCAGTAAATGGTTCCGTCTGCGAGCACGACGAAAGCGTTGGTCAGAGGTCCCGTCGCGTCGAGGAACTGGTTCTCGCGCGCGTAGGTGAGCACCATGCCGTCCACGTAGGGGAGCGTGAGGTACGCGTCGCTGGTCCCGGCGTAAGCGTCGATGTTCGAGAGCGTGTTGCCGTCGAGCGTTCCCGAGCGTGACAGATCGCAGCCTTTGGCGAAGGAATCGCTTTCGCAAACCGTGATCGTGCCGGACACCGGAGTCCCGTTCGCGCAGCTGCCGAGGGCGCCGAGGCCTTCGACGTCGACGCGCGTGTCGACCGCGTCTTCGGTCACGGTGGCGTTCGACGAACAGAACCAAGTGCCACCGTCGGGGCCCGTCGACGGCATGAGCAACACCGCATGAGCGCTGTGCGGCACTCCGTCACGCATCGGCATGCTGCCCTGGCCGTATAGCCCGACGAAGCCGTCGTTGGACGACGAACTGAGGAACGGGGAATAGAAGAGCCAGCTCGCATTGCTCGCCGTGAGCGACGTGGACTCGACTATCGAGCTGAAGGCGCCCTGCCAGGCGACGCCGTCCCAGCTGCCGGTGAGGTGAGTTGATCCGGGCGCGCATTCAGAGGTCCGCGTCCCGCCCGCGCCGCCCGCTCCCGAACTGCCGCTCGCGGCGGAGTTGCCACCTGCGCTGCCTCCCGTCGCAGAACTGCCGCCCGCTCCGCCGAGTACGAGACCTCCACCCGCGCCGGCCATCGCCGACGTGCCGCCCGTTGTTGGCGAAATAGTCGCACCCGTATCCGGCTGCGCGGTCTTGCCGCAACCCGATGCGATCGCGAGACAAAGCAAACCCGCGCTGCCAACCGATCTAGAAATTGCCGGGAAATCCATGTGCACCGGAGCGAAACTATCACGCAGCTCGGTGAGCGAGTAGCCGCGGTTTCGCTGGCGAAGATTGACGGGGTCTCGCTGCGGACAGACGGACATAGTAAGACGGAAGCCGATGACGACGCGGTGGGTCGAGGCGTTCCGCTCTTGGTCACTTTTGCTACTCGTCGCTCTAGTCGGCGCGTGCAGCTCGAGTGAATCCGTGAACTTCAATAGCGGCTTGGGCGGCGCGGCGGGTGCAGCCCATCAGCCTCCGACCGGCGGCGCAGGCTATGCCGGCACCGGTGGCGGCGCAGCCGCAGGCAGCGCGGGGACAGCTGCCGGCGGAAGCTCAGGCAATGGGGGCACTGCAGGCAATGCCGCCGACGCCGGAACCGCTGGAAGCGAGATCGTGGACGCATCATCGCCGATGGACGCGTCCCAAGGCGGCACAGCCGGCGACGCTGGCGCGGACGCCGCGGCGCCGCTCGACGCCGGCACGACCGACGCCAGCACGACCGACGCCAGCACGACCGACGCCAGCACGACCGACGCCTGCACGACCGACGCCAGCACGACCGACGCCGGCACGACCGACGCCAGCACGACCGACGCCAGCACGACCGACGCCAGCACGACCGACGCCAGCACGACCGACGCGAACATCCCCGATTCGAGCGTTACGGACGCGAACATCCCTGACTCGAGCGTCACGGATTCCGGCCCGAAGGACGCAGGCGCGAAGGATAGCGGTTCGCCCGACGCGGGAGCGTCGTGCACGGGTTTCGATGCACAATCCTCGACCTGGCCGCTGCCCACCGGCTCCGCGGCGAGCTTCCCGCAAACGAACCTGAATCAGACGCTCGGCTGCTCCACGAGCACGCAGTTCTCGTGGTCTACTTTCGACATCGACGGTGACGCCTTGCCGGATCTGGTCGTCACGCAGAAGTGCTTCGACGCGACCCTCGGCGTTACGCACTGGGACGTGTACAAGAATACCGGCGGCGGTTTCGCGGCGAGCCCGGCAGCTTGGAGCCTGCCCAGCGGCGCGGCGGCAAGCTTCCCCTTCAAGGACAACGCGGTGAGCAATGGCTGCTCGTCGAGCGCGCAGTTCTCCTGGTCGACCTTCGACATCGACGGTGACGCGTTGCCGGATCTCGTCGTGACACAGAAGTGCTTCGACTCTGCGCTCGGCGCCACTCGCTGGGACGTGTACAAAAATACGGGCAGCGGTTTCGCATCGACACCCGCGAGCTGGAGCCTGCCCCCGGGCTCGGCCGCGAGTTTTCCGATCAAGGACAACGCGCAGAACAACGGCTGCTCGTCGAGCGCGCAGTTCTCCTGGTCGACCTTCGACATCGACGCGGACGGACTGCCCGACCTCGTCGTCACCCAGAAATGCTTCGACGCCGCAATCGGTAAGACGCAATGGAACGTCTACGAGAACAGCGGCGCAGGGTTCGCCGCGAACCCGACAGCGTGGAGCCTCCCTGCCGGCTCGGCCGCGAGCTTCCCGATCAAGGACAACGCAGTGAGCAGCGGCTGCTCGTCGAGCGCGCAGTTCTTCTGGTCCACGTTCGATATCGACGCGGATGGTCTGCCGGATCTCGTCGTCACCCAGAAGTGTTTCGACGCCGCAATCGGCAAGACCCAATGGAACGTATACAAGAACGGCGGCAGCGGCTTCGCGACCGCTCCGAGCGCCTGGTCCCTACCGAGCGGCTCGGCAAGCAGCTTCCCGGTGAAGGATCTCGCGCAGACGCTCGGTTGCTCGTCGAGCGCACAGTTCTCGTGGGCGACCTTCGACATCGACGGCGACGCACATCCCGACCTGGTCGTCACCCAGCAATGCTTCGACGCCACGCTCGGCAAGACGCACTGGAACGTATACGCCGGCGGCAATAGCGGCTTCGCTGCGACGCCGAGCTGCTTCGCGCTGCCCTCCGGCTATGGCGCGTTCCCTTTCACGGATCTCGCCACGAGCGGCTGCTCGTCGAGCACGCAATACTCGTGGTCGACGCTCGACATGAACAACGACCAGAAGCCGGACCTGTTAGTCACGCTCCAGTGCTTCGATCCGACGCTCGGCGTTACGCACTGGAACTGGCACGAGAACCAACGCTGAAAGTCAGCCAACGCTGAGCCGCGCGAGCTCGGCCCACAGCGCGTCGACGCCCAGAGTGAGCCCAGGGCAGCCGGGCACGGGCTCGATCGTGCCGCCCGTGGCGGCGGCCACTTGGGTGTAGCCGGCGCTGGAGAGCTCGAAAATTTCGAAGGTGCGCAGCGCGGGATCGACGAGCCAGTAATAGCGCACGGCGAAGCGCGCGTACTCGGACATTTTCTGGACGCGGTCCCTGCGCTCGTCGCGCGGCGAAGGGCTCACGAATTCGATCACGATGTCGGGCGGCTCGCGCAGCGGGCCGTGCGGGGGCGGCGGTTTGCTGCCGGGGAGCACCACGACCGCGTCCGGCATGCGCCCTGTCTTGGCCGCGAGCAGAAGCTTCAGTCCCGACGCGAAGACGAAGCCGCGATCGCCAAGCCACGCCCCTACCACACGGACCAACCAAGAAATTCCGAGCTCATGCACTGCCGTCGGCACTTCCGCCTCCTCGAGCCGGCCGTCGACGAGCTCCCGGGTGTCGTCCTCATCCAGAGCGAGCCACTCGTCCACCGACGCGGGGCGTCCGGGAGGCGTGAGCTCGTCCATCAGCGGGGGCCAGGTGTTTGCCATGAGCCGAATCAGAATAGCATCGGTCGCCGCGCGGGGGAGTTGCGCTCGACTCTGTCGGCGGCAGGCGCTCGCGCGGTGCCCTCTACATCGCGGCGCTCTGGTGGTTCGTCGCTTCTTTTCTTGGCTTACGGGTACTTGGGGTGGAGCCGAGGGGGATCGAACCCCTGACCTCCGCATTGCGAACGCGGCGCTCTCCCAGCTGAGCTACGGCCCCAACGGGAGCGCGGAAAGTAGCCGCACGGCCGGGGCTGTCAACCGATATTTCCCGCGCGAAGGCGGGCGTGACTCCAGCTAGGGCGCCGATCAGTTTGACTGCTCGGCGCCCTAGCTTGTTTTGTCGTCGGGGCGGCACGCGCCGCCCCGCCCAGCTGAAGTAAATTCAGCTGGGCCCCACCCCACGCGGCACCGACCACGTCAGAGTTTTCTGCATATTGCTCGAATTCCCAAGCCGTTTG